>NZ_JAZGJP010000014.1:0-48205 GCF_036408795.1 Olsenella kribbiana
CCACGAGTCAAGCGGCCATGCGGCCTGAACGAAGCGAAGGCCAGGGACTTGAGTCCCTGGCCGGCATTTATAGGGTTATACCCTTAGAGCAAACCACCCGCTACGCGGGTGGTCATGATTGTCCATCGCTCCTGCGCAACGACCCTGGAACGAATCGTTCCGCATTTTGAGTCGCCCGGGCTCTCTGATAGGCCACACGTACCCACGACACATTTCTGCCTGCATCCGGCCCTCCGCCTGATTGCTGCAGTCGTCCCACGCTTGTCGGGAAATCATGCTTTCGAATGACGCGCGTTGCGTGCATGCAGCCGAAAACAGCCAGAAGCTCGACAGCTCTGGCCTTCAGGCAGAATCAGTCAGACAGATCTTCTAGGATTGGAGCAGCCACGGCAATGCATCCCACACGCACGCGGTGGCTGCCCGTCGTCTCCGGTGCCGCCGTGGCGATGTTCGCTGCGGCGTCCATGCAAGAAGCAATTCGGCCATCTGCCTTAGCTGCCTCAAGCAGCTTGCATGCTGGAGATCCTGCTCGGGTAGGCTGCGGCCTTCCTGCTGGCCGAATTGTGTGACCGAATTGCGCGCAGATGCGCCAGCAAGATACGCCAACTGGGCTTTTGTCGGTGAAAAGTTCTGCTGTGCGCAGTTCGCACCGTGCCCCCTATCTGTTATATGACCTATTCTTGCGGATGGGGGTGCGGACGCGAATGGGGCTTCATTCCGTTGGTGCAGGATATCCTTCAGCATATTCATCGCGTGCAGAATGAAGCCCTGCTCCTATGCAAGAGCAGGGCAGAAATCCTGGCACGTCTCCTGTCGGCAGCTGTTTCAGGACTTATGGCAGGCTACATAGCCATAGGTATCGCCCATAGGAAGGAATGAGACAGAAGGCTGGATCTTTCTCTGGTAGCCGGCAGCAGCCAGAGCTTTTGGAATCCATTCCGCCATGTATTCCATTCCGGGCTCCTCGAGGTTGAAATGTCCCAGATGGATGGCACATTTGCCGGCTCCCAGCATCGCTGCATCGCGGATGTATTCGCTGACGGTGTAATCGATGAGCTCCATTGCAAGGAGGCAGTCAATCGAGCTTCTATCTATTTCATTGATGAGGCTGGTATCTGCTTCAGGCATGCCCAGGATATGAATGGGAATGCGGATACGCTGAACGAGAGCAGCGCTGTCTCCTATGATGCGCGTTCCGGAAAGGCCAAGCGTCTCTACAAGCCTGGATGCAAGCACGCTGGCGCGAATGGGTTCCGGCAGCATGAAGTCCAGGCAGGACTTGTCGATTCTGTAATCAAGCCAGCCGAGCTTTTCGGCAAAGCCAAAGAATATCCCGTCTGCCAGGCTGCCATCTGCTTCCAAAGGTACGCCAGCATGGATTGCATCATGGCAGCGCCACACTACGCCTCCCCATTGATCGAGAAGCCTGCACTTTGCCTGGAATGTGCGGTTTCCGGCCAAGATATCGCGCCGGTCACCATGGTTCCAGAAGATTGCTTCGTGAGATATGATGAGATTCGCGCCTATGCTCTGGGCGCGCGTGATGATGTCTGCTGTGGGCCAGATGCAGGTGATGATGCCGGTGCATTCTGCGCCGAGGAAGCGTTCTCCATAGAGCACCTGGTCGCGTGTTGTCTTTGGATCGATGGGCTTGCCTGTGAAGGCATCGATGTCTGAGCAGTAGCTCCTGATCGACTGGATAGCCTCTTCTATCTTCATTGCTCCATCTCCTTGGTCTGCCGCCTCTTAGCAGTTCCTGCTAAGAGGCGGCACATGTTTCGAATCTAGGCACGTTCCTGTGCAGGTCCATACTTGAGCTCATCCTTGGTGAAGCCAAACATGAACGTCAGGATGAACGATGCCACGAATCCGGCCGCGACCGATATTCCCATATTGACAAGATTGGATGTGGAGCCCCCGACGAAGACCAGGACATTGAGGACGTTGGATGCGCCTCCTGCGACATAGACGCTCACACCCAGAGCGATCGCGATTGCTCCGGCGACGAAAGATCCAGCCATCAGGCAGGGGAAGAGCCTGCGATATCTGAACATCATGCCGTAGATGAAGGGCTCGCCGACACCTCCTACCATATTGGAGATTGCATAGCCAAGTGCCATGCTCTTCTCTTTCTCATCGCGCAGCCTGAGCCAGGTGGCAACCTCGCAGCCGTAGGCTGCCCAGATGCTCACGGTCGTGACGACGAGGATGAAGCTGTCAGAGCCTGTTGCCATGAAGTTTGCAATCGAAAGCATGATGAGAGCGATATGCATGCCCGAGACGACCATGGGGAGCCAGAGCGCTGCAAGAAGGCCGCCTCCGATGACGGCGACGATGCCGCCTGAAGTGCCAAGGAAGGCGAAGAGGCCGGCAAGGCAGCTTCCCAGCCAGCTGCCGAGCGGTGCCAGCAGGCAGAGAGACGCGGGAACCGCTGCTGCCATCGTCAGGAAGGGCGCAAAGACGGTCGACAGCGTATCGGGAACGACCTTCTTGAAGAAGCGCTCGATATAGCGCATGGCCCAGACCGAAAGAAGGATGGGGATCACGCTCTGCGTGTAGTTGCCCGGAATGCAGGGGATCCCATAGACCGAGAAGGCAGCGCCATCCTGTGCCATCTGTATCATGGCCGGATCGATCAGTATTCCTCCCATGAAGGCGCCAAGCACGGGTGTCACGCCGATATTCTTTGCTGCGTTGTAGCCGAGATATATCGGCAGGAAATAGAAGGCAGCGTCATAGAGCATGTTCATGAGGATATAGATGTCGCTCGTCTCCGAGACGACGCCCGCCATCGTCGGGCCGAGAATGACACCAATCGTCTTGAAGAGGCCGGCGCACATGAGGACCGGGATAAGCGGCACCATCGAGCCAGAAAGGTAGTTCAGGATGTTGTTGCCGATCGCCTTGGGTGTGAGCTTTTCGGAAGCGCTGTCCAGATTCTCTTCGATGGCATCCTGCTTCGCGAACCCTCCCAGGCGGCAGAGCTCTTCGTAGACCTTGGCGACGTTCTGTCCGATGATGACCTGGAACTGCGCGCCTGAGATCTGGGCCCCGATGACTCCGTCGATCTTCTTCACGCTCTCGATATCAGGCGCATCGATGTCTTTCAGATTGAAGCGCAGCCTTGTCATGCAGTGCGCGACGAACGTGACATTTTCCTTTCCTCCAACCGCTTCAAGCACATCGGCGGCTATCTTCTTGTTGTCAGCCATAGGTCTTTCCCTTCTCTATTCCGGCATTGTCTGTGTGCGCAGCAGAGCTGAAACCAGGACGGCAGGCCTATCCGTCCCGAGGCATTGGCCGAGAGAGGCTGGAGGGGCGCGGAAAGCAGAAAAAGGCCCTCGGAGCATGCCGAGTCAAGCATCTCTGCTTTCCGTCATGCTCCGAGGGCCAAGCTCCCGAATAACACCTTGTTGTGCTTCAAGTTAGAAGCTGAAGGGGATCGTAGTAAACACATGTCGCCGCGAGCGGCAGAAAATGACCGGCCAACGGTATTTCAGTCTGGCGTATCCGCCGATCTGTCGACGAGACGGTTTACGTGCAGAATGAGATAGACCTTCTCCTCGTCGGTCAGATCTGCTCCGCATTCACGCCTGATAATCCCTGACATACGCTCTACACAGGCAGCTGCTTCTGGATACTGTTCGGAGAGAGGCCGGTAGAGGCTGGCGTTTTCGGTCTCGAGAGGCTGTCCCTGGCTGATGCGTTCAAGCAGATAGCGAACATGGGTTGCATAACGGGCAAAATCGAAGCTATCGCGGCTGACCGTTATGCCCAGCTCGTCTTCGACTGCTCTGGTGAGCTTGTCTATGAGATGAGCCTCTTTTCTAGCTTCATTCGATTTCGCCTTGCTGGAGGGTGCGACCGCGCTGTTTGCTATGCAGAGCGCTATGCCTGAAGCTTCGTCTCTCGGCAGCCTGACATCGAAATTCCGCTCGATGCCTTTGAGTGCCAATTGCGCAATCCGGTATTCGGTGGGGTAGCTCTGCTGCACGTCGTAAGCTAGAGGCATCTTCACGTAGAGATGCTCTCGGCACCGCTTGATAGCAAAAGAGATATGGTCTGCAAGCGTGAAGGGAAGGTTGGCGGAGAGCTCCCGCGATATGCTGGAGCGTGCGATGTCTGCAAGCTGGGCAGAGAATTCCATGATGCTGGGGTCGAGCTCATCGAGCAGGGCAAGATACCTGCTGTCGACGCCGTAGAAGGTACGTTCTATGCGGTCCAGAGAAACATCGGCAGGACCGTCGGGAAAGCCGATGCCTCGGCCAATCGCGACAAGCTCACGCCCCTTCTGGTTGACGCATATTACGGTATTGTTGTTTATGCGCTTCACGATTTTCATGGGATCTCCTTGGTGCAGCTGGATGCAAGCTGCAGAAACAGATTGTTTCAGAGCATCTTTCTTCCGTCAAGAATTCCTGCCCTCCATCCGCCCGACAGGCAGAATGCGTCCGCTGAGAGCGCCGGAAGAGTTTGGCTGCAGGGGATGCAGCAAGGCAGCAGGGCCTGCATCTGCAGGGCTGGAAGGGGCCAGGCAGGCATATGTCAGCTCTTCTTGTCTATGAGGGGCTCGTGCCGGCAAGGAGTGCCCTTGCTGACGCATGCCGAAGACGGCAGCCTCCGTTCCGGTACGGATTGATGCTCGGCATATGTGCGGGTCTTCGAGCTGTCCGAGCTGCCGGTGGATACCAAATCGGATCTTGGGCCTGCCAGGGCCCCGTCGCTGTCCCGCACCTCTCGAGGAGATGTCTGCGGCCGTACAGCACTCCCGTATTTCGTTTTGGCATTCGCATGCAGGAGTCCTGCACGCGAAACAGGGGACAGCACTTGAAAGTTCTGGCCTTCCTGACAGCTTCCTCGCGTGTCCGCTTCTTTCCTTCCAGCATGTCAAGGCTTCGCATGGACTCCAGCTCAAGCTCCGCGGAAATCCTCTCCACGTGTATCCTTGGAAGCTGGACAGACAGGGCAGGAGGCGGCAGGTGATAGAGCTTTACCGGACAGACGATGCAGGCACGCATGCAGTCGATGAAATCGATGATTGGGTATGGATCAAGCTCACCTCGCCGTCGCTCGACGAGATCGAGTCCGTCGCGTCGCAGCTCCAGGGTGTCGATCCTGCCGATATCGCTGCTGCCAATGACCCGGAAGAGAAGTCCCGTGTCGAGTACGAGGAAGCATTCTCCCTTGTCCTTATCGATATCCCGGTCGACGATGTGCGCCACGGCGTCTCGACGTATGAGACCATCCCTCTGGGCATCCTCATCCTCGAGCACAATGTGATCACGGTCTGTGCGCAGGATACGCCGATCCTCTCTCCGGGGCGGGCAGGCTCTGGTCTGGAGCTTTCGACAAGGCTGCGCCGTCAGTTCCTTTACCGCATCCTGCTGAGGGCTGCTCTTCTCTACCAGAGAGATCTGCGCTGCATCGACAGGCAGAGGCGCGAGTTCGAGGAGAAGATCAAGAAGTCCACGACGGAAGCCGACCTCATGAGCCTTCATGAGGTGGAGACGACTTTTGTCTACTTTCAGACATCGCTCAGGGGCAATGGGTCTGTGCTCACGCGCCTGCAGCGCTCGGGCAGGCTCCATCCTGGCCCCAGCACAGAAGATCTCCTCGAGGATGCTGCGACAGAGACGCAGCAGGCCATCGAGATGGCCCAGATCTATCGCGACATTATGGATGGCACGAGAAACCTCGTGAGCTCGCTCATGGACTCGCGCCTGAACAATGTGATGCAGCGCCTCACGTCGATCACGCTCATCCTCTCGATTCCGACGGTCATTTCGGGACTGTATGGCATGAATGTCGACCTGAGCTGGATGCCGCTCGCCAACGTCCCGCATGGCTTTGGCATCATCTGCGGCGGCACGGCGATCGTCTGTGTCATCCTTTCGATCATCCTTGTCCGCAGAGGCTGGATGTAGGGAAGCAGGAACAAGGTCTCGTGCATGAAGAAAGGGCAGATGGATATGCTCCATCTGCCCGATTCTGATGGGTGTGCGGGAACCGCCAGGAGTTGCCAGCATATGCGCGGCAAGCCGGAAGCTGCCTTGCCTGGATAGCCCTGTCCGAGAAGGCGGCAGGGAAGGGTGCAGCGGGAGAATGGTGCATGTGTCCTGGCCCTCTCAGGAAGGCAGGTCCAGAGCCAGGCAATCTGGTTCGTGCAGCCCCGGATTGTCTGGATGGCCTCGATAGCCTCGGAAGGCCCGCACGCGGCATGCAGTTCCATACCATGCTCGAACCCATATCGACCGCGACGGTGCCCATGAAGCCCACGTGCGCCATGCTGTCAGCATCGAGAAAGAAGATGCCGGTTTTCGGTCCGTCATTGTTGCCGATGCAGAATACGGTTCTGCCGGTCTCGGAGACGCCCATGTAGGCTTTCGTGACTCTCGAGGCAGAGATGGATGGCCAGGGCGGCTACCCTCCGCAGGGAGGATAGGGCTACAGCCAGAGTGGCTATCAGCAGCGTCAGAACGGATTTGCTCAGGCAGGCTATCCCCGGGGCGCACCGGCACAGCCCTGGCAGGAAGCACCGGATGCAGCAGCGCAGGGAGGTGCCTCCTTCGAGGCCGCTGGCAGCCTGGCGGAGGTTTCCCAGGCAGGGCAGCTCCCGAAGCGGCTGCTGCGGGAGCACAAGCTGGCATGTCACGCCAGCCCCCGTGTTGCCGAGGATGGCTCCTGGACCTGCCCGACCTGTGGTGACTGCTTCGACGATTCCGCTATCGACCAGTAAAGAGCCTCAAGCAAAATGACATGCCCAAAGGGACCCCGCCTTCTGTGCACGTTTCTTCTGGCATGCCACTTCACGTGCATATGCTGCAACGCGTATGATGGAGAGGCATGTACAGCACAAGATCTGGATTGGCTTTCTGCATGGCAGATACACGCATAACGATGAGAGATATCGCGGCCCATTTCGGCATCTCCGTCAATACGGTCCACAAGGCGATAGCGGGAAAGCCCGGCGTCGGTGCCAAGACCCGCTCCGAGATCCTGCAGTATGCCGAAGAGGTCGGCTATGAGCGCAACGAAAGCGCCTCGATGCTCAGGCGCAAGGCGCCGGTTGTCTATGTCGTGCTGCCAAGCGCAGAAGACGATGGGCGCTTCTTCTATGCCCAGCTCTGGAGCGGCTTCGAGGCATTCGCTGCCTCCCATAGTTCGGGCGACATCGAGTTCAGGCGCTGCTCGTTTCGTCCTGGCTGCTATGCGGACGTGCTTTCCGAGATCTATGGGAAGATCGAGGCAGGGGAACATGTGAGCGGCCTTCTTGCCTTCACGCCCGAGACGGAACGGGATTTCCTGGAGCTCAAGCGTCTCTCGGAGCATGCTATCCCCATCGAGCTTGTCATGGGCGCAGACCGAAGGATTGACCATATCGGGGCAGCGGTTCCCGACTACCATGCTGCAGGCCTTCTCATGGCAGAGCAGGCAGCGAACCTTATGGCAGGCAGGGCTCACGGAGATGCAGGCCTTTCGGCGGTCCTGCTCTCGGGCGATGCGACAGTCGAGGCGCATCGTCTCGTGGCCGATTCCTTCAGAGAAGAGCTCCGGAGAATGCTGCCGGAAGCACGCATCATTGAGGTCCCGGGCGGCCACAGCGAGCGGGACGAGCTGCCCGACAGGGTACGCAGGGCTCTGGAAGAGTGTGTGCCCTCGTTTGCCAGCAGCGTCTTTGCGACAGGCAGCATGGTGCTTGCGCAGGAGCTCTGCGCTGCCGGCCTTGCCGGCAAGGTGCCTGCCATCGGCTCCGATGTCTTCCCGGAGAATGTGGAAGCGCTCAGGAACCATACCTTCACGAATCTGCTCTTCAAGGATCCGGAAGGCCTTGCCTTCCGTGCGGCTGCCACGCTCTCTGCCTGCCTCTTGTATGGAAAGGTGGACAAACGACTCATTGTCGGCGATGCGGAGCTTGTCTTCCGCTCCAATCTGGAGCACTACCTCAAGAGGCACTAGGGCGCTTCCTCCCGCGTCTGCTCATCCGGATGGCATGCCGTTTTTGAGAGGGCCAGCCGCACCTTCTTCTCAAGGGCTGGCGGAGGCTGGCGCCCTGCCGTGCAGGCGACGCCGTCCGATGCTGTCTGAAAGCTGCTGGACAGGGCGTGCTCGCTATGCTTGCCGTGAAGACATCTGATATGGGAGAGCACGGCCAGGCCTGCTGCCGGCTCATCTGGGCGAAGGCAGGTCTTGTTCTGTCGCAGGACCGGCCTGGAGAAGGGGAGCGTCTCTTCGGCAGGAGCAGCTGTCTGCTCTCGCGCCAGCTGGATCTTGCCTGCTCCGTCATGCCCGGTGTGTGGCAGGCGAGACGGCCTGTCCGCCGCAGGCGAAGAGCCGTGCCGAGACAACGATAGCGCGGAGCTTGCGCTTATGCAGGGTATCCATCACAGCCTCCTTCAGGCGCGCGGTTCGAAGGCATGAAGGCAGCGTATGTTTGGGTCTTATTTCCTGAACGAGAGGCTGCACGAGCAGACTGCAGCGGGTTGCTATGCTATTCGTGCATTCCTTGCCCGATGTGTCGAAAGGAAATGATATGCGAAAGAGAACGAACGGGATGCTCCTCGAGGAATCGCCTGCCAGCACGCGGCTGCGCAGCCTGGTGCAGGGCAGCAGCGTGCAGGCAGGCGCTTTGCGCATCTGCGCGGGAGCTCTTGCTCTGGCACTCAGCGCCAATCTCGAGATTCCGCTTGAGCCGGTGCCGTTCACGCTCCAGATCCTGGCGCTTGGCTTCATCGCTGCGACGCTGAAGCCGAAGGAGGCGGCATCTGCCGCCGCTGCCTATGTCGCGGCAGGCGCGCTCGGTGCTCCGGTCTTCGCGGGCGGCCTTGGCGGCGTCTGGCGTCTGGCAGGTCCCACCGGAGGCTTCATCCTCGGCTTCATTGCCGGCGCCTGGGCAGGATCGTATCTTCTCTCCCAGCTTTCGAAGACGCGCCTTCCCTGGGCCGTGTCCTGCTTTGCCTCTGTTGCAGCAATGACGGGAGCGGTCTATCTTTGTGGTTGGGCACAGCTGGTGCTTGTCGCACATCTTTCCCCTGCTGCAGCGTTCGCGGCAGGCGTCGCTCCCTTCGTCGTTTTCGACCTGATGAAGGCGGGCCTTGTGGCATCGGCTCTTGCGGCAGGACGTATCGCGGCACGCGAGGTGCGCCGCTAGGTCCATCCGCCATATCCAATGCAGCTTGAGGCAGTCCGGGCAGACGTTCCGGGCTGCCTTTGCTATGTATGGTGGAATGCCTGGGCATCTGCAGCCTTTCTGCTCTTTTGCGGGCTGGTGTCTCGTGGGCATAGAATCGCTGTGCATACATCTGGACAGGAAGGTGCTGGATTCATGGGCGACATCACGGTAGGCTGCCATCTCTCGACTTCGAAAGGCTATGAGGCGATGGGGAAGTGTGCGCTCGAGATCGGCGCAAATACCTTCGCCTTCTTTACGAGGAATCCCCGAGGCGGCAAGGGCAAGGTGCCCGATCCGGCAGATGTGCAGGCACTTCTCGATCTTATGGAGCGCCACCAGTTCGGAAAGCTCGTCGCGCACGCTCCCTATACGATGAATCTGTGCTCGGCGAAGCCGGATGTCGTGGAATACACGCGCGAGGCCTTCGCCTCCGATATCGAACGCATGGAAGAGCTGCCCGGCAACTACCTCAACTTCCATCCCGGCAACCATCTGAAGCAGGGAGCAGATGAAGGCATCCGCCTCATCGTCGAAGGGCTCAACCAGGTGCTTGTGCCCGGACAGAAGACCTGCGTGCTGCTCGAGACCATGGCAGGGAAAGGGACCGAAGTGGGCCGTACGTTCGATGAGATAGAGAGCATCCTCGAAGGCGTCGAGCACGACGAGCTCATGGGCGTCTGCCTCGATACCTGCCATGTGAACGACGCGGGATATCCGATAGCGGAAGACCTCGACGGCGTGCTTGACGAGTTCGATCGGGTGATCGGCTTGGACCGCCTGAAGGCGCTGCATCTGAACGATTCGAAAAATCCTCTTGGCTCCCACAAGGACCGCCATGAAAAGCTCGGACAGGGCACGCTCGGCCTGGCTGCCTTCCAGGCCATCGTGACGAATCAGCGCATCTCGGATCTGCCGATGATTCTGGAGACGCCCAACGAGCTCTCTGGCTACCGGCGCGAGATAGCTGCACTGCGTGCTCTTGCTCGGGGAGCCGCGCTCGACGAGGCCAAAGCGCTGCTTGAAGCAGAAGACGAGGAAGAGGAAGCGCCCAAGGAGGCATAGGGACCGCTTTTAGGCCCCTCATGAAGGCCTGCCAGGATGCTGGCGCAACGTGGGAGCGCATAGCGTGCACACAGGAGTGCTGGTATGGCGCTGGCAGGGGCATTGCGCAGACCGATGGTCGCTGTCCATCTTCTCGGGAAGGCATGAGGTCTATGGATCGTTCCGATACATTCCGCATCCTGATGCTCGGAAACAGCTTCACGCGGGCCAATGGCCTGCCAGAGCTTCTTGCCGAGGAGCTTTCCTGCGAGGTCGAGGTGCACGCGCGGGGAGGGGCACGTCTCGCCGAACAGCTGAACCCGAAGACGAAGCTTGGGAGCCAGACGCTCGCCTTGCTCGAAGCAGGAGGCTATGCCTTCGTGGTACTCCAGGAGATGAGCACGGCAGCTGTGGCATCGCCGGCATCCTTCGAACGAAGCGTGCAGAGGCTTGCCTCTCTGGTGCGCGCACAGAAAGGGGTGCCTATCCTCTTCGAGACCTGGGCATTCTGCGAAGGATGCCCGCGCCTTGCTGCGCTTGGCCTCGCTCCATCTTCCATGCAGGATGCAATCACTTCTGTCTGCCGCAGCATCGCAGACAAGGATCGTCTCGTGCTGGCCGAGGTCGGGGAGGCCTTCAGGAAACAGGGCTTTGCCCCAAGGCTCTACGGGCGCGATGGCAGGCACCCCAGCCTGGACGGCACGAAGCTCGCCGTCCAGGCCCTTGCCTCTGCCATCCGCGGTGCGTGAGCCTCAGGAGTTCTGGCAGACCGTCTTTCCAATCATGATGTTCAGGATCTCGACGTCGGTGGGATGCATGCCGACACGGCCGACATATCCCATGGACCGGATTGTCTCCTCCGTCGTCTCGCCGATGAGGCCTTCACCGGGATTGAAGTCGACATTCGCCAATGCCATGTCGCATCCCAGAATCGCTGCATCGACCGCAGCGGCGATCTTGGCAGCACAGCTCGGCTTTGCTCCGTCGCAGACGATGCCGCCCACATTGGCAAGGGTATTGGCAATCGTTGCCTGGTACTGGCCGAAGGAGCCGCCCCTCAGGTAGCAGATGGCAGCGCCAGCACCGGTTGCCGCGGTCACAGCGCCGCAGAAGGCAGAGAGCTCGCCGATGAAGCGCTTCGCATGGATGGCGGTAAGGTCGGAGAGCGCGACGGCACGCAGCATCTCGTCGTGGGAGACCTTGAGGAAGCGTGCATATTCTGCGACAGGCAAGGAGCACGTGATGCCCTGGTTGCCCGAGCCGCAGTTGATTACGACAGGCATGGGACAGCCGCTCATGCGGGCGTCAGATCCTGCAGCTGCCGCAGCGCGTGCACGGCAGGAGATATCGTCGGGACGGGTGAGGAGCAGGGTCTTGCCGATGCGGGCGCCCCAGTCGCCCGAGAGGCCTTCGTTCGAGATCTCCTCGTTGAGGGTCACCTGGCGCTCGATCATGTCCTTGATATCGGCGATGGGGACCGTATGGGCAAACTCCCAGATGCCTTCAAGCGAGAGGCAGGCAAGGTCGGGCTCTGCTTCTGCGTCCTCTTGCGCAGCACCTTCCTGCACCGTGACGCCGTCGACCGAGACTGCCTTCCCATCACGTGTGAGCTCGACGACATTCGTATGCCTGCCCGAGACGCAGGCCACACCCTCATGGCCTTCTCCTGTTGCGACGACGCGGATATAGAGGTTCGGCACATCCTCTGCCAGGGATACATCGCAGAAGCCGGAGGAGACAAGCTCACGTGTGCGCTCCTGCTCATCTTTCGTGACGCCTTCGAGGACTTCGAGTGCTGCCTCTGCCTTGCCGCCGACGCAGCCGAGCGTCGCTGCTGCCTCGATGCCACGCTGGTCGCCGGAGTTCGGCACGGTCACGCTCTTCACATTCTTGATGATGTTGCCGGAGCAGGCAACGGAGAGATGCTCAGGTGCCTCGCCCAGGGCGTCTCTCGCGAGTGCTGCCACATAGGCAACGGCAATGGGCTCCGTGCAGCCAAGCGCGCAGACAAGCTCGCGCCTCAGGATAGTGAGATAGCGTTCGGTGTCAGCGCGTTCCATGCCATGCTCCTTGCTCTTGTGAAGTTTGGGGGATACGGTAGCGCACGATAGCTACAGGCTTGTTAAACGAACGCTGCCTTTCGTTCCTTCTCCATGAAATCGAGCGTCGAGGCGCTCACTCTTCCTTGGGCTCTTGCATCTCCTCGTCCTGGCTTGTCGAGAGCAGTGCCTGGACGAGAGCAGCATCTTCCGAGTCGGGCGAGCCAAGCGGAAGTCCGCAGGCTTCGAAGAAGTGGCTGCCGGCAAACTGGCGGGCGCGGAAGGTGTCGTGTGCCCCGTCATCGAGATAGCGGACGCGCGAAAGGCAGTCTGCCGTTGCGCACCAGAGGATGCCGTGCGTCTTTGCGTAGGAGAGATAGGTCGGATCCTTCGACCAGAGCGTCACGCCTGCCATGTGCTCGAGCTCGTATGCTACAGCATATTCCTGCCAGGAAAGGCCCGAAAGGCGCACGAAGCGGTCAAGGAGCGATGCCATCCTCGTCACGCGCTGGAGTGCCGCCGATGCGTCCATGAGGCGGACATCATCAGGAAGCGAGGCGCCCGTCTTTTCCCGCAGGGTCTTGAGCGCACTCTTTCGCTTCTTGCCGCGGACCATGACAGCAGGGACCGAAAGCTTCATGGATGCGTCAGGGAAGAGCTCGATGGCAGAGTGGGGGACGACCATATCGTCTGCCTGGGAGCTCCTGAAGATGAGGCTGTCATGGGCATGCTGGATGTGGCACTCGACGCCGTTGTGGGCAAAGGCTTCCTGCATGAAGGCAGCACCCTCGTTCACGCGGGTGCGGGCATGGACATCTTCTGCCGCTGGTCCCATATGGAAAAGATAGAGGTCGAAGAGCGCTGCATCATCAGCTGCATCGTCTGCCATCGGATAGAAGACTGTGCGCCTGCAGAAGCGCTCGACTTCCTGCCTTCTCCTCATCGCTCTGTCGTAGAGATCGACCAGCGCTGCCGAGTCGGCAGGGCCTGAGGTCGAGCCCTCCCTTATCTCGACAATGCCGTCGGCGACATAGGGCGGGAAGTCGCCCTCGTCGATGCGGACAAGCACGACGCCGGTCTCTGGATTCTGGGGATTGGCAAGGAAGCGCACCTCGAAGCGCGGTGCCGGCGATACATGGTGGCGGCAGAGCTCGCCTATGATCTGGGAGTAGTCGGTAGAGCCTTTGGGCAAAGGACAGACTTCGCGGGAATCGTCGGCAATGCCGATGATGAGCCATCCGCCATGGGAGTTCGAGAACGAGGCCACGATCTTCGGGATCTTGCGGCGCACTGAAGGGCCGAATGTCTGCTTGAACTCGAGGGCAAAGCCTTCCTCGAGCTCCTGGAGCTGGGCAAGGTCTCCCCATGCCACATCGCTCAGGGCCTTCTCATGCCCCTGCTCGTCACGAAACGGGCTGAACATCCTGGCTCCCTCCTGCATAGACTGTCTGAGGTTCTTGCTCAGGCTTCGTCTGGTCCATCCTCGCGGGCACACCACAGGAAATCGAAGCAGCGCCTGTTCTGCGTCGCCCAGCTTGCCTCGTTGTGCTGCCCTCCCGGAATGCACCAGAGCGAGGTTGCCGCTCCCTCATTGCGAAGGATTGTGGCAAGCTCCTGCGTGGCTGCGGCTTCATCCGAATCTTCGAGGAGATCCTCTCCCCAGATCTTGCCGGACTCTCCCTCTGCCCAGGCGAAGTAGGCCCGTGTATCAGAAGAGATGTCTGAGATGTTGGCAAGAGGCACGAAGAAGCGGTTCATGAAATGGCAGCCCGAAGAGATGCAGCCTGCCTTGCTGAAGACATCGTTGTGGGCAAGGACGCCGTAGACGCTCATGATGCCGCCCATGCTGGATCCTGCGATGGCAGTCGCTTCGCGGTGCGGCCAGGTACGATAGGTCGCATCGACCCAGGGCTTTATGTCGTTCATGATCCACTGGAACGTCTTCTCGCCGATGCCATGGACATCGAAGTCCATGATCTTCAGGCTCCAGGGACAGTATTCGTCGAGGCGCTCGTTTCCGACATGGCTGCACTCGAGACCGACCACAATCATCGGCTTCTCCCAGCTGCGGAGGAAATCTGCCAGGCCCCAGCTCGTGCCGTAGGTTGCCTCATTGTCAGAGAAGAGGTTCTGCCCGTCGAAGAAATATGTGACGGGATAGCGCTCCTCGTTTCCGTCTGCGTAGTAGTCATCAGGAAGCCAGATGTGGAGCGTCCTTGTGCCTTCGTGCGGCGCATACCACATGTCGTGCTTTTCGATCATGGCAGAAACTCCTCTCAGACCGTATATATCGCTACCTGGAGGGTCGGATTCTCCTCGGCAGCACGCGAGGCAACCTGGGCAAGCGCTGCAAAGAAACGGTGCCGGGCGAGGTCTTCATCCTGGCTGTCCAGGACGATCTCGAGCTCGGCTGGAACTGCCACATCTTCGAGGAGGTCAGAAAGCGCTGCAAAGTTGCGGCCGAACCAGGAGGGGAAGCCGAAGCTCTCAGACAGAAGGTCCCAGACGTCGTCTGGGGCAAGCGTGTCTGCCTCTGAAATCCGGATCTTCATCGGTCTTCCTCAGTAGAGCTGCTCGAAGGTCTCGTAGTGGTCGGGCGTGTAGTAGATGAGGCCGTCGGTCGACCAGACGATGCGCTCAGGCCCCCGCATGCCTCCATCGTAGTCGATATCGCATTCATGCCAGGTCCTGCCCTCGGCGTCTGGCAGCTTTCCGTCGTCGTTGTAGAAGACAGAGCCACCTATGCTCATGCCCGGGCAGACCTCGTCGAGATTTCCTTCCGAGGGAACCCAGCCTGCCCTCTTCGCCTTTGTCTTCGAGATGAAGTTCGGCGGCAGCTCTCCGTACTCGTGGAGGTAGGCAGCAACCTCCTCCTTGCTTGTATAGGAAGAGCCATGCTCGACCTGGACCGTGCCTGCTGAAGAGGTGGCCTGAGCATCCTGGGGTGCAGCAGTTGGCGTGCTGCAGGCCCAGGTACCCAGAGCCAGAAGGAGGGCAAGGATGCAGGAGAGCATGGCTCCCAAAAGATGGCGGAAACGTCTCATTGCGCTTCTCCAGCTTGGGAACTAGCAGAGCTTTGCGCCCGCAGGGATCTTGTCATCGAGCATGAGAAGGGAGAGGCGCTCGGAGCCATCCTCCTCATGGACGGCAGAAAGCAGCATGCCGCAGGAGTCGAGACCCATCATCTTCCTCGGCGGGATGTTCACGATTGCGACAACGGTCTTGCCGACGAGCTCTTCTGGCTCGTAGTAGGCGTGGATGCCGGAAAGGATCTGCCTCTCGGTGCCGGATCCATCATCGAGCGTGAACCTCAGGAGCTTCTTGCTCTTCTTCACGGCCTCGCAGGCAAGCACCTTGCAGACACGCATATCGGATGCGGCAAATGTATCGAACGAGATCTCCTCGGCAAAGGGCTCGATCGAAGGGGCCTCTGCCGTCTTCTCAGGAGCAGCGTCCTCAGGAGCCGCTTCGGCCTGCACGTTCTCTGCCGTTTCGATCTTCTCTTCTGTATCCATGCTCAACCTTTCTCTTGCGTTGTGGACGCATCCATTCTATACGAGCCTGCATTCTGTCTGATGATGCCGGAAGGCTCAGGCTCTGGTGCAGGCAATTCTCTTTCAGGCCTTTTTCTGGAGTTCCGTGTGATAGAGAGCCCTCTTTGCTACCATGTTCTGCGGCCGAGAGCGGCCCTCCAAGCAGTCCCAGGTAGAAACCTGCTTGCCAATCCAAAACCGGGAGATATCTCATGCTCAAGAAAACGCTTCAAGATTGCCGCGTCCTGCTCCGTTCCATTCCGAGCCCGACGGTTGCGCTCTTCACGGTCGCTGTCGTTGTAATGAACCTGCTTGCGAACAAGGAGCTCATCTCGCTGCCGTACCTCGCGCTCGACTGCGGCTTCTGCGTGAGCTGGGTGAGCTTCCTCTGCATGGACATGATCTGCAAGCGCTTCGGCGCCAAGGCTTCTGTGACGGTCAGCATCCTGGCGCTCCTCGTGAATCTTGCGGTATCCATCCTGTTCTGGCTCATGAGCCTGACGCCGGGCATGTGGGGTGCCTATTACAGCTACGGTTCGCTCGAGGTGAACGCAGCGCTCAATGCGACATTTGCTGGCAGCTGGTATGTGGTCTTCGGCTCGTCCTGCGCTATGGTCTGCTCGTCGATCGCAAACTCGTTCCTGAATGTCAGCATCGGCAGGAAGCTCAGGAAGAACAACTTCGCGAGCTTCGCTATCCGTTCCTATGTCAGCACCCTGATCGGCCAGTTCGTGGACAACTTCGTCTTTGCCGCTATCGTGAGCCACAACTTCTTCGGGTGGACCTGGACACAGGTCATTGCCTGCTCGCTCACCGGTGCCGTGATGGAGCTCCTCTGCGAGGTGTTCCTCTCGCCTGTAGGCTTCCGTGTCGTAAAGGGCTGGGAACGTGACGGTGTGGGAGAAGAGTATCTTGCGCTCCATCCCGAAGTGCGCCAGACGCTGGAGGCCCAGCATGCCTGAGAGAAGGAGCCTCCCCCTCGATCATGGTGGACGCTCGCTCAAGGTGCTGATCACCGGCACCTCCTCGGGCATCGGACGGGCAGCAGCCGAGCTCTTCCTCGAGCGGGGACATGAGGTCTGTGGCCTCGATATCGCTCCTGCCACGATCGAGCATCCCTGCTACACGCATCTCATCGCAGATGTCAGAAGACGCGATCTTCTGCCCAAGGGCCTTGCCCCCAATGTGATCGTGAGCAATGCCGGCGTGCAGGCGAGCGAAGATGATATCGACGTGAACCTCAAGGGCACGCTCAATGTCTGCGAGACCTATGCCTTCAAGGACAGGAAGGCAGCACCGCAGCTCGAGGCGATCGTGCTGGTCGGCTCCTCGAGCGGACACACGGGTGCCGAGTTTCCTGCCTATGCTGCCTCGAAGGGCGGCGTCCTTGCCTATGCAAAGAACCTGGCGCAGCGGGTGGCGCCCCAGGCCACCTGCAACAGCATCGACCCGGGAGGAGTGCTGACCGATCTCAATCTCCCTGTGATGGAAGACGAGACGCTGTGGTCGCGCATCATGGAGCTCACGCCCCTGAAGCGCTGGGCAACCCCTCAAGAGATAGCGGAATGGATCTACTTCGTCGCAGTCACGAACCGGTTCATGACAGGACAGAACCTCCTGATCGACGGGGGAGAGGCGGGATCTTTCGACTTCGTCTGGCCGGATACCGACTTCTAGGAAATGAGGGAGCTGCACCTTGGTGCGGCTCCCTCAGCACTTGTCTGACGTCTGAATGTGTCCGTTTCCGACGTGCCCCTGTCGCCGGCAGACATGTTGCAGAAAAGCGACGTTCTTTCTGTTTTCGGCGGCATGGAGGTACATGCGGGTATCATCCAGAACGCTGCTGTGGCGGAGGGAGAGGGGCGGAGCATGAGCATGGAAGGACATCTGAGCCATGAGGAATATGTGCGCTTTGCACGCCTTCCGGACAAGGAGCTTGCCCGCCAGTGCCATGCTGAGGCGTTCCATGCCACGGGCCCCGGCGGTCAGGGCGTGAACACGGCAGACTCAGCCGTGCGCATGATCCATGTCCCGACCGGCATCACAGTCGTGAGCCGCGAGTCGAGAAGCCAGCTCCAGAACAGGGAGCGCTGCCTCGAGAAGATACATGAGGAGCTCGTCCGTCGTGCGCGCAGGCCGAAGAAGCGCAAGAAGACCAAGCCGACAAAGGCTTCGATTGCACGCAGGCTCGATGCAAAGGCACGCAGAAGCCAGGTCAAGAAGCTCCGGCGCAGGGCTGACTTCGACTGATTCCCAGAACCCAGGCAGAAAGGCTGAGACAATATGTCTTCAGAAGATATGGAAGCACTCGGACCCAAGAGCCATGCAGCTCTCGAGCTTGCGATGGCAGAATACGACAAGGGCGATTCCAAGCGCATCCATCATTTCGCGAAGGTCCGTACGTTCGCACGCGATATCGCAGAGGCGGAAGGTGTGGACGAGAGGACCCGCTACATCGTCGAGGCTGCTGCTATCGTGCATGATGCCGGCATCCATGAGTCGGAGCGGATCTATGGAAATGCGGGCGGCAAGCACCAGGAGGAGCTGGGGCCTGGCGTAGCACGACCGCTTCTCGAGAAGGCAGAATATGCACCTGAGGCCATTGAGCGCATCTGCTGGCTCATCGCCCATCACCATACGTATGCGAATATCGAGGGTGCAGACTACCAGATCCTCGTCGAGGCAGACTTCCTCGTGAACATCTACGAGGATGCACCAGACAATGCAGAAGCGAGAAGGCATGCAGCCGAGCAGGCGAAGCGCCATATCTTCAGGACGCAGACAGGCACGAAGCTCCTGGAGCTCCTCTATCTGAGCTAGAGCCCAGGATCTGACAGGCAACGGGGCTTGGCTATAATCGTGCCCTGAGGCTTTGGGTCTGTGTCCTGCACGCGTCGAGGGGAGCATCTGTGGCAGATACGGTCTCTCCTGAGGTGCGGAGCAAGATCATGTCCAAGATCCATGGGAAGGATACGAAGCCAGAGGTCCTGCTCAGGAAGGAGCTCTGGCACAGGGGCTATCGCTACCGCAAGAACTTCCGGAAGCTTCCTGGCTCGCCTGATATCGTTATGACGAAATACCGGCTCTGCATCTTCGTGGACTCGGAGTTCTTCCATGGGAAGGGATTCTACGGAGGGCTTGAGAGCAAGAAGTATGAGAGCCTCGAGGAGCAGCTCAAGCACTCGAACCATCCAGATTACTGGCTGCCGAAGATCAAGCGCAACATGGAGCGCGACCAGGAAGTGGATGCCGAGCTCACGGAGAGCGGCTGGCATATCATCCACTTCTGGAGCAAGGACGTAATGAAGCACACCGACGAGTGCATACGTACCGTTGAGGAGACGCTTGCCACACTCACGCTCGGCGAAGATGCATACGCAGACGCTGAAGATGCGGCGCAGGACGCCTCTGAAGTCGAGTGCATCGCTGAAGAGCCTTCAGAGCTGGCAGCTGCCTCTCAGGCAGAAGCTCCGCTCGAAGATACAGAAGATCCCATGAAAGAGGGCTAGTCCTCGTCCTCCGCTTCGGCTGCTGCCTCTTCCGCCTCTGCAGTTGCCTTCTCCTCGCGGTACCCATCGACCACCTTGCGTGCCTGCTGGGAGAGCCAGGCCTCCTCTTCTGGCTTCGTCTCGATCTTGCCCTCGGCATTCTTCCGCTTCGAGCTCTGCCAGATGGCAATGATGACGCCGAGGACGATGACTGCGATGCCTGCACCCATGATGGTTCCTTTCCTATGCATGCAATGCTGACCACTGTAGCACGAGGCTCTGGCAAGGTATCTCTGAGCTCTCCCAATGGCCAGCCCATTCCCGATAGTGCGCAGCCTGCCTCTTGTCTTCTGCCATCGCATGGAAAGTGTCAGAACGTGTCATCTGAGCATCTGGACAGGGAGCTTCCAGCGAAAAGAGATGCCAGATGGCGGAATCAGATGCAGAAGGTTCCGATACATCGCACATACTGGAGGTGGTGAAGATGCGCATGCTTCGACATGTGCCAGTCAGAAGGGAAGGCGTGCTATGGGATTTCCTGAAGGGTTCCTCTGGGGCGGAGCGACCGCAGCAAACCAGTGCGAGGGTGGCTGGAACGAGGGAGGACGCGGTCTTGCGAACGTCGATGTGGCGCCGGCAGGCCCCGACCGCTTCAAGGTCGTTTCCGGAGAGATGAAGATGTATGGCTTCGATGCCGACCACTACTATCCGGCACAGACCGGCATCGACATGTACCATACGTACCGCGACGATATCGCCCTCTTCGCCGAGATGGGCTTCAAGACGTACCGCTGCTCCATTGCCTGGTCGAGGATCTTCCCTGAGGGGGATGAAGAGCAGCCGAACGAGGAAGGCCTTGCGTTCTATGAGGATCTCTTCCGCTGCTGCCAGGAGCATGGCATAGAGCCGCTCGTGACAATCACGCACTTCGACTGCCCGATGCATCTGATCGAGGCCTATGGTGGCTGGAGGTCGCGCAAGCTCATCGGCTTCTACAAGAATCTCGTGACGGCGCTCTTCACGCGCTACAAGGGCCTTGTGCACTACTGGCTCACGTTCAACGAGATCAACATGATCTTCCACCTGCCCTGGATGGGTGCAGGCATCGTCTTCGAGGAAGGGGAAGACAAGGAAGCGGTCGAGTGGAAGGCCGTGCACCACGAGCTTGTCGCCTCTGCCTGGGCGACGAAGATCGCCCACGAGATCGACCCCAGGAACAAGGTCGGCTGCATGCTGGCGGCTGGTGCCTACTATCCTTATAGCTGCCGTCCGGAGGATGTGCGTGCAGCCCAGCTCGACACGCAGCATGAGCTGTCGCTGATTGATGTGCAGGCACGTGGCGCCTATCCTGCATGGGTGAAGCTCATGCTCGAGCGCAAGGGCATCGACCTCGGCATGACCCCTGAAGACAAGAAGATCCTCGCCGAGAACACGGTCGATTTCGTGAGCTTCTCCTACTATTCGACCCGCTGCTCGGCAGCTCCTACGACCGATGCACCGCGCACGCAGGGCAATGCCTTTGCTGGCGCCATGAATCCCTACCTCGAGAAGTCGCAGTGGGGCTGGGCCATCGATCCTCTGGGCTTCCGCATCACGATGAACGAGCTCTATGACCGCTACCAGAAGCCGCTCTTCGTCGTCGAGAATGGCCTTGGCGCCAAGGATGAGCTCGTGCCTGACGGCAAGGGCTCCTATACGGTCGAGGATGACTACCGCATCGACTATCTCCGCCAGCACATCCAGGTGCTGCGCGACACGATCGAAGAGGACGGCGTGCCGGTCCTGGGATATACCACCTGGGGGCCGATCGATCTGGTGAGCGCCGGCTCCGGGCAGATGTCGAAGCGCTATGGCTTCATCTACGTGGACCGCGACGACGAGGGCAGAGGAACCCTTAAGCGCTACCGCAAGAAGAGCTTTGGCTGGTACAAGAAGGTCATCGCCACAAACGGCGCAGATCTCGGCTAGAGGGAATTCGGAGGAGACATGTCTTCGGGCAAGGTCGTCTTTCTGGACGTCGATGGCACGATAACCGACTACGAGAACAGGATTCCCGCATCTGCGAAACGCGCCATCAAGGCGGCCCGTGCAAAGGGCAACCGCGTCTATATGTGCACGGGCCGCTCGAAGGCAGAGAATCCTCCCGAACTCATCGAGATTGGCTTCGATGGGATGATCGGCGGCAATGGCGCCTACGTCGAAGATGCAGGCGAGGTCGTGATGCACCAGCTCATCACGCTCGACCAGTGCCGCCATATCGTCTCATGGCTCGAGGGGAGAGGCCTCGAGTTCTACCTCGAGACGAACAACGGCCTCTTCGCGAGCAGGAACTTCCGTGAGGCAGCCCGTCCGGTCCTTCGCCTCTATGCTGGCAGGAAGGGCATGGCTGGTGCAGATGAGCTCGAGACCGACGATGCAATGCACGGGATGGTGTATGGGGGAGAGCTCGTCCGCGACGACGTGAACAAGGTCTCCTTCATCCTCTCGAGCTACCAGGACCATCTGGATTCTGTTGAGGAGTTTCCTGACCTCAAGGCAGGCACCTGGGGAGGGGCAGGCGAGACGGCGCTCTTTGGCGACCTCGGCGTCAAGGACATCACGAAGGCCCATGCAATGCAGGTGCTTCTCGACCATCTCGGAGCCTCTGCAGAAGATGCCATCGCTTTCGGCGATGCAAAGGTCGACATCCCGATGTTCGAGCTGGCCGGCACGAGCGTCTGCATGGGAAATGGCGGACCTGAAGCGAAGGCAGCAGCCGACTTCGTGACCGACGATGTGAACGAAGACGGGCTCTGGAATGCCTTTGTCCGTCTCGGGCTTGTCTGAGCCCAGAAAGCGCAGCAGAAACGTGAACAGCCGCTCCGAAAGGGGCGGCTGTTCTTGCTCAGCACGATTCTTATAGAGGCATCTAGGCAGCCTGGGGTGCAGCATTCCTTCTGAAGACATCCATCTTCGGCTGGAAGAGATGTGCCCAGAGGGCGATGATGCGGCCCATTGCAAGGACGGAGATGAGCGTGCCTGGACCGACGCCGTAGAAGGGCCTGCCAAGCGCAAGGCAGAGCGCGACCGAGATCAGGATCATCGAGAGATCGAAGCCGTTCTTTGCAAGGGCGAACTTGATCGGGAAGACATCGGAGATCGTGCGGACGATAGCATCGGTCGGCGTCACGACAATCTCGCAGTTCACGGAGAAGTAGACGCCGAGCGTCGAGCAGAGGAGTGCGACTGCGAGAAGGAGGTAGGCTTCAGGCATCGTGAGCGTGAGCTGAGGGACGATTGCGTCGTAGAAGTCGGTAAGCAGGCTGAAGAGAAGCGAGAACGGAATCTCGCAGACAATCTGGAGCGTGACCTTCTTCAAGAGGAAGATCTGGATGGCAATCAGCACGACGTAGAGCATCATCGAGCAGGTGCCAAGCGTGAGCCCTGCAATCTTTGCCATTGCATAGAATACGGAGGAGAAGGCGGCAACGCCGAGTCCTGTCCTTGTGTTCAGGATGATGCCGAGTGCCAGAAGCTGGTTTGTAGCAAGATAGATGGTCCAGCGGCTGATCTCTTTGCGTACGTTCTCTGTCATGCGCATCCTTTCTCTCTGTCTTCGTCTTTGAGTTTATGAGGCCATATGATGAGTTACAAATATCGTTAGCTCTATAATCAATAACTAGAAGTTATTGATATGCAGACAGAGAAGAGATGCTATGGCAAGCGTGGGTGATGTGAGCCTGCGGCAGATCGAGATGTTTCTCGCTGTTGCACGGTGCGGAAGCATGACAGGAGCAGCGAAGGAGCTCTTCGTCTCGCAGACGGCTGTGACAAAGCAGATGCAGCTTCTGGAAGAGGGGCTTGGGGTCGTGCTCTTTGTCCGTGGCCGCTATATAGCGCTGACGGAAGATGGCAGGTTCTTCAGGCAGGAGGCAGAGGCGGTGTGGGACCGCTATGTCCTCATGCGCCAGAACATGGAGTCCTGGCGGGATGGCACAGCTGGTACGCTCGAAGTGGGGATCATGACCTACATCGATCCTGCTCTCGTCGTCGAGCTCTTCCGCGGATTCAGACAGCGCTATCCCGCCATCCGCTGCCACTTCCATACGATGCAGTCAGGAGCCATTGCTGACAGGATCCAGGACGGCTCGCTCGACCTCGGCATCGGCGTGGCGCGGCCCGGCATCGAGGCCCTCGAGCTCTGCCGCTACCCCCTGATGGAGTTCAGCGCTCCTGGAAAAGACCCTGCTTCGCTTCCCGTGATTGTCGATATGCGTACGCCGGAACGCGACCGGCCGCCGATCGAGGACACGATGGTCGCAGTCGAGCTCGGGGAGGGGAAGGCAGTGCTGCATGGATTCATGACAAGGTTCGATGAGGGGCTCGTGGCAAGGGAGCTTCCCGATACCTCGGCCGTCTGCCTTCTCTTCGACGAGCATTTCTCGCGCACGAAGGAGCGCTTCTGTGTCTATGCAAAAGCATGGCGGGAAGAGCAGGCAGATGGGGACCGCTAGAGGACAGGGCGCTCAGAAGCTGGGAAGCGTGAAGGCGCCACGTGGCCTCACCGCATGGGCGACATCGCGCATCTGCTCTGGTATTTCTTCCATATCGCTGCCAAACCATATTAAGAGGTCTGCATAGATGCCTCCCACATGGTAGGCAAGCGCGTATTGGAGACGCGGGTCTTCGTCTTGGCGGCACGCTCCACGCCGAAGGCCTCCTTGAGCTCGCCGAGCAGAAGATGGGCTGCTCCTGCACGATGGAGGCAGAGAAGTTCCTGCCTGTAGGTGCGGAGGTCTCGAACATGAAGAGGAGATATTCGTCCATATCGCGAGAGCCGCTCTTCCGGAAGCGTTCGACTATGTCTTCGTGAGCCATATGGAGACAGACGAGGCAGGCGGCGTCTTCGCCCTCTACGAGGCCTTCCATGATATGAAGGTCATCTGCGGACATCTTGCAGCCCGCGGGCTTCCGGGCTGGACTATGCAGGTGGGATCCTTTCTGAGGTATGGGAACGGCGTAGGCCAGACCATGATGGCATCCTGGGCAGACGAGGTTTTCGCTATCGATGCAGAGCGTGTGTCCCATGCTGAGAAGCGCGGCAGGCTCCAGCAGACGCTTTCGGCTCTCTCGCCGCGCTTTGTCGCAGTCGGCCATGGCTTCTGCCTCGAGTGCGCCTGAGGCAGAAGATGCAGGCTCTGCTCCCTTGAGACAGCCGGCGTCCCTCCGTTTGGGCGCCTCGTTCCTGCGGCTCACGGAGAAATTTCATCTTGCACCAAGTATCTGGTAGGATGGGGTGAAACATCTGTACGAAGCGGGAGAGCGGGGTTGTGGCCCTTCCGGGAGTGAGGACGCAGCCGATGAGGATACTCGTTATCAATGGAAGCCCGCGGGAGCAGGGCAATACGCGCAAGCTCGCAGAAGCCTTTGCGCACGGAGCCGAAGAGGTCGGCAACGAGATCCTGTTCGTGAATGTCGCGAAGAAGCATATCGCGGGCTGCCAGGGCTGCCAGTACTGCCGCTCGCATGAGGGCAAGTGCGTCCAGCGTGACGATATGCAGCCAATACTCAAGGCGCTCGATACCGTCGATATGGTGGTCTTTGCATCTCCGATCTACTGGTTCGATATCACGTCGCAGCTGAAGGCTGTGATCGACCGCTTCTATGCAAAGGGCATGAATGGCTTTGCATTCAACCGGGTGGCGCTTCTGCTCGATGCAGATTCCGACCATGTCTTCGATGCAGCCGTGAGCCAGTACCGCCAGATGTGCAACTATCTGAACTGGAAGAACATGGGCATCATCACGGCACCGAGTCTCGAGAAGCTGGGCGGTATCGCGCAGAGCCCGGCTCTGAAGGATGCCTATGAGCTCGGCAAGTCGCTGAGGTAGAAGAGATCCGAGAGAACATGAAGCAGGGCAGCCGGATGGCTGCCCTGCTTCTTTGTGCTGCTCTCTGCTGCTACTCGCTGCGTACGCTCGCGACGTCCATGAGGCAGAAGCGCTCCTTCTGCGTGGCATCGGGATAGCGCGTGCGGTCGACGGGAGACAGGAACATCTCCTGAGGGCGGATCCAGAGGGCCCCATCGCCGTAGAGCTTGCGGTAGATCACGTACTGCTTGCCGTCTTCGGAGCCTGTCGCTGTTTCCTCGACGAGATAGTAGTCGCCCTTGAAATGGCGGTAGATGCCGCCGACCTTGAGTTCCTGCTGGGGAGCCGGCACGGCACGCTCGGAAAGCTCTTCGGGGAAGGAGGACGCTTCCTCGGCTGGTGCAGTTTCGGGTGCTGCCTGATCGTCCCGAGACGCAGACGCATCTTCCTCGAGCGTGGCAGCTGCCCTCTTCTCGGCTTCCTTCTCCATCTCCTTGAGCTCGTCTTCGATGATCTTCTCTACCTTCTTGCGGCATTTGCCGCATTTTGAGCCGGCGCCTGTCGCACGCTTCACGTCCTTGAAGGTCGTGGCTCCCTCATGCACGGCTTCCCGGATCTCGTCCTTCGTGACATGCTTGCAGCTGCAGACCTCTTTGCTCTTTCCCATGGCAGCTCCTTGTCTGCTGGATTGTTCGGTCACTCCAGTCTGGCAGGAGCAGGGCGGCGGAGAAAGCTTTGGCATCCTCACGTGACAGAGCGGGCGTCTGAACGGGGCAGAAGATGCGCCGTCAGCGCTTCCTTTTCTGCTCCTCTGCCTTCTCGAGGGCATGGCGGAGGCGCTCGGCGCTTGCTTCGCGGTGCTCCTCCGTATAGGTGCGTATGTTTCTGAGTGCCCGCTTCTGCATCGAGGAGAGCTCTTGAGCCGTATGCTTTGCGGCAGCCTCCAGGTCATGCTCGAGAGGACGCCTGCCGGAGGCAAGATCGTCGACAGCCGTCTCCATCACGGCGTCGAAGTCGTCACGTCCCCGCTCGACACGCTTCGTGAGGTCGGTGAGGGCAGAGAGGGTGAGTGCCAGGTCTGCCGACATGAGGCCTGCTGTGGCAAGGGCAATGAGCTCCCAAGCATACTGGGGTAGGGAGGGTGCCGAGGCGGAGACGAAAGGAAAGACGAAGCAATAGAGAAGGCAGCCTACGGCACCGAAGCAGAGCGCGAAGGGGAGGCAGATTCTGCCGTTGAGATTCAAGGGAATGTTGCTGTAGTCCCACCAGCGGGCATGGAAGAACTTCTCCAGGACCCAGGATGTCGAGTACTCGAGGACGGCGCTTCCTGCTGCCGAGGCCAGAAAGACCTGCCACCACACCGTATCCTGAGATCCTTTCGGCAGGACTGACGCCGCTATGATCACGAAGGAAGCGCCGAACCCATAGATTGGGCAGACCGGTCCGAAGAGGAAGCCCCGGTTGTCCCACTTCCTGTTCTTGATGGCGCAATAGGTACATTCATAGACCCAGCCCAGGACGCTGAAGAGTCCGAACCAGGAGACGATCTGGCAGATATCCATGGTCCCTCCGTGCTCGTGTGGATGCCGTCATTCTCCCATAGAAGGCGTGAAAACAAAAAGAGGGGCAGCGCCCTGAGACGCTGTCCCTCCGTGCAGTCTCATGCGTGAGGCTACTGGATCTCGACCTTGGTCGCATTCGTCTTCTGCTCTGCGATCTTGGGGACGTTGACGGTGAGCACGCCGTCAGCAAGCTTTGCCGTGATGCCCTCGTTGGCGGCATCCTTCAGATACACGCCACGGCTTGCCTGCCACTCCGAGGTCTCCTTCTGCAGGTAGTTCTTGCCCTTGTCCTCGTCGGACTCCCTGTGGTCCACGGAGATGGAGAGCCTGCCCTCGTTGAGCTCGACGTCGACCTCATCCTTCGCAACGCCCGGAAGATGGGCCGTCACCGCGTAGTGGTCGCCTGCATCCTCGACGTCCATCGGGAATGCGTCGGACGCATCCACCGAGAGCACAGGCGCGAAGAAGTCATCGATCGCGCCGAACGGCCATGCCCTGCGGAGAGCCTTCTCGTAGTCGCTATAGGGAACCATTCCTGCCATCGTTACCACTCCTTCAAGTGTTCCGGAGGCCCTTCTGGACCTCCTCGGGTTTCGCTTATATATATTGCCGGCTGAGATAGTTTTATACATATAATCTCAGTTTTTCTAAGTTTTCTTAGCGCATTATATCTAAGTGCTTATTACTTAGATATAGGCCTTCCCTATAAAGGTGGAGGCCCTCCTGCAGCAATGCCGCAGAAGGGCCCAAAGGGGAGGTATGGGGAGATACCAGGAAGCCCTATTTGTCCGGAGCGATCCAGAACTTGAGGAGCGGGAAGCTTACGATGACGGCGAGGAGAGTGTTGACGACAGAAGCGACGGTGCCGGCAAGCTCGGCGCCCATGCCCCACGTACTCTCGCAGAAAGCCGTGACATGGCCCGGCAGGATTAGGTTCACGACGACGATGACGACAGCGAGGACCGCATACTTCGGTGCGGACTTCGAGAAGTCAGCCGTCGACTTGAAGACCCACTTCATCTGGACGAAGAAGTTCACGACCTGTGCCAGCACCTCAGCGATCAGGAAGGTGATGAACCCGCCCAGGCCATGGGAGCCCGGCGTCGTGTAGTCGAAGATGAGGAACGAGAACGGGCTCGTCAGCTGCATCGCATTGATGAAGAGCGCCGTGCCGATCCAGGTGCAGATGAAGCGCGTTGCCGTGGAGATGTTGCTCAGCACCTGGAACTTGATGAATTCCCAGAGCGTCTCATGCTCCTGGGTCCACGTCTTGAAGCTCATGAAACGAATCCCTTCTCTCGAGGTGGCTGCCTATATCAGTTGCGGTCCTGCGCTGCGAGGAGCTTCTCGCCCCGTGCGTTGAGCACGAGATTCTTGATGAGCTCGTAGGCAAGCGGCACGAAGAACCAGAGGAACCAGACGAGCAGGAAGAAGTCTCCTGCAAAGATCTGGACGATCGCTGCAGGCACAAGGCCGCAGAGTCCCCAGCCCTGGATCTCGCGGACAAGCGCATCGACAAGACCCATCGACACGAACTGTCCGGCGTTCTTCGCAAGGGCGCGAAGCGGCATGTTGTAGATGAAGAGGACATTCAGGTTCGGACGTCCTTCCTTGGCGCCCTTCTTCACGAGATGCTGGAGCACGAGCCAGACGATCCAGAAGATCGGGCTCCTGCCGTGGTTGAGGTCGCGGAAGCAGGTGTTCCTGTCGAGCGTCACGCGCAGCTCAGGAAGCCTCCTGCCGAGGAGCTCCTCGAACTCCTCCTTCGCAATGCCGTGCACAGCACCCGTACGGTACTCGGGGATGTTTCTTCCCATGTAGGGATCGGGGGCATGCGTATCAGCCAGGAGCACGGCTGCCTTCAAGGCCTGGTGCTCGCTCGATCCGCCGACCTTGACCTCATAGTTGCCGCCTTCGACTTCCCAGGCACCCGTCGCCACATTGAAGTAGCGGAAGGCGCGCTCGTCGAGCTCGATGGTCACGGTCTTCTTCTCGCCCGGCTCAAGCGCGACCTTCGCAAATCCCTTGAGCTCCTCGGCGGGACGGAAGATGCGTGCCTTGGGCTTTGATATATAGACCTCGGCCACCTCGGCGCCAGCACGGGTGCCCGTGTTCTTGAGATCGAACGTGACCGTTGCGGTGGGGAGCTTTCCTGCCTTCACGTCGGACTGCTTCACATGGACAGAAAGATTGCTGTAGGCAAATGTCGTATAGGAGAGGCCATAGCCGAACGGGAACGCTACAGGGACCTTCGCCGTCTCGTAGTAGCGGTATCCCACATAGATGCCTTCGCGGTACTGTGCATCGGCATCGTCAGACGGGAAGATGCCATCGCAGGGGGTATCTGCGAGAGCCTTCGGCCAGGTCTCTGCAAGCTTGCCGGAGGGGTTCTGGGCACCCGTGAGCACCTCGAGCGCAGCGCGTGCCCCCGCCTGGCCGCCGAGACCGAGATAGAGAAGGGCCGGCACCTCGTCTGCCCAGTCGGTCGCGACCGCGCCGCCTGAGGAGAGAAGGCAGCAGATATTGCTGTTCACAGAGCTCAGCTGCTTCACGAGCGCGACCTGGTTTGCCGGAAGCTCGAAGCTCGTCCTGTCCATGCCTTCGGACTCTTCAGACTCAGGAAGTCCCAGGCAGAGCAGGACGACATCTGCCCTCTCAGCAAGAGCGACTGCCGCCTGGGCACGCTCGGCATTCTTTTCGCCCGAGCGCTCGAAGCCCGGCTCGTAGCCCACGAAGTCGAGGCCGGAGTCCTGGATGCATTCGAGGAGCGTCTCAAGCTTCGTCGGATTCACGAGCGAGGAGCCGGCACCCTGATAGCGGGGCTCCTTCGCAAAGTCGCCGATGAGGGCAACCTTCGTCTTTGGTGCAAGCGGCAGGAGCGGCTTCTCCCCTGCCTTCTCGTTCTTGAGAAGGACGATGCCCGCCGCTGCAGCACGCCCTGCTACCGCATGGTGTCCCTCCTCGTCGAAGGAGGAGGCAGCGTTTGCTGTTGCGTCATGCGTCGAGAGGATGAGCTCGAGCGCTTCGGAGACACGCCGATCGAGCAGGTCCTGGGAGATCTTGCCATCCTTCACGGCTGCGATGAGCTCGCGGGTGGAGTCGAGTCCCGGTGCCGGCATCTCGAAGTGCGATCCTGCGGCGACGCCTGCAACATGGTCGTTCGAGCCGCCCCAGTCGGTCACGACAGCACCCTTGTAGCCCCACTCGCCGTAGAGGATGTCCTGAAGAAGGTGCGTGTTCTCGTTTGCGTAGACACCGTTGACCCTGTTGTAGCTCGACATGACCGCCTTGGGCGCTGCCTCCTTGACCACGATCTCGAAGGCCGCAAGATAGATCTCGCGGAGCGTCCTCTCGTCGAGGATGGAGTCGGATGCCTGGCGGCGGGTCTCCTGGCTGTTCGCAGCAAAGTGCTTGACGCAGGAGCCGACGCCTTTGGACTGGACGCCGCGCACATAGGCGGCAGCCATCTTGCCGGCAAGGTAGGGGTCCTCCGAGTAGTACTCGAAGTCGCGGCCGCCCAAAGGGCTCCTCTTGATGCAGATGCCCGGTCCGAGAAGCACGTTCACATCCTCGACAGCAGCTTCCTCGCCCAAGGCCTCGCCGACCTCCTCGACAAGACCTGTGTCCCAGGTATCTGCCAAGGTCACTGCCGTCGGGAAGCAGGTCGCCGGAAGCGAGCCGCCGATGCCGAGGTGGTTCGCTCCTTCTGCCTGGCGCCTCAGGCCGTGAGGGCCATCGGAGAAGACGAGCGACGGCACCTCTGCATGCTTGATCTCGCGCGTGCCGAAGGCGGTGGCACCCACGAGCAGGGCGCACTTCTCCTCGAGCGTCAGCTTCTTGAGTATTGCTTCTGTATCCAAGAGTCTGCCCTTCCTCCCCTGGGCCAGTTGCATCCAGCCCTCTCTTTTTCTGATTCTCAAGATAGCCGAAGGAGCGGATGAGATGCCTCTTGCGGCACAAACGGTCACCTCCGCGACGCATGCTGCAGAAAAGAGCCTGAAAGCAGCCAGCAGCGGCTACGGCATGAAAAGGCGGATGGACCAAAGGAGGAAGGTCCATCCGCCGCTCTTGGGGCTTATAGATTGTCTTTTGGCTTTACGCCTCGGCGCCTGCCTTTGCCGCGAGCTTCTTGTAGACGTCGATGAAGTCCTCGGCGAGGACACGGAACGTCTCTGCGCCCATGAGCTGGTCTTCGGCGTGCATGAGAAGCATCGAGAAGTGAACCGAGCGTCCGCCTACATCATTCGCAAGGAGCTTCAGGTGCACATTGTGGCCTTCGAGGAAGGCGTCGGATCCCTGCTTCATGAGGTCTTCGGCCTCGTCGAACTTGCCGTCCTTGGCCTTGGAGATGGCATCGATATACATCGACTTCGCGGTTCCCACAGAAGCGATGATCTCGAAGCAGACTTCTTCCATATCGGGAGTCTCTGTCGTCGTCTCTTCTGCCATGCTACTCACCCATGAGCTTCATTGCATCGGCGAGGATCTTCTTCGCGTTCATGCGGCCGTAGTCTGCCATTGCGATGACAGTGACGGGAATGCGGCCTGCTGCGACGTCCTCGGCGTCCTTCTTTGCATAGGCGATCTGGGGCCCGAGCATCAGGATGTCTGCGTCATCGATCAAATCAAGCGCCTTGTTCAAAGGGTCTGCCTTGATCTCGACGTCGAGGCCCTGCTTTTTTGCCTCTGCCTGCATCTTCTGGACGAGCAGGCTCGTGGACATGCCAGCGTTGCATGCCAAAAGGATCTTCTTCATGATTGCACTCCTTATCCCTGTGCCTCAAAAGACTGCGCTCCACCCTAAGAGCGCCTGGCGGCTTTTTCCGCGCGCCGCCAGCTGCACGTGGCTCTTCTTGCTTTCAGCGTATCTCCCCCAGAAGCTGCCCCAAGGGGCCCGCCGGGTGAGCGGGCCCAAGGCATGGGGGAAGGAGTGAGCTTACTCCTCTGCCTCGCCTGCGAGCTCGGCAGCCTTGGCCTGTGCACGCTCGGAGACCCTCATGAACGGCAGGTAGATAGCCATGGCACCGACAATCTCGATGACCTGCCAGACAGCTGCCCTCCAGTCGAGGCCAGTGGCCAGGAAGGCGGAGATGACGGCCGGGGTCGTCCAGGGCACCTGGGCGATGCAGGGGCTGATGAGTCCCGCGCAGGTGAGGCCATAGGTGAGGCCGATGCAGAGATCGGGGACGAGGACGAACGGGATGATCAGCGGGAGGTTATAGACGATCGGGTAGCCGTAGATGACCGGCTCGTTGATGTTGAAGAGGCCCGGAAGGATTGCGAGCTTTGCAACCTCCTTGGAGGTCTTGGACTTCGAGAAGAGGAAGGTATCAAGAAGCAGTGCGAGCGTGCAGCCGGAGCCGCCGATGAGGGCGAAGGAGTTCACGATCTGCATGTTCATGTAGTGGTCCACAGGAATCGGCTGGCCGGCAGCAAACGTTGCCATGTTATCGACGATGAGCATCGTGAGGATCGGCTCTGCAAGGACGCCGGAGATCGTGGACTGGTGGATGCCGAGGCAGAAGAGGAGGTTCGCGAAGGTGTAGATGATGATGACAGCCCAAGGACCGGCGTTCATGACACCCTTGAGAGGAGCGGCGATGCCGGTAGCGATAAGCGTCAGAAGATCGGTCTGGAAGAGGCCGGAGAGAAGAGCTGCAACAAGGCCCCAGAAGGAGAGCGTAAGAAGCATCGGGAACATGACATTGAAGGAGTCAGCAACCGCAGGCGGCACGCCCTCGCCGAGGTTCACCTTGAGCTTGTCGTTCTGGGAGAGCTTGATGAAGATGGTCGTCGCAAGCAGGCCGACGATGATGGCACCGAAGAGGCCATTGGCGCCGGTGAAGGATGTCGTGAAGGCACCTGTGACCTGGGCGCCGGAAAGGGCATAGCCGGAAGGAAGCGTGATGTTGAGGTCGGTGAGGGCAATCTTCACAGCCTCAGCAGTCTTGTCCGTCGCGCTCGACGCGACAAGATAGTTGCCGATCGTTGCCATGAGCGCCTGCGGCATCATGATCACGAAGGAGGAGATGCCGACAACGACGCAGGCGATCGGGTTGTCGAAGCGCTTGTTCTTCGCGAAGCAGTAGCCAAGGACACCAGCCAGGATGACAGCAGCGAAGTTCAGCGTGCCGAGCGTGATGGCGTTGCCCCAGACCTGGACAGCAGCAAGCTCCGTCGAGCCCTTTGCCCAGATGAGCGGGAAGATAACGTTGTTGATGAGGACGGCGATGCCAGCCAGGATGTAGAGCGGCATGACGGTGGCGAATGCGTCGCGCAGCGTCCTCAGATGGATCTGGTTTCCGATCTTTGCGGAGACTTCAGCGAACTTGTCGAGAAACGCTGTCTTCTCCTCTGCTTCTTCTGCCATTTCTCTCTCCCTTAGACGATCTCATGCGTCGTAGCGACGCGCTTCAGCCATTGAGCGGACTTCTTGAGACGGCGCTTGTAGCTGTCCTCAAGGTCGACTTCGACGAAGCCATAGCGGTTCTTGAAGGCATTCTTCCAGGACCAGTTGTCGATGACGGCCCAGTAGTGGTAGCCGCGGCACTTGGCTCCTTCGTCGATCGCCTTGGCAATCCATTCGAGGTGGCGTCTCACGAAGTCGATGCGGTAGTCATCCTGGATGACGCCGTTCTCGTCCTTCTTCAGGTCCTCGCGCTCGATGCCGATGCCGTTTTCCGAGACGAACCATTCGAGGTCGGGATAGTTCTTCTTGATGTTCATCGCGAAGTCGTAGATGCCCTTGGGGTAGATCTCCCAGCCACGGCTCTTGTTCATCTCGGCGTCAGGCCACACATACGGATCTGCGAAGACAGGGATGCCGTTCTCGTCTGTATCGTGCGCCGGCGCCTGGACACGCTCAGGGTGGTAGTAGTTGAAGCCGAGCCAGTCCACCTTGCCGTCCTCGAAGATGCGCTCATCCTCAGGACGCTTCGGAAGCTTGATGCCACGGCTCTCGAGCGTGGTGATCACGTCCTCAGGCAGGTGCCCTTCGGCGACGAGATCGAGCCACCAGCGGTTCGCGACGCCGTCCGTCATGCGCACGGCCTCGAGGTCGGCTTCCGACGGGTTCTCCTTCGTATAGGGCGGCGTGAAGCAGTTGATGAGGCCGATCCTTGCATCCGGAAGCAAGTCCCCTTCTGCCTTGACGCGGTGGAAGGCCCGTACAGCGAGGCAATGCGCGACAGAGATGTTGTACTGTACCGCACGTGCACGGCCATAGTCGCGGATGAACGGGAACCACTCGCCTGAGGTGTATCTCTGCTCCGGCTCGACGATAGGCTCGTTGAACGTGAACCAGTAGCGGATCTCCTTGCCAAAGGTGCGGAATGCCTTCTCTGCGTAGTCTGCGTAGGCCTCGACGACCTCTCTGGACTCCCATCCGCCACGGCGGAAGAGGTAGGTCGGCATATCGAAGTGGTAGAGGTTCACGAACACCTCGATGCCCGCCTTCTTCGCAGCCGCGAAGATCTTGTGGTAGAACGCCTCGCCTTGAGGATTGATGTTTCCATCCTGATCCAGAAGGCGGCTCCACTGGATGGAGGTCCTCACCGACGTGAGTCCGAGCGATGCCAGAAGCTCGAAGTCCTCCTCGTAGCGCTGGCCGAAGTCGTTGCCGGCATAGGATCCCACGCGGTTGTGGAAGGCTGCAATGTCGAGATTCGACCAGGTATCCCAGAGGTTTTCGAGCTTGCCTCCGGACTGCCAGCCCCCTTCCGTCTGCGGGCCCGACATGGCCGCGCCGAAGAAGAAGTCATCCGGCAGCTTGATCTGACCCATCTCTCTCCTCTCTCTCCTCTGTTTCACGATGCTGTTCCTGAACTTCCGTTCAGGTCTTTGTGCTGGCACATATACTCGCATACTCAACCTGACATGTCTAGTTATTTATGGGATAGGTTCTATTTATCGCTTATTATGTCTTCTAACGGCAGGTTTTTGACGGCGAACGGCAGCTGACCCGCTTTTTCCGTGTCATGCATCCAAAAGGATTCCTACTCTGCTATTCATGAGTAGAGAGAGCGGAGCCGTATGGATAGAGCAGAGCGCGGGTATGTGCGAAGCTGTCCTTACTATATGAGAGCAGGCGGAACGTGCTGAAATACCAAGCGGTCATAGACGATATCGTGGAAGGCATAGAGTCCGGCGCCTATCCACCCTACTCCCAGCTTCCCTCCACGGCGCAGCTGTGCGACAAATACGGCGTCAGCAAGATCACGATCAAGAAGGCCATGGACCAGCTCGAGTCAATGGGCTATATCTCGAGGCGCCGAGGATCGGGCTCCTTCGTGAAGAAGATCGGCGAGAAGGTGCCCGAAGCCCTCATGGGCGAGTACTCGAACCAGATGACGGGGTTCATGGCGGAACACAGGGCAAGAAGCGAGAAGGTCTCGACGAAGGTGCTACAGTTCACGGTCGAGCGCCCTTCCGACAAGGTGGCCCATGCCCTCGATATGGACAAGGATGGCTTCGTCTACCACATCGTGCGCGTACGCTCGGCAAACGATATGCCGCTTGCTATCGAGTACACCTATATGCCCATCGATGTCATCCCCGACCTCAAGACCGCAGCGGTCGAGACAAGCATCTATTCCTTCATCGAGGACGATCTCGGTCTCAAGATCTCGAGCGCACACAGGACCGTGCGTGCCGTGCTCCCCACCCAGCTCGAGGTCGAAGAGCTCCATGAGTCGAAGACGAGCCCCTTGCTCGAGGTGGAGCAGACGGCCTTCCTCGACGACGGCAAGGCCTTCGAGTACTCCATCTCCCGCCATGCCCATGGCTACGAGCTCTACGTGATCTCTGCGAAGTAGAAAACATGCTCCAAGACGCAACAAGGCGGCAGGCAACGTGTGTGCCTGCCGCCTTTCTCATAGCGGGATATATATCTGGAGCTAGCCCTTATGCGCCTTCAGGATCTTCGTGAAGGACGTGTCGGAGTGACGTGCCCAGAAGAAGTAGATGAGCACGGAGACGACGCAGGCAAGAGACACCACGGACCACATCGTCGTGTAGCCGGCAGCCATGATGAGCGAGCCTGCGACACCGCCACCCAGGCCGTAGCCGATATCGTAGCCGCAGAGGAACGTGGAGTTCGCAGAGCCCCTGCTTGCATCATCTGCCGTGTGCACAGCCATGGACTGGAGGCTCGGCTCGAGGCCGCCGAAGGCATAGCCTGCCAGGATAGCAGAGACGGTGAATGTGGGTGTCGTCGGCACGAAGGCCAAGAGCAGGAAGGCCACAAGCATTGCAGCGTTGCAGCTGTAGACGAAGAAGGCCTCGCCCTTCTCGTCCACGAGCTTGCCCAGGGTCACACGGACGAGCAGGAGCATCGCAGACATCACGAGGAAGTAGATGGAGCCCGAAGGCAGGCCATTCTCCGATGCGAAAAGCGCGACGAAGTTCTCGAGGGCACCGAACGTGAACATGAAGACGAGCATCGTGACCGTGGCAGGAAGCGAGTCCCTGTTGATGATGGTCCTGAGGTCGAGCTTCTTGTGCGGCACATCGACCCTGGATGCCTTGATGAACATGAAGAGGATAAGACCGAGAAAAGCTATGCCGGCCGCAGAGGCATAGAGCACCTGGAAGCCGAAGCCATACATGAGCTCGAGGCCGAGGGCAGGTGCGATAGCTGATGCCAGAGCTGTTGCCATCCCGAAGTAGCCCATGCCTTCGGCAAAGCGCGGACGGCAGATAACGTCAGAAGCGACCGTAGCGGTCGTGGAGTTCGAGAACGAAAGTCCCACGCCGTGGAGCATACGGAGAGCGATAGCCAGAGAGAGCGTCGGCACGAACACATAGCCCAGAGGTGCAAGGCCCAGGAGCAGAAGGCCGATAACAAGAGCAGCACGCCTCACGCCGTTGTCGAGCCACCAGCCCACGAACGGACGGATGATGACAGCAACGAACGAGAAGACCGCGGCACAGATGCCGGCAATTGCCTCGGTCCCGCCCAGGCTCTGGATGAAGAACGGGAACGTCGAGAGGCTCATGATGTGATTCGTGAAGACGCAGAGATTCACGAGGATGATAAGGACAAGATCCTTCGTCCACAGCTTTGGCTGCGTGCCTTGAGATGCATTCTTCTGTGCCATAGATTCCTTCCTCTACGAGCGATATTTGCCACAGCACAGGGCCGTGCCCGCAGAGGCGAGCGACCCTTCATCAACTGGACTTACGCCAAAAGGGCCACTCATTGATTCAACTGCATTATACGACGCGGGCAGGCACTGGCTACGAAAAGCCCAGAGCTTGCCGGGGGCACGCTCGGACGAGGCGGGAATGCATCTGCACAGGAAAAGAAGCGCTGGTGCATCTGCCTGCCCGGCGCTGCGATATTCTTCGATGCCAGAACGTGCGCCTCACGCTGAAGGCTGAGTCCCAAGAAATAAGAGGCAGATATGCTTGCTTGCTGGCATCATGCGCAGGCATGGCATACGCAAAGAGGATACGAAGCGTGCCTGCAGACAGGCAGAGGCACTCATCGACGCAGCCAGATTGACCAAGAACGAAAAACGCTCCGGAACGCAGGCGTCCCGAAGCGATAAATGGATGATTCCTGTTGAGATGCAGGAAGCGCATCCCGAATCGGCATGCGCTGTCCACTGCTGGCTCTTTAGACCTCTGCTCCTTCATGAGCTGCCTCTTCCTGCTTCTCCCCTGCATGGCTGAAGCACTTCTCAAAGACAAGGCGCGAGATCGGGCCTGCTGCAAAGAGATTCCACAGCAGCGCCATCGGGAAGTTCTTGATGAGGGTGCCGACAAAGATGGCAGGAAGCTGCATGACCGGCATGCCGCCGAGGATGACATTGAAGAGGATGGATGCCACGAGGCTCATGGTCGGACACATGATGAGCACGGTGCAGGAAGAGCGCACGACCGTGCAGAGAAATGCGTTGTCATGGCTGGGATCGACAAGCCTGGCCGAAAGGCCTGCTCCCACACGGGTGCCCCAGAGATTCGAGAACAGGAACACGAAGAGCCACATGTAGGAAGCCTCGATGAGAGCTGCCAGGAACATGTCGTTTGTCATGTTCGAGAACCCTCCCGGCATGGTCGGGATCCCCATCTTCCAGGCAACGTTGTAGACCTCCATCCCGTATGCCATCGTCACGCTCATGAGCACTCCGAAGATGATTCCCTGCACCCTGTTTCTCGGCATGTTCCCATTCCTTTCCGCGTACACAAAAAGCGTGCAGGCCGAATCTTCGGTCTGCACGCTTTGCCCTGCACTTTTCGTCTGTACGCTACACGCAGCAACTACTCTAGCACCCACGCATGGGCAGGTCTCAGAAACGACACAGAAGCCTACTCGGCTTCAGGTGCCTTCTTCTTGCCGAACTTCGCCTTCAAGGCTCCCACGACAGCCGGGATGACAGAGACGAGGATGATGCCGACAATGACAAGCTCGAAATGCTCCTGCACGGCGGGGATGCCGCCGAAGAAATAGCCCAGAAGCGTGAAGAGCGTGGACCAACAGACGCCGCCGAGGATATTGAAGATCACGAAGTTCCTCCAGTGCATGCCGCCCATGCCAGCGAGGAACGGCACGAACGTGCGGATGAACGGGAAGAAGCGGCCCAGGAAGATCGCGAGGTGACCCCACTTGTCGAGGAAGTCCTCCGTCTTCTTGACCCTCTCCGGCGTCATGGCCTTCACCTTGCCGGAGGCGACGATCTTGCGTCCGAAGAAGTGGCCAATCATGAAGTTGCACTGGTCGCCGAGGATGGCGGCTGCCCAGGCACAGGCCAGAAGCAGGTAGATGTTGAAGCCCCCGTTATGGGCAAAGAAGCCGGCAGCAAAGAGAAGCGAGTCTCCCGGCAGGAACGGGAAGAAGACGACACCCGTCTCGATGAAGACGATCAGGAAGATGAAGCCATAGGCATAGAGCGGACCTGCTGCGATCCAGGCAGCGATGGCAGTACGCGGATCGTGGATGAGCTCGGCAATCGCATTGATGAACGGCACTGACCTTCTCCTTACAGAAGCCCTTTATACAGAGAATGCCTCGCAGGGCAGAAGTCCTGGAGGCACTCATGCAGTGCATTCGATGGGAACGGGCGCCCGCCCGAGGCTCCTTATGGCTGCTGCCTCCCGGCCCTGACCAGGTTCGGAACAGTGCGTCGCCCGAACCCATCGAATGCACTCGCGATGAAGAAGTATAGCGGAAAGGCTGCCTGCCACAAAGAGGATGCCTGTAGCAAGGCCAGAAGCTCCACGAGACTTCCGCTTTCAGCGGCGGAGAGCGCCTAGTCGAGGAGGCGCTTTGCCGGCACCATGCGCTCCAGGGCATCGTTCAGGATGCGGTCCTCTCGTGCAAAGTGGAAGCGGATATAGCGGCGCTCCGGATGCTGGAAGAAGTAGGAGGCAGGAACGCCTGCCACGCCGACCCTGCGTGCAAACTCGAGCGCGAAGCGGGTGTCTGACCCCATGGAGAAGCCGGAGATGTCGCAGAGCACATAGAAGGTGCCCTGTGGCTGGATATAGGGGATGCCAAGAGCATCGAGCCCGCTGCAGAAGAGACGGCGCTTTGCTGTATATGTGGCCTTGAGCGCCTCGTAGTAGGTATCGGGGAACATGAGGCCGGCAACGGCTGCCTCCATGAGAGGGGCAGAAGACGAGTTCGAGAAGCGCTCGTGCACCCGCTTGGCCGTATCCACGACCTCCTTCGGTCCATAGAGATAGCCCAGGCGCCAGCCCGTGATGGAGAACGTCTCGGAAAGCGAGCTGCACATGATTGTCCGCCTGTCCATGCCAGGAAGCGTGCAGAAGTAGATATGCTCCATCGGCTCATAGACGATGTGCTCATAGACCTCGTCCGTAATCACATAGAGGTCGTGCGCCTCTGCGATATGGGCGATAGCGGAAAGCTCGTCCCTATCGAACACCTTGCCAGAAGGGTTATGCGGGTTGTTGAGGATGAGCGCCTTCACGGCAGGGTCTGAGCAGGCACGATCCAGCTCCTCTTCCGAGAAGCTGAACGAAGGCGGTGTGAGCTGGACAAAAATGGGCTCAGCTCCTGCCATCCTGATATCGGGCACATAGTTCTCGTAGCAGGGGTCGAAGACGACAACCTTGTCTCCTGGCGCGACAACCGTGAAGAGCGCGACGAGCAGCGCCTCTGTGCAGCCATTGCAGACGACGACATTCTCATCGGGGTCGAAGTCCATCTTCGTGAAGCGGTTGACCTTCTGCGTCAGCGCCTCGCGGAAGTTCGCCGCGCCATAGGAGATGGCATACTGGTTCGGGCCTCCGTGCGTGACCTCGGAGAGACGGTCGGTCAGAGCTTTCGGCGGCGTGAAGGACGGAAATCCCTGCGAGAGGTTGATAGCGTCATATTCATAGGCAACCTCTGTCATCGTATGGATGGCAGAGACCGGTATCTCTCCTGCACAAGGATTGAGGCTCTTCATGGGACAGCACATCCCTTCTCCGCTGGCCGAAGCGCACGCGCGCAACTTGTTCATCATACTAAAGCGCCTTATACATGGATGCAGCAATCGGGCAGACGGATGAAGCAAGGCTGTTACCGAAAAGGAGCCTGGCAGATCAAGCTGCCAGGCTCCCCAGACGGGTCTTTTGTATCTTGCCTTACTTGCGATGTGCGCGGTAGAAGGCAATGAGCTCCTTCGTGGAGCTGTCCTGCTGTGCAAGTGCCTCGTCGTCGTGGAAGGCAGGGGTGATCTGCTTTGCAAGCTGCTTGCCAAGCTCGACGCCCCACTGGTCGAAGGAGTCGATGCCCCAGACTGTGCCCTCGGTGAACGTGATGTACTCGTAGAGCGCGATGAGCTCGCCAAGCGCATGCGGCGTCAGCGCCTCGCCGAAGATGGAGGTCGTCGGACGGTTGCCCTCGAAGCAGCGTGCCGGCACCATCCACTCAGCCGTGCCCTCTTGCCTGACCTCGTCAGCGGTCTTGCCGAAGGCAAGGGCCTTTGTCTGTGCGAGGAAATTGCCGAGGAAGAGCTCGTGGATGTCCTGGTCTCCGTCCTTCGTCGGATTCGGGGTATTCACGAAGGCGATGAAGTCGGCAGGGATCAGGCGCGTGCCCTGATGGATGAGCTGATAGAAGGCGTGCTGGCCGTTCGTGCCGGCCTCGCCCCAGAAAATCTCGCCCGTCTCGGTCGTGACAGGGGTGCCATCCCAGCGCGTGGACTTGCCATTCGACTCCATCGTGAGCTGCTGGAGGTAGGCCGGGAAGCGGTGCAGGTACTGGTCGTACGGAAGCACGGCGTGGCTCTCAGCCTTGAAGAAGTTCACATACCAGACGTTCAGGAGACCCATGAGGGCGCAGACGTTCTGCTCGAGCGGCGTGGATGCGAAGTAGACATCCATATCGTGGAAGCCGGAGAGGAACTCCTCGAAGACCTCGCGGCCAAAAGCGAGGATGAGGGAGAGGCCCACTGCGGAATCGACGGAGTAGCGGCCGCCGACCCAGTTCCAGAAGCCGAAGGCGTTGGAAGGATCGATGCCGAAGGCCTCGACGCCCTCGAGGTTCGTGGAGACGGCGACGAAGTGGTGCCTGATTGCATCGGCAATGGAGGAATCGGAGCCATCGATAGCCTTCTGGGCCTTGAGCGTATCGATGAGCCAGGTCCTGACCTCGCGTGCGTTCGTCATTGTCTCGAGCGTCGTGAATGTCTTGGAGACGATGATGACAAGGGTGGTCTCAGGATCGAGGCCCTTCAGCTTCTCAGCTGCATCATTCGGGTCGATGTTCGAGATGTAGCGGACCTGAATGCCGCCATTGAGGTAGGGCTTGAGAGCTTCATAAGCCATGACCGGGCCGAGGTCGGAGCCGCCGATGCCGATGGAGACGACATTCTCGATCTTCTTGCCGGTGACGCCCTTCCATGCGCCGGAGCGCACCTGGTCGGCGAAGGCATACATGCGGTCGAGCACCTCATGGACATCCTTCACGCAGTCCTGGCCGTCGACGATGAGCTTTCCCTCGTCGGATGCCGGACGGCGGAGTGCGGAATGCAGGACAGCGCGGTCCTCGGTCGTGTTGATGTGGACGCCCTTGAGCATCTGGTCGCGACGCTCCTCGAGGTGCACCGCACGTCCGAGAGCGACAAGGTCCTTGACCGTCTCATCGGTCACAAGGTTCTTGGAAAGGTCGAAGTGAAGATCGTTCACGTCGAAGCTGAGCTTGTTCACACGCTCAGGATCGTCTGCGAACCACTTCTTGAGAGAGATGCCCTCATCGTGCATCTGCTTGAAGTCCTGAGCGAGCTTCTTCCACTCAGGAGTCTGGGTAGGATCGATCGGTGCTGCTACGTTGGCCACGGAATACCTCCTTGTCTGCCCGCAATGCGGACCTGACAGTTATACATACAGATTACCGCAGCCAACATCTGCTGGCATCAAGCTTCAGAAAAGCATAGGGCACCTGCGCATTTGCCTGCTTTCTGCTAAGCAGGTTCAAGAGATTTCATACCAACTTTTAGGCAGTGCGGCAGAAGGCCTAGTACGGCTCTCCCAGGGGAGGGAGCTTCTTGAGGTAGGCCCAGACAATCTGCTTCTTCTTGGGGTCGGAAAGCGCTGCCTCGAAGCCGCCGAGATCCATGACACGCATGCCGCAGACCTCGGCGATGTGTCCTGGCTCGAGCATGGCAGAGGCAAAGTCCTCGACATGCGAGAGCTCCTCTGCATAGGCTTCCTTCACGCATGAGGAGGCAGACTCATCGGAGATGACAAGAGTTGCAGGATCGAGCACGGCGATGGCTTCGCGCAGAAGGTCGGGGTCTACGTCCTCGCCCGCCGCCATCTTCGTGGAGAGGGCACACCAGTCCTCCGGTGCATAGCCAAGCCTTGCAAAGGCCGCTGCAAGAGCCTTGCCATCAGGTCCCGCAAGGAGCGTGCGTCCTCCCTGGTCTCCTGGTCCAAGCTCGCCTTTGAGTATCAGGAGCGACGAGAAGGCATTGCCGGACATCTGAAGCCCGCGCTCGGAGAGACTTGCAATCTCTGCCTGCGATTTCGCTATGTAGCGCTTCCTTACGTCTTCCCGCTCCACGGATACACCTCCTGCCTTCTTGCATATGTCCCTAGCTTACCCCTTATGCGCTGTCTGGTTCCTGACAGAAAAGGAGACTATCCGGGTATAAGCGCTGCAAAGACTCGCGAATGCACCGCGGCAGGAAGGCTCTGGGCCGCATAGAATGCATCCACAATGAAGGAGGAAGCTGATGGCAGAAGCTATCACAGCTGAGACATTCGACAAGGTTCTGGCAGATTCTGCCAAGCCTGTCCTCGTTGATTTCTGGGCCAGCTGGTGCGGCCCCTGCCGTGCTCTTGGACCTACGGTCGAGGCGGTCGGCAAGGACCTCGAGGACCGCATGAGCGTCTACAAGTGCAATGTGGACGAGGAGGAGAGCCTGGCGACCCGCTTCCACATCGTAAGCATTCCGACGCTCATCCTCTTCAAGGATGGCAAGCCGGTCCATACGCTTGTAGGAAACATGCCTAAGGCGTCGCTCGAGAGCGAGCTCGAAGCGAACCTGTAAGCAGCTGAGCCAAGGGACTATGATGTGCGTGCACGCAGATGCACGCACATTTTTCTTGAGAAGGGCATGCCATGAGGTGGATCAAGGCATTCGGACGTGAGGTATGCGCACACAAGCGCATGACCATCGTCGTCGTGGCGCTCCTTGTCCTTTTTGCTATCGTCGAGGACCTCTTCACAGGCGAGGCCCTGAAGGTCGATGCTGTCGCCTACCGCACAATCGTCGAAGGCATGCGTGCAGACTGGCTCACGCCCTACATGGAGCAGTTCTCGAGCCTTGCCTCCCCTGTCGTCCTCTTTGTGATGTGCCTTGTCATCACCGCCTTTGCTCCGGGCAAGCAGCCAGGCAGATGCGCTCTTCTGAACCTTGCTCTCACGCTCGTGCTGAACGTCCTTCTCAAGAACCTCATCCAGAGACCGCGCCCCGAAGGCTTCCGCCTCATTGCAGAGACCGGCTACAGCTTCCCCTCGGGCCATTCGATGGTGAGCATGGCATTCTATGGGCTCATGCTCTGGATGGTCTGGCACTACGAGAAGGACAAGGTCCTGCGCTACGTGCTCTGTGCCCTCTTTGCCATCACAATCCTGATGGTCGGCGTGAGCCGCATCTATCTGGGCGTCCACTATGCATCGGATGTCGTGGCAGGCTTCGCCGTCTCTCTTCTCTGGCTTGCCTTCTATACGAAGACGATCGTCCCGCTCTTCATGGATGCACACCAAGGCAAAGCCTAATCAAGGCCGAGGGACCGATTATCTAGCCAAGATAGAGATGGCGGCTTGGGTCAGAATCCCTACCGCCTGAAGAAGTGCCGGCGCTCTTCCTTGTCTTCAGGTTCGAGACGCTGGATATGGGCATCGAGAATCTTTCCATCCTCTATCTCAACCCATCCCATGGTCGGGCCCTCCTGGGTCCTTGGGTAGGTCGGCGATCCCGGATTCATGAGGAGATGGCCCGATTTCGAGAGCTCGCAGATAGGCTTGTGGGTGTGTCCGCAGATGGCAATCTTGCCCCAGGACATGTCAAGCTTCTCGCGGTAGTGGCAGACCTGCCAGAGCGCCCCCTCATAGAGGAAATGGATGTGGCGCTCGACGCCGGGGCCGTAATCATAGCCCCAGTCGTTGTTGCCGAGGCAGAGCTTCAAAGGAGCCATGCCAGAGAGGGTGCGGAAGTCGCTGGCCGAGCAGATATCTCCTGCATGGACGATGAGGTCTGCCCCTCTGAGAGCATGGATGAGCTCTTCAGAGAGATAGCCATGCGTATCGGATATGACCGCGACCCTCTTTGCCATGGCTCCCTATCCCCTACAGGCCAAGCGCGCGCTTGAGCTGCACGACGCGGCGCCTCGAGACGGAGATCTTCTTGCCTTCGATGCCATTGACGCCGAGCTGCAGGATCCCGCTCGGAAGCACCTCGACGTCCTCGACGTACTGGAGGTTCACGATGTAGCCACGGTGCACGCGGAAGAAGCCATGGGGCGTGAGCTCGTTCTCGAGGCGAGCAAGGGAGATCGTCGAGAGATAGCGCTCCGTATCCGTATAGATGCAGGAGTAGTCGTCCTTGGCCTCGATGTAGCGAATCTGGTCGATCGGCACGAGGACCTTGCGGCCGCCCTTCTCAACCGGAATGCGCTCCACGGAGGCGTGGCTCTGCACCTGCGGCTTTGCCATCGACTGCACCTTGTCGAGCGCCTGGTTGAGCCGGTCGGTCTCGACCGGCTTCATCAGGTAGTCGACCGCGTTCACATCGAACGCCTCGAGGGCATACTCGCTGTAGGCCGTCACGAAGACGACAGCAGGAGGATTCTTGAGCTTGTGCAGGGCCTCTGCAAGCTGCATGCCGGATGTCTTCGGCATCGAGATATCGAGGAACATCACGTCAGGACGTCCCTCCATGAGCTTCTCGACCGCTTCGCGGGCGCTCGAGGCCTCCGTAATGCTATCGACCCTGCCAGTCTCCTCCAGCAGGTACTTGAGTTCCGAACGTGCCGGAGCCTCGTCGTCCACAATCATTGCCCTGAGCATCGGCATGAAACCTCCCACATCCGCTTTTCTGCATCAACCATAGCAAATATCTGCCCGGAGCAGGTCATGCATTATGCATCTTTCATTCCGGGCGCTCCCCTGTCATGATTCCAGCATCGCTGCAGCTCCCCCAAGCCTCAGCGCTATCTGGGTGCCCTGGTCGACCTTGCTCACAATCTCTATACCCGAATCGGCTCCATAGAAGCGCTTGATGCGCTCTGCCACATTGTGGAGCGCGATGCCAGTCCCCTTGGAAGATGGCCCGTGCTCTATCGTATGCGGCTTCTCGACCGTCTCCGTAAGCTTCTGGAGGGTCTCCGGATCCATTCCGACACCGTCGTCCGTGACAGCGATCAAGACATCGTCTCCATCCCTCACGGCGTGCACATCGATGTGGAGCGCCCCCTCGTCGCGCATAGCGTGGCGGACGGCATTCTCGACGATGGGCTGGATGATGAAGGAAGGGACAAGCATGCGCTCGAGTCCTGGCTCGATATGCTCGGTCTCGACGATGCGGTCCTCGCCGAAGCGGGCATGCTCGAACGTGAGGTAGCGCCTCGTCTGCTCGAGCTCGCGGGAAAGCGGCAGCATCTGCTCGGATCCTTCGAGCGTCTGGCGGTAGAAGGCCGCGAAGTCGCGCAGCAGCACACGGGCCTTTGCAGGGTCGGTCCTGATGAGCGAGGCGATCGTATTGAGCGTATTGAAGAGGAAGTGCGGGTTGATCTGTGCCTGGAGGGCCTTGACCTCGGCACGTGCCGTAAGCTCTGCCTGAAGATCCAGCTCATAGGACGTGAGCTGCGTCGAGAGGAGGTTTGCAAGTCCTCGGGCAATCGCGATCTGCGTGCGGTCGATCGTCCTGCCGTAGCGGTAGTAGAACGTGATGGCGCCTACCGTCTTTCCCTGCACGACGAGAGGGGCAATGACGCCGGCAGGAAGGACCTCGCCCTCCTTGATGCGCCCCTCCTCCTCGAGCCGGCGGATCTCGGTGCGCGTGTACTGGAAGGTCTGGAGTCTCCCCGACTTCAGGGTCTCGGCGACGCGGACCGAATTCTCGCTTCCCGACGGGTAGGCTGCGGCATCCTCGCCGACATAGGCCAGGACCTTCTTCGTGTCGCACATGGAGATGGCCTGGGCGGCCGTCTCCGGGAGCAGCAGCTTGCAGACGGCCTGGCAGGAGTCCGGCATGAGGCCATAGCGCATGTGGTCAAGCGTGTTCGAGGCAACGCGCAGGGTACGCTCGGTCGCGCGCGAACGCAGGCTATCCGGATAGACGAAGGAAAGGCTTGCCAGCACCACGACGATAGCGAGGGCAGCGCCCACCAGGCCTGTCGCCACGGTGCTCTGGATCGTGATGCCCCAGCCCAGGACGATCATGAGGGTGATGGCGACAAGAAGGAGGATCAGGATGAAGAGAAGGACGAAGCGCCTGCTAGTGTTCCGTTCGTCCATCCTGCCTGTCCTTCCTTGATGCTGGAGTGCCTGTTGCCAGGACCTTCTCTGCGAGGTCCTCATCATCCCAGAGCGATGCCATGATCCTCGGCCAGAAGGTCTGGAACTCGAGGTAGGTCTTCGCATGGTCTTTTGCCCACCTCTGGGCATCCTTCCTGCCCTTGAGCCATATGCGCAGATACGCAAGATGCTCAGGCTCGGCAAGAGCACGCCGGAAGGACGTCTTCCTGATGCGGTCGAAAACCTCACGGGAAAGCCAGGGGGCTGGATAGGGCTCGAGAGACTGCCTCGTGATCACGCGCAGGTCGTGCTGCGTGTTCGTGAAGCGCACCTTCTCGTACTCATAGGTCCACCTGTAGACATCCTGGAGGAACCTCGAGGCATGGGAAGGGATCTCGGGCGGCAGATGCCGCACGTACCACTGGTTGTCGAACCACACCTCGTGTCCATGCATGCGCATGTTGATGAGGTAGTCCATATCCTCGCCGCGCGTGATATAGGGGTCGAATCCCACCTGCGTGAACGCATTCGCATGCACGGCAAAGCAGCCGCCGCAGACATAGTTCGAGCGCGATATCCTCGTTGCCTGCTGGGCAGCGCGCATCCACTGGTTGAACTCGCTCCTCTTTGCCCAGTAGCGGTCAGACCAGCGGGGATGGTCCTCGTCTGCAAAGCAGGAATCGGCACGGTCGATGAAAAAGCCGCTCTTCGCGTCAATCGCAATGTCCTGGCGGTTCACGTTCCCCAGGCCATATACCGCATCGATCAGGAAGTTCTCGTCGAGCGCCACTTCGTCGTCGTCGAGAAAGACCACGATGTCATGCCCCAGGACGGCTGCGACCGCAAGGCCCATGTTCCTGATGGCGCCATAGCCCCGGAGCGCCACGGGGTCTCCCTCCACATCGGGCGCGATCGCATTCACCGTATCCTCGATGTGCTGGGCTTCAGGCTCGCCTACGATGACAGGAGAGAGGTTCGGATGCGTGCGGCAGATGGCCGTAACGCGGGCGCGTGCCGACTCCTCGCATTCCGGCTCTGCAACAAGAAGGACGATGACACGCAGGACCCCTCGCACCTTCTCGAGCGATTCCAGGCATGTCTCGAGCTCGGGCATGGGCTTTCCAACCGGCGTTGCATGGTCATAGGTGCCCACCTCGCCGATAGAGCGGGGCCTGTCATCTGCAGCCCAGTATGAGGGGATGACAATAGCGGGATTCAAGGCCTCAGTGCCTCCTTGCGCATAAGCTCGTCTGCCTGGATATAGCCTCTCAGAGGGAATCCGGAACACTCTTAAGGGTACTACCGCTTTGCAGAAACTGGTAGCACGCATAAGAACAAACATGCGCAATATGCTTTGGAACGCCGCCTCGAAAGGCCATTTATGCATGCCTTGGAGCATTCAAGAGGAGCGCAGGGTCACTAAAAGATCTAAATGGCTGAGTACCTCCGGCATAGTTAGGCTCCCTGAACTGCAAACGGCTTAGGCAAGCTCGCAGGAAGCTTCGGCTGGACCGTGGCCGTGGCTGCGATGCCGGAGAGCGGGACATGC
>NZ_JAZGJP010000015.1:0-46099 GCF_036408795.1 Olsenella kribbiana
CAGCTTCTTCCTGCACGTCGTCTGGCCGGCCTCTCCGGCCACCACCGCACAGGTTCCGCCATCCATCCGCACATGTACAGCTGACTTCCGGAACCGTTCGTATGAAGTCTGTAATTGAGCATGATTCCAGAACCCTCCGGCAGTCGCCTCAAGACTCATCCGAAAGGTCTGGCTGTGGTCCTTTTTCCGGGGCGGAATCTGCTTAGATGGTCATGCCTCTCCCTTCCTCATGGACAAGGAGCGAGGGTGTGAGGTTGAGCTCGCCGGGGCCTATCTCCTCGACGCCGAGGGCGTCGAGGAGCCTCTCGGCGAGCCCTCCATAGGCAAGCCTGAACATCCTGATGGGGGAAAGGCCTGCCAGGGACGGCCTGGGCTCCGAGTTCACGTGGCTCATGAGAAGGGCGCAGTCGGCCCTCGTGAGGCCATCGAAGCTCGTCCCCTTGGGAAGGACCTTCCTGAGCTCCACGTGGTTGCGCTCGCAGGAGCCCTTCTGCTGGGACTGCCTCACGTCGCAGTAGAAGACGCGGGCACGCCTTGCCGCGCTGTCCCCGGCCGACCGCTCTATGAGCACGTGGTCCGAGAACTCCGCCCCGTTGTCGGTGAGGATCGGGTCGAAGAGCCTGCCGAAGCCATCCATCCCCACGGCCTCCTCCAGCGCGTCCAGGGCCCCCGCAGCCTCCTCTGCCGTCTTCCCCCCGAGAAGCAGCATGAGCTGGAACTTGCAGGGCCTGAGATATAGGGTGAGCAGGCACTTCGAGTCATGCACCCTGCCGATCACGGTGTCCATCTCGCAGGCAGAGGACCTCTCCTCCTCGCCGAGGCCGAGGAAAGCGGCATAGGAGCGCTCCGCCCCGTGCGAGGTGCTCCTGGGAGCTGCCTTCTTCTTCCTCGGCTTGTAGGAGACCTCACGCCTGAGCTCGATGTTCCCGGTGCCGGCGTAGCCCTCCTCTATCCATCGGTAGATGGTGGCGGGGCTCACGTCGAGGGCGTATGAGGCGACGATCTGCTCGGGAGAGAGGCCGCGCGCGAGGCCCTCCTTCACGCACCCCATGATGTGCTCGAACTGCTCCCTTGTCTTGTCGATGCCGCGCCTCGAGGCCGAGAGCTCCTCGTCGGCCAGGGCCTGTGCCCTGGCCGCCCTGTACTCTGCCTGCCACCTCTTCGGGCAGTGGTAGTTGCGCAGCCTGCAGCCATTGCACACATAGGGCCAGGAGAGCAGCTTCGGGCAGGCATCCTCCGGGACGTCCGCGACCTTCTCCCCCTTGCCGGGGCCCCTCTTCACCACACGGTTCCTCTTCACCTCGCAGAATACCGTGGAAGGGGATCTGCCGAGGCCTTCCGCGATCGAGCGGCATGACCCCCTCGTGCCGAGCGCGGCCTGTATCGCATGCCTGTCTGCCTTGGTGAGCCTGCAGTACTTCTTTGGTCCTGCCATGAGATCCTCCAGCCATCGGATGGGGCGACCTTATGCGCCCCGTGCAAGGGAGATTCTCAGACTTATCTGGACATGTTCGCTTCAGTCTGCGAACACCCCATGGGGCGTTCGGATGAAGTTGCTAATCAACCCTGTAATTGAGCAACGATGGAGGAAATCAAGCAAAATTGTGTGATTGGAATACAATTAGCTCCCAGTGGCTATAGTAGGGGCATGCAGGAGCAGGAATGACGCCCTGCAGCCACAGATGATCCTGCGGGCCTGTGGTCACATGAAAAGCAGCGAACCTTGGAAGGGGCTGCTTTCGAGCGAGGAGCGGATGCTCCGGTGCTCTCCATCTGATTAGAGGTACATAACATGGCACATCCAGCAGAGCTGAACTGGCAGAGGCTCCCCTTGACCGGCGCCGACAATGTGCGCGATCTGGGTGGATACCCGGTAGGCCTTCGCCAGACGAAATGGCATGCCTTCCTGCGTGCAGGCGCTCTCCAGCATGTCACGGACGAAGACTGCGAATTCCTCCACCGCTACGGTGTGCGCATGGTCATCGACCTGCGCTCCGAGAAGGAGGTGGAGGCTGCGCCTGACCGCGCCTGCGGTGAGAGCGACATTGCCTACATCCATGCTGAGCTGGGCGGAGAGGACCTGTCCGACCCGAAGCTCGTCGAGCGCATGGTACAGGAGCACGGCGGCGCTCTGCCCCGTGCCAAGGAGCTCTACGCCTCGATGCTCGAGAACACGCAGGCGCTCCGCATCATCTTCCGCACAATCTCACAGGCGCCGGATGATGCCTGCATCCTGATCCACTGCAGTGCCGGCAAGGATCGTACCGGCGTCATCTCGATGCTTCTCCTCATGCTCGTGGGCGTAAGCCGCGAGGACTGCGTCGCCGACTACATGCGCTCCTATCCGGATCTCTTTGCAGCGGACGGCGTCCACGAGGAATGGACGAAGCTCGCTCCGGCAGTCCAGCAGGCCTGCATCGATATGAGCGCACGCATGGGCTCCTTCGTCTATGACTGGGTGAGCGAGAACGGCGGTGTCCGCAAGTATCTCGAGGACGGCTGCGGCATCCCGGCAGCCGAGCTCGACCGCATCGCGGCGCGCCTCATCTAGGATTTGCCGCGAAGCCGGAAGCGCTGTATCGTTTCATATGATCTAACTGACATGATGATGCCTGGAGAGCAGATGTGCTCTCCGGGCATCTCGCCGAAAAGGAGAGACGATGGCAGATACAGATCAGCTTTCGGATGTCGTGGAGCGCTTCATGCGCATCGTGCAGGTTCCCTCGCAGTCAGACGAGGCCCATGAGGACCAGACGCCCTCGACGCCGTCCCAGCTCAAGATGGCAGAGACGCTTGCACATGACCTCGAGGAGCTTGGGTGCGAGGATGTCGAGCAGGACGAGCATGCCTATGTGACGGCGAGCTTCCCGGCGTCGGCAGGTGCCGAGGACCTTCCGGCACTTGGCCTCTGCGCCCATATCGACACGTCGCCCGATGCGCCGGCAGAAAACGTCCATCCCCATATCGTGCACTACGAGGGAGGTCCTCTCGTTGCAGGCGTCGTGGACGGGGCAAGCATCGAGACGACGCCTGCACAGGTGCCCGATCTCGAGAAGCTTGTGGGCCAGGACATCGTCTGCTCCGACGGACGTACACTTCTCTCTGCCGACGACAAAGCAGGCGTCGCCGAGATCTGCTCGCTTCTGAAACGTCTCGGCGAGCATCCGGAGCTTCCGCATCCGACGCTCAAGATCGCCTTCGTGCCGGATGAGGAGATCGGCCACGGCGCGGCGCTTCTCGACCTCAAGAAGTTCGGTGCGAAGTGGTGCTACACGGTCGACGGCGAGGCCCTCGGCGAGTTCAACTACGAGACGTTCAATGCCTCCGAGGCCATCGTCGATATCAAGGGCGTGATGGTGCACCCGGGCACAGCCAAGGACGTTATGGTCAATGCGATCACCGTGGCAGCCGAGTTCGACAACCTCGTGCCTGCCTTCGAGCGTCCGGAGCACACAGAAGGCTATGAGGGCTTCTATCATCCGATTGCCATCACGGGCACGGCATCGGAGGTGCGCCTCACCTACATCGTGCGCGACCATGACGGGAAGAAGTTCGCGGCACGTGAGGAGACCTTGAAGGACATTGCGGCATTCCTCAACCGCCGCCACGGCGAGGGGACGGTCAAGGTCACGATCAAGGAACAGTACCGGAACATGGCGGACTACTTCGACGGCATGGACTTCCTCGTCGACAATGCCCTCGAGGCGAACCGCGAAGCCGGCATCGAGCCCCATGTCGTGGCAGTGCGCGGCGGCACCGACGGCTCGCAGCTCACGGTGCGCGGGCTTCCGTGCCCGAATATCGCGACCGGCGGCTACAATGCCCACTCGGTACGCGAGTTCATCCCGGTCAGGTCGCTCGAGAAGACGGTCGACGTGCTCGAGCATCTCGTCGCAAAGTTCGCCGTGCCCCAGAAGGCATAGGGGAGAGATGCAGGATTGAGTGGAGGGAGCTTGCCGTGGGCTGGCTCCCTTTTCATTCATCTTTCAATCTTGGTTCCGGGAAATGAAGGACCTGCCGTTCACCCCGCAAATCATGCCGCTGACATGCCAGATCATGACAAGAAGCTGATGCAAGGCAGACCTGCCGCTCATAGTGGTCTAGTATGCTGGAAGCGTTTCCAATAGAGCTGGAAACGTTTCCGACAGGAATGGAAACGTTTCCAGCCAGCAGTGGGAACGTCAGCATCGAACAGGCAAGCCCTTCTTGGGACGGAATGGACCATGGACTATCAGTTTCTCTACATCGTCGTCGCCGGCATCCCCTTTGCTGCAACGGTCATGGACTGGCTTGGCTCTGCCATCTCCGAGCGCCATCATAGCCACCACGACACCTATGAGGCGCCGTCTGCGCTCTTCCATGCCCTCGTCGTGGTGATGGTCGGCATGGGCCTTCTCGGTGTCGTTGCCGGCATCTATATCGAAGCTGCGGAGAACGGCTGGAGCTTCCCGTCGGTCATGATGTTCTTCGCGGCATTCGAGATTGTGCTCTTCTGCATCTGGTATGGCATGAAGCGCTACCGTGTCGTGACGTATGAGGACCATATGGTGGTGACGCCGTTTGTCGGACGTCCGGTCACCATTGCCTACGCGGACATCACCGCGCTCAGGTGGTCGCGTCTCCACTTCGGCTTCACTGGTGCCAGCATCAATGCCTTCGTGGGCGACAAGCGGATAGCGACGCTCTGGGACGGCATCGATATCGATCAGGTGCTCACGACGATCGACCGCTTCGACCTTCTCGAGGTGCGCGGCACCTACGCCTGGTAAGGAAGACAGGGGATTGCATCTGGGGCTGCAGGAGAAATCCTGCAGCCTCGTTTCATATCTGGTTCATTCTTAGATAACGGCGAAATTGATGCCTTGCGAGCTGCATAAGCGCTAGAGTTCTCGCGTGCGGTCTGCGTTGCTGCACAGATCCAGAGCAGCTTGGAGGCGCAGCGTGAGCTCGACATTCACCGTCCTTGTCAATCAGGTCCTCTCGATGTTCTTCATGCTTGCGGTAGGATACATCGCCTACCGCACGAAGCTCATCACGGAAGGCAGCGTGGGCGACCTCTCCCGCACGGTCATGTACATCGCATCGCCCTGCCTGATGATGGCCTCATTCATCCAGCCCTTCGATGGAACGCATCTCATGAATGCTGGCCTCTGCGCGGTGCTGAGCGTTGCGGTCCTTGCCATCTGCGCCCTCGTGGCCCATGTCGCCTATGGGAAGAAAGATCCTATCTCCCAGTTCGGCGTCATCTTCTCCAATACCGGCTTTGTCGGCATCCCTCTTGTCCAGCATGTGCTTGGGCAGAGCTACGTCTTCTATGTGACGGTCTGCATCGCCGTGCTGACCTTCCTGATCTGGACCTACGGCGTCTACCTCGTGACGGGCAATACCAAGGAGATATCGCTCAAGAAGGTGTTCACGAATCCTGCCGTCGTGACGCTCTTCATCGGCTTTGCCTTCTTCCTCTTCAGCGTGCCCGTGCCCGACTTCATCTCGGGCTCGCTCGACACCCTGGGCGAAGTCAACACCGGCCTCGCAATGGTCGTCCTGGGCTGCTATCTGGCACAGACCCGCCTTTCCCTCATCGTTCGCGATCTGCGCGCCTACAAGGTGAGCGTCCTGCGCCTCATTGTGGCGCCTCTGCTCACGCTGCTCCTGCTCTGGCTTGTGCCTTCCGCTCTTGTTCCTTCCGATATCAAGATGGTCGTGCTCATCACGTTCTCGACACCCATCGGCGCTATGGTCGCCATGCTCTCCCAGAAGTACGGTGCGAACTACGAGTATGGTGCTGGCATCGTCTCGCTCTCGACGCTGCTCTCGCTCGTATCGATGCCGATCATCCTCGGTATCGGCGCTGCCATCCTCTGAGAGACAATCCTCGACGTGGAGGATGGAATGCCTGCCCTGCCCCTGCGTGGGGCAGGCATTCTTCTCGAGCGCTTGATCTGAGGCGGGCTCCGTCAGATACTGGGATGATCCGATCTGGCGGGGAGGGGAGCCATGCTCGAGCGCGGCCTCTATGAGAAGACGATAGGCACAGACCTCAGGCGCGAACTCGACGCAGAGGACGACAAGCTCGTATCCCAGACAGGGCGTCTCGACCATGCAGATGCTGCCCGCGTGCTTGCTGCCTATGCAGAGGAGGCCGTGAAGCAGGCGCTCGATTCCATCGAAGGCGACGACGCGCCCGTGCGCCAGGCACGGCTTGTGAACAGCCTGATAGACAATCTGGCTTCGCAGCTGAAGGACAGCGACAGCAGGCTTTCGGACCTGATCGAAGGCGAGCGTGTCGACCTTTCCCGTACGAAGCCCGAGCAGCTGCTCTCGCTCGTGCCGAGGCAGAATGCCTCTGTGGCAGAGCAGAAGAAGGGACTCGTGCGTCCGCTGACGTCGGTCGCGCAGACCTCGCTCTTCACAGGCGCTGCCCATGAGCCGCAGCTCTTCAGCGAGCTCAGGCGCGAGATTGCCTCGGCAGACGAGATCTTGATGCTTGTCTCCTTCGTGAAGTGGAGCGGCCTCAGGCTCCTTATGGATGCGCTCCAGGAGTTTGCAGACCGTGGCGGCAGGATTCGGGTCATAACAACGACGTACATGGGAGCGACGGACCCCAAGGCGGTGAGCGCTCTCGCTGCGCTGCCAGGGGCTTCGGTCAGGGTATCCTATGACACGAAACGGACCCGTCTCCATGCAAAGGCCTATGTCTTCAGAAGGAAGACCGGGTACACGACGGCCTATGTGGGCTCCTCGAACCTCACGAACCCGGCAATGACAAGCGGGCTCGAATGGAACTTGAAAATCAGCCGTGCCGATGAAGCGGATGCCCTCGACAAGATCGATGGAACCTTCGATGCCTACTGGGCCTCGCCCGACTTCGAGCCCTATACGGCTGCCGACAGCAAGCGGCTTGCTTCTGCCATCGCTCATGAGCACGGCGGGGACGCAGAAGGATTGACCTCTGCGGCCTACGCCTTCGATATCAGGCCCTATCCGTACCAGCAGAAGATTCTCGATGCACTCGAAGCGGAGCGCACCGTCGGCGGGCACTGGAAGAACCTCGTCGTCGCGGCAACCGGCACCGGCAAGACCGTCATCGCTGCCTTCGACTACAGGCGCTTCTGCGAGAGGGAGGGACAAAGAGTCCATCTCCTCTTCGTCGCACATCGCCAGGAGATCCTGGAACAGGCCCGCTCGTGCTTCCGGGGGATATTGCATGACCAGAACTTCGGCAGCCTCCTTGTCGGAAACCATCATCCGGAGAGCTATGCGCATCTCTTCGCTTCGGTCCAGAGCTTCCAGTCTCAGAGGCTCTGGGAGAAGGTTTCGGCAGACTATTTCGACTGCATCGTCGTCGACGAGATCCACCATGGTGCTGCCGACTCCTATCAGGCGATATTCAATGCGCTGCGCCCCAAGGTGCTCCTCGGCCTCACAGCGACGCCGGAGCGCATGGATGGGCAGTCCATCCTGTCGTATTTCGACAACAGGATCGCAGCAGAGATAAGCCTCGCCGATGCAATCGAGCGCAAGCTCCTGTGCCCCTTCACGTATTTCGGCGTCTCCGACCCATCAGACCTCTCGGGCCTCACGTGGAAGCGGGGAGGATATGAGACATCAGAGCTCGAGCAGGTCTATGTCTTCAACGAGAAGATTGCAGAGCGCAGATGCTCGCTCATCCTTGAGGCGCTCAGCCGCTATGTGACCGATGTCTCCCGCATGCATGCACTCGGCTTCTGCGTGAGCAAGGCCCATGCAAGGTTCATGGCAGAGAGATTCCAGGAGGCCGGCATCCCTGCGGTCGCGGTGACGGCAGATATGGACGAAGATGGCAGGGAGAAGGCGCGGACGGATCTTGCTAACGGCACCATCAAGATCGTCTTTGCAGTCGATATCTACAACGAGGGCGTCGATATCCCCGAAATCGATACGGTGCTGTTCCTGCGTCCGACCGAGTCGCTCACCATCTTCATGCAGCAGCTCGGCCGAGGGCTTCGCCTGGCACCGGGCAAGGAATGCCTGACCGTCCTCGATTTCATCGGCCAGCAGAACAGGAGATACGACTTTGCGCCGAAGCTCAGGGCTCTTCTGGCATCTCCGACGCATGCGCTCAGGCGCGAGGTCGAGGAAGGCTTTCCCGAGGCTCCTAAGGGCTGCTACATCAGGCTCGAACGTGTGGCACAGGAATACGTCCTCAAGAACCTCGCTGTGGCACAAGGAACGAGAAGCAGGCTTGTCTCGGCCCTTGCGACCTTCGAGGAGGATGCGGGGCAGAAGCTGACGCTCGGGAGCTTCCTTGCCTTCCATCATCTCGATATCCGTGCTGTCTACAAGGTGGCTCCCTTCGAGCGGCTTCTCGTCGAAGCGGGACTTGAGCCTGAGTTCGAAGAACCAGATGAAGCCGGTCTCACGAAGGCATTCCCAAGACTCTGCACGATTGACTCGAGGAGATGGATACGCTTTCTCCTGTCCTGCTTGGACAATGCCGACAAGCTGATATGGGATGAGCTCACGAGCGAGCAGCAGCGCATGCTCGACATGTTCCAGATCACGCTCTGGCCTGACTCGTTCAGACGCGAAGCGCATATGAAGGTGAAAGAGGGGAGCCCTGAGTTCGACAATGCGCTCGAGTGCCTCCGAGAGCTTGCTTCTGAGCCCCATATGGCACGCGATGTGCGCAGGATCCTTGCCTATCGTCTCGACCATATCGACTTCATCGATGAGAAGCTTTCCTGGGGCTTCCCCTGCCCGCTCGACCTCCACTGCCAGTACAGCCGCGATCAGATCTTCCTGGCGCTTGGACGCAAGGATCCCCAGAACATGCGCCAGGGCGTCGCCTATCTGAGGGATTGCCATGTCGACGTTCTCCTGAACACGCTCCAGAAGTCGGACAAGGAATTCAGTCCGGAGACGCGGTATGAGGACTACTCGATTGATGAGAGGCACTTTCACTGGCAGAGCCAGAACAAGACGACACCCGAGTCGGAGACGGGCCAGCGCTACCAGACGGGCTGGGACGCGAAAGACAGGGTCCCGGCGAAGATCGCGCTCTTCGTGCGCGAGGAGAAGGCTGACCAGTACGGAACCGAACCCTATACGTTCCTCGGCTTCGTGCACTGTGCGGATGCTTCGGGCTCCCGTCCCATGAACATTATCTGGAAGCTCGAGGCGCCGATACCGGCGCGCTTCATCCAGAAGACAGCACGCCTTGCCGGATAGCTCTGCCTGCTTTCTTCATGCAGCCACACCTTGGCACAGAAGGGAATCGTTCCCACCTGCCATACTGGTTGGGAAAGCAGATGGTAGGGCTTTCAGTCCGGAAGGCGGAATTCATGATCAAGCTTGTGCTGACGGATATGGACAACACGCTCATCCCCTGGGGACAGAAGAAGGCGTCTCCTCGGGCAATGGAAGGCATCCGCGAGATGGAAGAGGAGGACATCCGCTTCGCTCCGGCATCGGGCCGCGACTTCGAGGAGCTCAAGACCTTCTTTGCAGACGATCTCTCGGTCCTCTCATCTGCCATCACGGCAAACGGTCTCGTGATCAGCCTCGACGGCAAGGTGATCCAGAAGGCAGAGATTGCCCCAGAGCTGCTCTACCGCCTCGATGAGGCACTTGCTCCCTTTGCCGATGAGGCAGCCCTCATCCTCTACGACAAGAAGGCCCATGCCTATGCACGGCGCCCGGACCCCGGCGAGATCGAGATCATCAAGACGGCCTTCCCTGAAGGCATTAGCTTCGTCTCTACGTGGCCTGACATCGAGTTCTCGAAGCTCGGCATCGCAATGGAGACCGATGCCGCGCGCCGCGACGAGATCTGCGACGCCGTCTCGCCCCAGATTCCCGAGCTCGACTTCGTGAAGCCGCTTCCGAACTGGGTCGACGTCGTGCCTCACGGCGTCAACAAGGCGACCGCTATCAAGGTGCTTGCCGATGCCCTCCACATCACGATGGACGAGATCTGCGCCTTCGGCGACTCCGAGAACGATATCGAGATGCTTGAGGCAGTAGGCTACCCGGTTGCCGTCGCGAACGCGTCTCCTGCTGCCAAGGCGGCAGCCCGCTACTTCATCCCGGCGGCCTCTGAGGACTCTGTCGGCACGGCATTCCTGCAGATTGCAGAGGCGGCACGCATAGGCGTCCTTCCCGACTTCCTGCAGGAGACCCGATGATCAAGCTCGTCGTCACCGATATCGACGATACGCTCGTCTGCCGCGAGAGGCGGGTCATAACAAAGCGGGGACAGGCAGCGATGCATGCCCTGATGGGTGCAGGAATTGTTGTCGGTCCTGCGACAGGACGCGACATCTACCGTGTCGGCTACAGCTTCCGCTTCGACCATGCGCTCTATAGCACGGCGGTCGTGGCAAATGGCATGAAGGTCTACTACCAGGGAGAGAAGGTCCTGGAGCGCGAGCTTCCCGAAGAGGGCCTCGCGAAGGTGGCCAAGCTCTGCACGACCGATGAACGGGCGGGGCTTCTGCTCTTCGACGATACCGGCAGGATCTGGATTGCCGGCACGACCTTGGACGATGCGATAGAGCATGACCTCAGGCATCTGCCGACGGCAGACGGCGTCTCGGAGGAGCTGCCGGAGGGCCGGCGTGCCGTGAAGGCGAACTGCCACTTCGATGGCAGGACCGAAGACCTCCTTGCTTTCATGCATGAGCTTGCCCGGGCATGTCCGGAGCTCGACTTCACCTGTCCGGTCGGCGGCATCATCGATATCACGACGCATGGCTGGGACAAGGGTGAGGCAACGCTCTGGCTTGCAGACCAGCTCGGCATCAGCCACGACGAGATCTGCGCCTTCGGCGATGCCGGAAACGACGAGCCCCTGATCGACAAGATCCCGAACTCGGTTGCTGTCGCCAATGGCTTCGAGGACATCATAGCCAAGGCCCGCTGGCACATAGGCACCTCGTTCGACGACGCGGTGAGCGCTGCCTTCGAGGACATAGCAGCGGCTGCGAAGACCGGCTCCATGCCTGCTTTCATGGATCCTGCGACCGATGCACGCTACCGCGAGCTTGCGGAGAGCCTGACATTTGCAATGCCGAAAGGCATCGATTCCTAGGAGTGGGCCGTTCCGTCGAGATGCGCCCTGATCTGGTTCACGAGCATCTCGAGCGCGACCTGGTTCTCGCCGCCGACGGGGATGATAATGTCAGCATATTTCTTCGAGGGCTCGACGAAGGCCTCATGCATCGGCTTCACGGTCGTGAGGTACTGGTCGATGACGGAGGAGAGGCTGCGTCCGCGCTCCTCCACATCGCGCAGGATGCGGCGCAAGATTCTGACGTCGGCGTCCGTATCGACATAGACCTTGATGTCCATAAGGTCGCGCAGGGCCGGGTCGCAGAAGATGAGGATGCCCTCGACGACGATGACGCGGGAAGGCGTGACCGTTACGGTCTCGCTCGAGCGGTCATGCTTTGCGAAGTCATAGACCGGCTCCTCGATTGCATGTCCTGCCTTGAGCTCCCTGAGCTGTGCAATCAGGAGCTCGTTCTCGAAGGCATCAGGATGGTCGTAGTTGAGCTTTGTGCGCTCCTCGAAGGGCATATCGTGATGGGCACGGTAGTAGGAGTCCTGGGAGATGACCGTGACCTCGTCGCCGAAGCGCTCGGCGATGGAGTTCGTGATCGTCGTCTTGCCCGAACCTGTGCCGCCTGCCACGCCGATAACGGTGATGTCTGCCATATGTGCCCTCAGCCCCTTCATGTTCTCTGCATTCCGGTCCATGATAGCCGACCTCGAGGATGCAGAACAGAATAGGCCAGGAGGCGGTGCTCCTGGCCTGATTCGTGCCTGCGGATGCTGATGGGCTACAGAAGCTTCGAGAGCTCGTCCACGAGCTTCGAGAACTCCTCGAGCGCCGCATCGACGGCCTCGCCTGATGCCATGTCCACGCCGGCACCGCGCAGAAGCTCGATCGGGCTCTTCGAGCAGCCGCCGGAGAGGAAGGCAAGATAGTCGTCTACGGCAGGCTGGCCCTCTGTGAGGATGCGGTTCGAGATTGCGACAGCGGCTGCGAAGCTCGTCGCATAGACATAGACGTAGAAGTCGTAGTAGAAGTGCGGGATGCGTGCCCACTCGAGGGCGATCTCGTCGTCGGTCTCGATGGCAGGGCCGTAGTAGAGGTCGTTGAGGGCACGGTAGCGGCGGCTCAGGTCGTCGGCGCCCATGCCGGTGCCCTTGGCGCAGGCGGCATTTGCGTCGCGCTCGAACTCGGCGAAGAGCGTCTGGCGGAAGAGCGTGCCACGGAACTTCTCGAGGTACTCATTCAGGAGATAGGCACGCTCGTGCGGATCTGTCTCATGCTCGAGGAGGTAGTGGATGAGGAGGCACTCGTTCGTCGTCGAGGCGACCTCTGCCACGAACATCGCGTACTCTGCATAGCGGGCAGGCTGCGTGTGGTTCGAGAGCCAGGTCTGCATCGAGTGGCCCATCTCATGGCAGAGGGTCGAGACCTCGTCGAGCGTGCCTTGGTAGTTGAGAAGGATCAAGGGCGTCATGCCATGACCGTCTGCCGAATAGGCGCCGCTCATCTTGCCCGGCGTCTCGAAGACATCGATCCAGCGGGAGGCCACGCCCTTCTTCACGGTCGAGACGTAGTCGTCTCCCAGAGGGGCGAGCGCCTTGTACATGAGGTCGCAGGCCTCCTCGAACGTGTAGCGGCGCTCTGGCGCCTCGACGATGGGCACATAGACATCCCAGTAGCGCAGGTGGTCGACGCCGAGGACGCGCTTCCTGAGCTCCATGTAGCGGTGCATCGGCTCGGTATGGGCATGGACAGAGTCGATGAGGGAGTTGTAGACAGATACCGGCACCTCGGTCGGGACAAGCGATGCCTCGAGCGAGCTTTCGTAGTGGCGGGCATCGGCGAAGAACTTGAGCTGGCGCATCTGCGCAGCAAGCGTGGCGGCAGCCGTGTTCTTGACCTTTGCGTACGCACCATAGACGCTGTGGTAGCCGCTCTCGCGAAGCGTCCTGTCAGGAGAGGTCAGGATCAAGGCCGAGTACGTGCCATGCGTGACAGGATGTGCCTTGCCCTGTGCGTCCACGGCATCCGGGAACTTCATGTCTGCGTCGTTCATCATCGTGAAGATCTGGCCCGGCTGCGTTGCAAGCACGCCTGCCTGTGCAAGGAGCTGCTCCTCCTTCGGGCTCAGCGTATGGGCCTTGAGTGCACGCATGCGGTCGAGGGCGAGCTTGTAGAGGGAAAGGCCCGGCGTGCTCTCATACCATGCGGCAAGGTCGGAATCGGAAAGCGCAAGGAGTGCTGGCTGGAACCAGGCACGGGCGGCATCGATAGCGGACTCGAGCGTGACGACCTGAGAGACCGTGTCCTGCCAGCGGCTCACGCGGGTATCCTCGTCGGCCTTCCTGCCGGCATAGTTCCAGACGCGCTGGAACTGCATCGTCGCCTCGTCGTCGAACTTGAGATAGGCAAGAAGGTCCTCGCCGGACTTGAAGGCCTTGTCCTCCCAGGAGGCGTAGGCATGAGGCAGCTCCTGCGCTTCGACGAGTGCCTTTCTGAAGGCATCCTCATCTGCGAAGAGCGATGTCAGGTCCCAGGTATACTTCTCGGGCACCTCCGCGCGGGAGGCATAGGAATCGGTGAAGGAATCTGCAGTGGCCATAATCTCCCCATTTCCAGTGCTGCATCTTTCATAACAGTTGCAAGTATGGCACAAATGGGAAGAGCGCATCTTGGCCCAAGAATCCTTATCAGGAAGAACAAGCTCGGGTATGCTTCTGGCAGTGCACACGGCGTCAGGAGGATCGGATGGATAAGGTACGGATTGCAACTATCGGCAGGTCTGCCATCACGGAGCGCTTCCTTGATGCGCTCGGCCAGGTGCCGGAAGCAGAGTACGTAGCAGCCTATTCCAGGAAGGAAGAGGATGCCCGCGCCTTTGCAGAGGCGCATGGCGTGCAGCTCGCATTCTCGTCTCTCGAGGAGCTTGCTGCAAGCGACAAGGTGGATGCCATCTATATCGGCTCGCCGAACGCGCTTCATGCGGAGCAGGCAAAGACGCTTCTTGCTGGCGGCAAGCACGTGCTCGTCGAGAAGTCGTTTGCTGCAAACAGGAAGCTCGCCGAAGAGGTCTTCGGACTTGCCCATGAGCAGGGCCTTGTCGCTCTCGAAGCAGCACGGAACACGTTCGGCCCTGGTGCAGCCTACCTCAAGAACGCTGCGGAAAAGACCGGCAAGGCGCGCCTTGCGACCTTCCGTTTCTCGAAGGTGACGTCGCGCATCAAGAAGCTCGTAGCGGGCGAGCATGTGAACATCTTCGATCCGCACATGGCAGCAGGTGCCCTCATGGACATCGGCGTCTACTGCGTCGAGTCTGCGCTCCAGGTCTTCGGTGCCCCTGAGTCCGTCAAGGCCTCTGCCGTGACACATCAAGTGGAGGGGCGGAGCGCCGACGATCCCTATACGACGATCGACCTTGCGGGAGAGGCCATCCTTTCCTATCCGGGCTTCCTCGTGAATCTCTCATACGGCAAGGTGTCGAATGACTATCTCGCCTCCCAGATCGAGGGCTCTGCCGGCACGCTCTTCTGGAAAGAGACATCCTGCCCCAGAACCTTCACGTTCACGCCCTATGTGGACAAGGGCATGGTGTACGGAACGATTGGCGGGGAAGGGGCAGAGACCACCTCTGTCGATATGCCGGAAAACGACATGCAGTTCGAGCTTGCCTCCTTCGTCCATGCAATCCAGGGCGACTCGGAAGCTCTTGCCGAAGCAGCAGAGCACGAGAAGCTCACGCTTGCCTCGCTTGCCGTGATGGACGACATCAGACGTCAGTGCGGCATCATCTTCCCTGAGGACAGGTAGGAATGCCATGCCAGAGCTCATCGCTCCGTCGCTCATCGCTGCAGGTGCCATCCTGCAAGGCGTCTTCATATGCAAGGATGCCCAGGGCCGCTACGTTGCCGCGGCGGTCCTGAAGGCGCTTGCTTCGGCTGCCTTCGTTGCACTCGGTCTGGTGGGCGCCTTCGTGCCGCCGAGGATTCCGGCTTCGCTTCTGGTCTGCCTTGGCCTTCTTCTTGGCATGGTCGGAGATATCCTCCATGCCCTGCGCTTCATCCAGAAGAAAGATGCGGACGTGCGGGCGGTCAAGGTACGGGAGAAGAAGCTCTTCACGATTGGCGCCCTCTTCTTTGCGGCAGGGCACTTCTGCTACATCAGCTATCTGCTCTCGCTTGTGAGACACCCCGTGCCGGCGCTCGTCGTGACGGCAGCAGTCCTGGCCATCATCTTCTGGCGGCTCTCGAAGTCCGTGCATGAGCGCAGCCTCTTTGCCTTGGCAGGTGCTGCCTATATCGCGGTCGTCGGCCTTACAGCAGGGTTTGCGGCTGCCGCCTGCCTCAGCATGCCTTCTCTTCAGCAGACGCTCTTTGCTGCCGGCGGCATCTCGTTTCTTGTGTCAGACACGCTGCTTGTGCTGAACTCGTTCGGCGAGAGGCATACGCAGGTGCGGCGAACCTGGAGCCTTGTCCTCTACTATGCAGCACAGACCCTGATTGCGCTTTCGATCTGGCCTTAGGACTTCTTGAGGTGCAGGAGCTCGAGCGTCTTGTCGGCTATCGATGCATGGGGCGTCGAGCCATCCTTGATGTGGAGAGCTGCGGGAAGATGCGCCTTGAACATGAGAAGGACGAGGAGCGCTGCCGGCACGAGTGCCCAGGCGCCGGCACCTGCGATCGCAATCCAGACGAAGAAGATCGAGGGAATCAGAAGCGCGCCGAGGCAGAGATAGCCCAGAGCGACGACGCCTACGGCAAAGCCTGCGATAGAGGAGAGGATGCCTGCAAGAGGCGAGGCGAGGATGATCGTGGAGCAGGTCGTCGTGACGCCCTTGCCGCCCTGGAAATGATGCCAGATCGGGAAGTTGTGCCCCGCTGTGGCGCCAAGCCCTGCCCAGAGCGTGACGGCAAGCGTATGCCCTAGAAGCGCCCAGGAGATGAGGACTGCGGCAAGCGTCTTCAGGATGTCGCCTGAAAGGACGGCAAGCGCTGCCTTCGTGCCGAGCACATGCCCGACGTTTGCCATCCCCGGGTTTCCATCGCCGATGGAAAAGACGCTCTTGTGCGTAATTGCGCGGCAGACGACATCTGCCGTCAGAAAGCAGCCGAAGGCATAGCCGATCGGAAACGCAAGAAGACACTCCATAGCGGCCTCGATTCCATTGCATGCATCCTTCTTTCTACCCACTGAAAGCTCAATGAAGCGGAGCAATGCACATGCATGATGCTCAGAGCTTCACACGGATGACCTTGAGCCTGCCTTGGCGGTCGCATACCTGCATGGAAATCCTTGTATAGAGGCCGATCTTGCCTTTCAAGAGCCTGCGAGCGTCGCCGAAGAAGTGCTCACGGGCAATCAGGGTGACGCCTGCCTTCTCGGCGAAGGCAGCGGCATCGTCGACTGCAAAATGCATCGCTGCAGAAGCATTTCCGGTCTTCTCCACATACCGCTCTGCATAGCGGAGGCCGCGGGAGTCCACGGCGTCGAAGATGAGCTCGGCGCCGGGGAAGATGCGCCTGAGATCCTGCATGAGCGAGACAATCCTCTCCTCAATGAAATACGGGAAGACGCCTGCGGCGTAGATGAGAATGGGCTTGTCGTGTGGCACGGCATCCGTCCAGGCAAGGTCGAAGAGGTCGTGGGCGATGAGGTGCTCATCCGGATCCTCGCCGAGGACCTGGCGGCGGTAAGCAATCACATCAGGCAGATCGAGCTCAAAGAAGACAGAACCCCTGCCATCTATCCGTGAGCTTGCCGCATCGAGCCCGCAGCCAAGGACGATGAGGGTCGAGAGGCCGTGCGCTGCGATGAAGTCCTCTGCCATCGCGTCCATCACATGGGCACGGACGGCAGAAGAGAGCAGATTGAACTAGGAAGTCTAGGAAGTCGTGCCGACAAGAGCACGTCCTGCCAGCGCCGGCTCGAGTGCGAGCGCGCGCTGGTCAAAGAGAAGCTCAGGGAATCTCTTCGAAGCTTCTATCCTCGCCCAGAGCGGGATGAAGAGAGTATCTGGAACGCCTTCGAATCGCTGGTCCATAAGGGCCTCCATCCTGCTGCGGCTGATGCTGAGATGATTCTAGATCAGCACAGGATAGATGTTAGTGTGCAATAACTTAATGGACAGATGAGTCGGCTGGTGGCACCGCTATGGCTAGAGTGCCTTCTTCGGACAGGCTTTCACGCATTCAAGGCAGAGGATGCACTCGGTGCCATTCCTGCGCTTCCTCGAATCATCAAGCATATCGACATCCATTGTGCAGACTTTCCGGCATCTGTTGCAGGAGATGCACTTCGTGTGGTCGCAGGTGATCCGTACGAGCGAGAAATAGCTCATGGGCTTCAGGAACACTGTGATAGGGCAGATGTATTTGCAGAAGGCGCGGTTGTCCTTGAAGGCAAACGCAAGTGCGATGCCGAGGGCGTAGTAGGCAGCATTTCCTGCGATGAAGGCCCAGAACATGATGTCTTCGATATTGGCTACCTGCGCCACGAAGAGTGCGGCGACGAAGATGAGGGAAGCTGCGAACGTGAGATAGCGGATCCAGCCGATCTTCTTCCTCGGCTCCTGAGGCACAGGATAGGGGAGGAAGTCGAGGACCATAGCGGTCCAGCAGGCATAGCCGCACCAGCCGCGGCCAAAGAGAAGCGGGCCGAATATCTTTGCTACCGCATAGTGTATGGTTGCTGCCTCGAAGCTGCCAAGGAAGAGGTAGTACCAGAACCCTTCGATCTGCATGTTCTCATGGGAGATGAGTCCCAGATAGACAAGCATGTAGAGGCCGACCATGAGCTGGGCAATCCTTCTGGCATTCCTGTTGCCCTGGATGAAGAGGGCAAGGGAAAGGGAGAGGGCAGTCCCGATATAGCTGAAGTTGAAGAGATAGAAGAGGTTTTCCTTCGTGAGCCAGAGCGAGATGCCCACTGCCTCGAAGACAGCAAGCAGACAGATTGGTACGGCATATCTCTTCATCCAGCATCCCTTTCCATGAGGGTGGAGCTGGAACTCATTCTACGTCCGTTTGTCTTGTCGCTGATGAGCTTCAGCGATCAGCAAGGCGCATGCAGATGAGTGAGAAAGGTTCGCCTTCCTCGTCGGTATCGGTGCGCATGTATGCCACAAAGCCCTTGTGTTCGTAGAACGCTATGGCTTGAGGATTCTGCTCGTTCACGGTGAGCTTGCTGACATCCCAATGGGAGAGAGCGTAATCGAGAAGGGTCGAGCCTATGCCCCGCCCCGGCAGCTGCTGTCGACGAAGAGCATCTCGGGCCTGCCTTCCTGCGCACCTATGAGCGCAAGCGTCTTGCCATCGCTGTCCTCAGCCGCGGCAAGGTGCTCGACTGTCTGAATTGCTTTAGGGACGTAAGCCCGGATGCGGACGATATCGGATTCGGCGAGGAGATGACGGGTGGCTCTGACAGGGCGCTCCCATACGCCCAGAAGCTCATCTGAGAGATTGGGCGTGCAGCTTGCAATCTCCTGGATGTGCATGCAAGTCCTTTCTCGTCTGTTCTGCTTCCGGAAGGAGGACATCACAAGCAAATGTGGAGAAACGTTCACATATTTGACTAAGCATGGTTAAGAGCATAGTATCTTTTCTTGCGCTGAGGCGCACACAACATATTGCGGGGTGGAGCAGTTGGTAGCTCGCCGGGCTCATAACCCGGAGGTCGTAGGTTCAAATCCTGCCCCCGCGACCAAAATTTCAGCCCTGAACTGGTAAAACGGTTCAGGGCTTTTTCGTTGCCTTGGGGCAAAAATGCCCAAAGTAATCTGTATGGTAATATGTATGAGCGAAAAAAGCCTTAGACCCTGCGTTTCGCCAGGCTATCTCTGAGCGCTCGGAGCACCTCAACCGCAACGGGCAACTCGTCAATCTCGAATGAATCAAGAATCTCTTGCACCTCGGCGGAAAGCTTCGCCTTGTCGGGTTTTGGGGCGTCACTGAGCAAAGCGTCGGTGCCTACCGACAGCTCCTCTGCAATCTTTGCGAGCACGGGCAAGCTCAGCTTGGTGTTGCCCGTTTCGATGTGGCTCATGTGCGTTACCGATATTCCAACTTTTTGCGCGAGCGCCTCCTGCGACAGCCCGCAGGCTTTGCGGTAACGCCTGATGCGCTGTCCTATGTCGAAGTATTTCATTTTAACCGCCCGTCAAAATCAAGTTGCCTTGAATCGTATGGGCGATTAGCCTCAAATATAATAAACTGGAAAGGCTGTATTTCATGCATGCAGTTAATGTTTGAGACCTCATTCTTACGAACGAGGCGAGAGCGTTAGTGAGTCAAAAAAACACGTTGTGTTAGACCGCTTTGGATAAGTGTCCTATGCACAGTACACGCAGCAGGACCCCCAATTGCGACAATTCCATCATCAGGAAATATGGAGGTTGCAATGGAAGACGTGCTCACCCAGCTGACGAGGCAGTTCCTCCCGCAGATGACGGCTGCCGAGAAGAGCAGGGCCCTGAGATCGCTCAAGGCGCTGATAGACGCGGAGTTGTTCGACCTCGCGGCAAGCGAGGGGGCGGAAGACGATCCCGACAGAGCCTGCCCCTGGTGCGGCTCCCCGCATTACGTGAAGAGGGGGCGAGACGGGCGCGGCCGTCAGCGGTTCCTCTGCCGAGGGTGCGCCAGGACCTTCACCGACGCCACCATGCGCATCTTCTCCACCACCAAGCTCGACAGGTCGGCCTGGATGAGGTTCGCGGAGTGCCACGTGGACATGCTCCCGCTGCGCGAGTCGGCGGAAAAGTGCGGCGTGTGCCTCAAGACGGCGTTCTTCATGCGCCACAGGCTGCTCGAGGCCATGGCCAAGCGCATGCCCGCCTTCCGCGTGGAGGCCGGCGGCGGGGCCGAGCTCGACGAGTGCTTCTTCAGGGAGAGCTTCAAGGGAAACCGCTCCAGGTCGGAGTCCGGCGTGCCCAGGAAGCCCCGCGCAAGGTCGCAGGGAACCGACGGGCACGAGAAGATATGCGTGCTCACCGGCATCAACGACGCCGGCGACATCTTCTACGAGATCGCGGGGAGGGGCGGCCTCGACGAGGCGGCAGCCAGGGAGCTGCTCGCCGACAAGCTCGCGGTCGGCGCGATAATCTCGACGGACCGTGCGCACGTGTACCGCCGCGTCCTGCCCGCCCTCGGCGTCGGCGAGCACATCGCCAGCAAGAGGGAGGAGCACGCCATCAACAGGGTGAACAGCCTCCACTCCCAGATGAGGCACTTCATCGGCAGGTTCCGGGGCGTCTCCACGAGACGCCTCGAGAACTACCTCGCCTGGTTCAAGTGGACGTGGTGCTTCAAGGTCCGCAGGAGCGCGGACGAGCTCGCCGAGCTCATAGTGAGGCAGGCGGCCCGCGGCACGTACGAGAAGACCTGGCGCCAGTACAAGGTGACCCCCTATCCGTTCTACGAGTACTGGATCAAGCAGGCGAAATGGGACTCGCGTGCGCGGAGGGCCATATACGGCGTGGCGTGATGTCCAGGGCGGTCTGGCGCAGCGCATCTGCGGCAAGCGCTGAAGTCGTGACCCGATGCAAAAAGCAACAGCTAGCGATATTCTTCGGGAACGTCGAAACCGTACTCACGGCATAGGAGCATGACATCGTGGACGTCGTGCTCGTCATGCTGATAGCCCAAGTGAAACAACAGCTGGCTTTCGGGGTCGATGCACGACACCTCCACCTCGCCGATGCGCCCCCTCCCCGAAAAGACCTCCCCGGGAAAACGATCTCCCTGATACAGAATATCGCCATTCTCGGCGAAATCGAAGCAATGCAGGTCGACGATGCGCCCCGCCTCGTCTTGCCACACCGTGTGATCTTCGGTGGTGAAAGATGCAGCCACCTCGGAAAACCCCTCATCAGCAATTAGATCCACGAACCTTTGGTAATCCCCGCGCTGAACGAACAGGTCGATGTCGTTATGAGCCCTGGTCTCACGCCCGACAAGCGCATCGACGCCCCAGCCGCCATCAAGATATACGCCAATGCCCGCACCTGCGGAAAGGCCGATTATCCAACACGCATCATCCTTGGTGACCATAGGAGCTCCTTCGCTTTCGCCTGCTATTTAAGCAAGAAAGATTATAGGAAAAGTCCCAGTATCCAAAGTGGTCTAACACAACGAAAAAACAGGAGGTAATGCGATGACGCCAATGAACGAGCAGGAAAACCTGCTATCGGGTATCACAATCGCTCATAACCTGATGCACCGCGTGGTCAGTCTTCAGCAACGCATCAACCAGCTCACCACTCAGTTTGCCGCCAAGACGGAAAAGAAGACTAAAAGGCACCCTGTTCTCTATGCAATCGGGGGCTTCCTTATCGCGTTCACGCTTATCACGAGCACGCCACTTAAGGTGATAACGTATCTCCCTACCCTTCCGTTCTTCTCGATGGGAGGCACGGAGCTTCAATTGGCGGTCTGGAATATCGTGAACCTCATCGTCTCAGCTATCATCGGTGCGATTCTATACAAGGTCATAGCGAAGACGGCGGACAAAAGCCGCTCCCAGAGAAATGCCGCGATTGACCAAAGCAACCAACGAGTTGAAGCCAACAACCAGGCCCTAGCCCAGAGCATCGAGCAAACCAAGCAGGAGATTTTCGCCGTACAGCAGCAATGGGCTTCGCAGGTCGCCCCGTGGTACCCCATGGATTACGACAGCATCGAAGCCGTGGATTTCTTCCTTGCTGCCGTGCGCAACCATCGCGCCACCACCGTACAGGAGATGGTCAACCTCTACGAGACCGAGATGCACCAGCGCCGCATGGAAGCGGGCCAGCAGCAGATTCTCAACCAGCAGCGCATCGGCAACATGCTGCAAATAGGCAACCTGTTCATGCAGGGGCAGATTCTCAATCAGGCTCAGCAGATAAACGCGAACACCGCCAGTGCGAGCGGCAACCTCGACTGGATGGCTCGCGCGATGGGAAAGCGCTAAGTAATGACGCGGTTGACATAACGAGGCAACTCGAAACCACCATGAAAGAAAAGGGGATGGATAATGAACGGATTATCCCAGTGGGCGCGCTCGCATAAGCCCCAAGCCGCAGCGATAGCCGCTGCGATCGTTGTTGCGATCGTTGTTGCGATAGCCGTGGCAAGTGGAGCGTTCGCAACGTCCGAGCAACAACCAGAACAGCAGGAGTCAAGAACTGTCGATGTGACCCTCAGCGTCACGGCCGACCACGGCTGGGACGAGAACTCCACGCCCGCCATCGCTCATATCGAGGGCGACGACGTGGACTTCTACCACGCGGTGACCCCCGATGCCGATGGCAACAAGGGCACTTCCACGGTCGAACTCGCCGAGGGCGACTACACCGTGAGCTTCGTCAGCCCCGTCAACTCCGACGGCTCCGCCTTCGACATCTACGACACGGGCGCTCCCGTCGACATCACCGTCGACGCCGACGCGAAGACCGCGCCTGCCGTCAACTGCCCTATGGCGCAGATTCCCGCCGACAAGGTAACCGACGACATGCTCGCCGACATCGTCAACAAGACCAAGGACGCCATCAAGAAGGGTGACGAGACCTTGAAGGGCGATGCCGGTACCAGCATCCTCGACAAGCTCGACGGCAACGTCGCCAAGAACCCGAACGCGAGCGACAAGACCAAGCAGGAGGCGACTGACGCCGACAAGGACGTCGATGTCAACGACAAGCCTGCACAGACGACGCCGTCTGCCAAGAATGATGGCAATAAGGCCGACAGCAATGCTGGTTCCCAGCCTTCCAACAACGGTTCTTCGAACTCTGATTCTGCTTCCAGCAAGCCTTCTCAGTCCAGTCAGCCTTCCAAGCCTGCCCATACCCATACTTGGGTGAACCACACGGCTACCCGTCAGGTATGGGTGAGCAACTGGGTCGACGTGCCCGACTACGGCACCCAGCAGGTTCAGACTGGAACTCGTTGGGTATTCCCTGAGGACGGTTACGTCACGACCAGCCTTAGCGATGCAAAGGCGCACGCTGTAGCACTCGTTAAGCAGGGCTGTATGGGTAACTATCACACCGAGCCTGTCTACGAGAACCAGACGGTTCAGATTGGTTCCCACAAGGAAGACCATGGTTCCTACACGACCGAAACCTACGTGGACTACGTGTATTGCAGTTCGTGCGGTGCTCGTCAGTAACGACGAGACCATCACGGCGCGTGCTGTGTTCGGGCATAGCCCTCACAGACCCGCGCGCTCCCTCCGGTCGCGTGCAGGTGTCCGTTTCCCGAACAAGGGGAGCATCCGCATAGCGGGTGCTCCCCTTGTTTTTTGCCCAGATGCTCCGGAATACCGCGAAACAGGATCAGCAACAGCGCACCGGCCTTTGAAGGGCTTTTCGAGGTCTTTCGGTGGGCTGTTCTGAGACCTTTTCGCGCCCCTGTCCGAACAAAGCCCCTGCGAAGGTCTTTCGCTGGGCTGTGCTGAGCCCATTTCGCGCCCCTGCCCGAACAGAGCCCCTGCGGAGGTCTTTCGAAGGTCTTTCGCTGGGCTTTGGATGGGCATGCGTGAAAGACGCCTGCGGCGTCGGGTGCCTCTGAAACGGAGATAAGGAGGTACACGATGGACAGGGAGCGTCTTGAACCCAGCAGCCCCCAGGAGGAGGCCATGTGGAGGGCGCAGGTGCTCAGGCGCACCGCCCGCATCTGCTCGGCGAAGGCCAAGGAGCTTGAGCGCATGGCGAAGGTGGACGGCAACGCCCCTATGCGCGACAGCGGCACCCTGAAGGACGTGCTCAAGCGCATCGACAACGTGATGGAGTGGCGGTTCGTGAACGCTCTGGGCGAGGTCGTCCTCGACGGGGACATGCTCGCGGAGAGCATCGACTGCGAGGCCCTGCGCACCATGCGCTACTGCGTGGCTGAATGTCTCAAGCGAATCGAGGAGCGGGAAGCGGAGGGGAAAAGCGATGAGTGACTACGGCATCAAGACCTACGCCGACCTCGCCGAGACGTGCGGGAACATGGTGCTCGCAAACGAGATGGCAAAACGCCCGCTTGAGCTTGTAAGTGGGGACTGGGCGCCATGGGAGGAGATTTTCCAGTGGTACATCATACAGGACCCGTCGTTTGTCATGGGGCACACGGGCGAGCCGGTGTTCTACGACGAGGAGCTTGACCTGTACGTCCTTGGGGTAAATCATCTAGGCACGGCTTGGCAGCTCGTGCCCGCTCCGACAATCTACGACTGAAAAGACGCCGAAGGGCGCAGCGAAACAATCGCTGCGCCCTTTATTTTTTTGCTTCGCGGACACTCAAGACGCACTTTCTACACGTCGTCACTTTACGCCTGGACTTGTAGAAAAACTCCGAGAAGATTGCCCCGTTTATGGGGCTTGCCGAAGCGCTTTCTACAACTGTCGCAATTTTCGACAAATTCAACCCCTGAAACACGCCTTGTTTTCTACGGCGTTTCACGCCATATATCAGGAGAAATCGCCTTGGCTCCCTCCGCTATACGCTTCGGGGGCAAAAAAGGCAAAAGGGCATAAGGGGGACTGACGCAGCGTGCGCTGCGGTCGGCATAGCCGACAGTCCCCCTCGATGCGACCTTAGGGTCGCAAACGCTGCGAGCGCAAGGCGCTCGCAGATGCCGTCTCAGGACGTACGCCAGCGGGCTTGGGTGCCGGCGGAGCGCCACATGAAAAGGGACGGAGGCGAAAAGCCGTCCGTCCCTATCGAGACAGTGGATGCCGCCGTGATCGAAGCGACTACCCCTGCGGTGCGGGGCAGATCGCTTCGCTTTCGCGGCGGCCTGCATCATGAGGTTCAGCGGGCTGCGGGTTGGCTTACGGCTCGCCTTGCGGGACGTCTCGCACCAGCCCCTCGTATCGCTCCTTGATGCTGGCGGGCATGCACCGGCGGTCGGTGTCGGACCCGCAATAGGCTCTGTTCATCCACTCGGTCACTTCGTACTCCAAGATGAGCGGTTCGGGCCAGCCCATCTTTGAGGGGGCGCGGACGGGGTTTTGGGTGGAGCTCCATCCGATGCCGTGCTGGGGCAGGAGCGCCTTGACCTCCTTGACGAAGACCTGCTTGGACTGAACCCTTCCCGAGGGGTTGTTGCGCCGCGACCAGTGACGGTACAGGTCGTGGAGGAACTGCCAGGGGAGCAAATCCCAAGTGACTTGCGGCAGGATGTCGTCGAGGAACTGGCGCACGGGGTCGTTCACCTCGCGATACTCGGCAAGGAGCCTGCACGTCGCCTCGGGGGCGTCAAGCTCGTAGTAATCGGTCTTTGCGAGGATGCGGTGGAGCACGTATTCGAGGACTTCGGGTCGGTTCAGGTAGTCGCCCTTGATGTACTTGCGCTCGCAGCCCTCGAAGCGCTTCTCGAAGGGAATCACCAGAAGGCGGCGGTACAGAGACTCCGACTTGTCGCGAAGCTTCGGCAGCGAGTTGATGCACTGAATCATGAAGCCTCGGAACTTCACCGAGCGCGGGTCTTTGAACTTGCGGTTCATCAAGAACGGGTCTCCCGTGATGATGGACTTGAGCGCCGCCGCATCGTCCAGGTAGGTGCCCGTGTCGTTCTCGTCGGTGATGATGGCGGAGACGCGCGTGAGGGATTCGAGCTTGAAGTCGTCCCCGAACGCCTTGATGGGGATGGACGCCCACGCCCCCTTGCCGCAGAGGTTGCGGGCGAGGGTGCAAAACGTCCCCTTGCCGTTGTTGCCGAGGGTCGAGTACAGCCACGCGCTCTTGTTCCAGTCGACGTTGGGGCGCACGACCGCACCGAGAACCTGCCAAAGAAGCTCCACGACCTTGGGGTCGTCGGAAAGCTCGTCCATCCACGTCACCACGTCCCAGTCGGTGCCGTCCTCGTTGTTGCGGATGACGGGATTGGGGGCGTCTTCCACGAAGTCCGTCCCGATTTTGGAGGTGAACACCAGCTCGGGGTCGAAGTCCATGAGAATCTTGTTGCCATAGTCGTACAGGCCGTTGTTCACGGCGACGAGGTCGGGTTTGGTGCAGGGGGACACCACCTCGCACACCGCGCGCAAGATCGCAACGACCTCATCGACGTTGCGTTTGCTGATCGTTGCGTCATAGCGGCGGATAAGCCGCGTGAGGTTGTCGCTTCTGGTGTCGTAGACGCCCTTGGCGTCCCCCTCCGACTGGTACACGCCCACGTCGTAGTTTCCGTCCCCCTCGTCTGCCGCCCAGCAGATGAGCTTGGCGTGGTGGAGCCACTTGATGGCAAGCGCAATCTGGAGGGGCAGAAGCTCCCTGAGCTTCTTGAGGCGCTCTCCCGGCGGCTTCTGGTCGGGGTAGGCGTCCTTCAGTTTTGCGCCGATTGGGGCATTTTCGTCACGAGGACCGAGGTTGTACCTCTCAATGGCGTTGTTGGTGGCTTGGAGCAGCTCATTCTCAATGGTTTCTGGGGACGGGATGCTGTCCATGTCGATGCCCCCAAGATAGTCTTCGGTCACGGTTCTTATAAGCTCGTTATACGTCTGTCCCATGGCTTCTCCTCCGAATCTTTCGCGGTGTTTTTAGAATGTTTTACCGTGACATTCGGTGACTGAGAAGACCTCGTTATCTGCAAAAGCGCAGGTAGAAGGGCTTTCTGTTCATAAATGAGCGGAAAGTCGGTGTGCTGTTTTCGTGAAGTGAGGACGCCGCGGCGGAGAAGGTGGCGCACGGCAGGTTTGGCAGGTGCGCGGCAGGGGTCGGCGCGGCGACTTCCTGCCGCCCTTCCTTCTGAGGCGATGGGGGCTGAGAGGGCGCTGGCAGTCCTGGCAGCCTAAATAGTACATGGACACAGGTAAGACCGTCCCCTGCCTTTTCGTGTACGTCTTCTTCCACCGCTACCCGTTTTGCGGTGGCGGGAGGGGCTGCCAGGGTTGCCAGTCCCGCGTTGCGAGCCTGCGGGCGGGGGTTTGGGATGGCAGTTCGGGCCTGAAAAGCCCTGCCGCAAGACTGCCGCGAGGCCGCAACGGCGTCGCCCCGATCATGCAACGACGGGATGAGGAGCGTGCGAGCGTGCGTTGCAAGTGCGGGGCTTGCCCTGCCGCTTATGGTGACTTTATGGAACTGTTTTCCGAAAAACGCGGCGTGAAAACGGGCGCGTCTCTCTCGTTGCCCTCAGCATCGGTCTTCCCGGGCGATGTGCCTAAAATCAAGCGACATTTTCCCCGTTTGGCAAGAATGGCACAGCGGGGTAAGATGTCATCAGGCCGTTTGAGGCCTCGTGCTCTGGCGCTTCCGTCTTCTCGGAGCGCTAACCACTGGATGCAGGTGGCGTCTCCCATGACGCCTTAAGAGGCTGCCTCGGGGAAACAGAGCCTCCCCACGCCATGTCCGATGCACCAAACCCCTGCTCGGGCTGGGCAAGGCCAAAAGACCGCTGCAGGTCGGCTCGCGGGACGCGCGAATTGGGTTTCGCCGATTCCCGCATGTCAGGAAGCGCGGATGTGCGTATCGCATCCGATGGGAGCGCCTTCTGGCCAGGATGCACGCCGCTATTGCGGCTGTGCCTGTTGCCAGGAGGCAGTCATGGCTACAAACGAAACCGATTCCATTTTTCTCATCGACTCAAAAGAGGCCGCATTCGTGCTGGGCATCAGCTCTCGCACGCTCGCGAACTGGCGCTGCAAGGGCCGAGGGCCTGCGTACATTCGCCTGGGCAAGAAGCGCTCCCCTGTGATGTATCGCGTGAGCGACGTGCAGGACTGGATTGTCGAACATCAGGTAAAGGCGAGCGGAGATGCTCGCCGATAGGCGACGCAAAGGAAGGGAGGTGAAACATGTCCCGCGTCGCCCTTGAGCTTGGAGAGACAAGCATTGACCGCGCAAAGATTACGCCGACGCCCGACGGTGGCTATCGCATGCAGTGGAGCATGCGCTTGCTGAACGGGCGTCTCATCAAGAAGACGACCAAGGGGAAGTGCACCAAAGGCGAGCTGCGCCGCCGCGCTCATGCCCAAGCTGAGGAAATTCTCGCAACAGGCGGGGGCAGCACTCCTTGGAAGGGCTCGTCGAGCATGCGCGACTATATCCGCAAAGAGGTAATCCCCGGAATCGAGCGCACCGATGATTCCATCTTGCGACCCCGAACACGGGATAAATACTGCCACGTGCTCAATCTCGCGGCGGAGGCGTTTGGGGGCTTTCGCATCGCGGACGCGGTTCGCCCGCGCAACCTCGAAGGCATCTTGGAGGGGATGGCAAGGCGCCACGGCACCTCTACCGCCAAGCATTGCCAAAAGACGGTGAGCAAATATGTTCTTGAGCCTTTGGTACGCGACGAGGTAATCGCCCACAACCCCCTCAAGAGCTTCAGGCCGCGCCTGCCTGAGTGCCGCATGACAAACAAGGCTCCGGGCGGACAGGCGCTCACGCCGGAGGAGCGCGGGCGCGTGCTCGAATACCTGCTTGCGATTGACCCCAATGATGTAAATCCGCCGAAAAGAGGGCGCTATACCGTTGAGGATGTGCGCAATCTGCGCCGCGCTGTCGTTGAGATCACGCTGCTGCAGGCAGTGACGGGGCTTCGCATCAACGAGGCGAGACTGCTCAGCCGCGCGAACGTTGAGGACAAGGACGGCTTGCTTAGTGTCACCGTGACGACCGAGGTGTCAAAGACCCATCGTGGGCGTACCATCCCCATCCTTGACGAGCGCGTTGCCGAGCGCATGAGGGCGCGGCTGGAAAGAGCGGGGGCCGAACCAGGCGCGCTGCTGTTCCCCGCCCCCGCGGCTCCTGGCAGCGCGTGGGACATCAACAACGCGCAGCATGCCATTAAGAAGCTCTATCACGAGTTGGCAGACACCTTGGACATACCCCTTCTCGATAAGGTCTCGACCCATGTCTGGCGCGCGACCCTCAACACCGAGTGGATGCAGAGAGGCGTTCCCGATTTGATTCGCTCGGCGTATTTCGGGCACAGCCCCGAGGTGAATCGCAGCTACTATACGGATACGACCAACGTCTCCGTTTTGGTGGACATGCTCCGTACGACCTAGGGGTTCGAGGTAATCTGTATGGTAATATGTATGAGCGTGATTTTCCGTGATTTTACGTGATACCGAGTGACACTGTTTTGGTCGAAAAATAGGGTTTGAGCTGGGATGATATAGCGTGTGACCTCGGGAAACTAGAATTTGAAAAGGGTGCCCGGAGGTCGGTGGTTCAAGTCCGCCCCCCGCGACCAAAAGTCCGCAGCTCAGGGAATCAATTCCCTGAGCTGTTTTCATTTGCAGATTCTTTCTGGGTCAAATTTTGGGTCAAATTATTAAAATGGATTTTTCGTGAAGTAAAGTAAGCAGATAATCTTATATGTAGCTACATGTTTGGACACTGGAATGCGTCTGCAGTTTATGTCTCCAAGAGGCATTCAAAGCATATGTTGCTATTGATGTTCCGCTGAATCTAAATCTCGAGAAAAGCTTTTCCTGCCGGCGTTCTTCCGGGTCTGTCTCCGATTGCTTAGGCGTGATCATATAGTCATGCTGGGGTAATCGATATTAGTTAGGACTCGAAGTGCAACATCGATAAATAACTCAGACAATCGGCGCTAAGTACATGACTGCAAATATCGAAGAGGATGAATGGTCTTATGCTAAGGAAACACTGAATAAATGGTGCCGATGGAGCGGGCTTCCCGCTTACGACAGCGTGCGCGAGATGGTTGCTAGCTGTGGAAGGCGTGCACCTCAAGCGTCATGCATGCATGTATGGGGCCCTGAGCAGGGGGTTGTCGTCGGCGAGTCCGTCCCCCGCTGTGGGAAACTGAGCCACGACGCCAGCGGGCATACGGCTTTCAGCGGCCGCTCTCTTCGGATGGTAGAATCTGTTACATATTGATTCTTTTCGCCGCATATGGTTGCGGATTAGCTTGTAGCCCATGGACCAAGCATTAGACTTTGGTAACGCAAACGAAGAGCAGCGCCGTGCCATCACCACGACCGAAGGGCCGGTGCTCATCACGGCCGGACTCGGCACGGGTAAGACCTTCACGCTCGTCAAGCGTGTGGCATACCTCATCCTCAAGAAGCACGTGAAGCCTTCGACTATCCTCGTAGCGATCTTCACGGAGAAGGCCGCCAAGGAGCTTGCCACGCGCATCTCTACCCAGCATGAGGAGGGCCCCAACCATACCCGTGCCACGATGATTTGCATGGGCAGCCTCAAGTACACCATGCGCCCCTACGAGCGCGACACCCTGTATGACCTGGACCTTGACCCGCATGAGCAGGTCAACCGCATTAATGACCCGGCCTACGCCGAGAAGGTCGCACAGATGCGTGAGCGCCTGCTCACCTGGTACCAGGAGACCGCCGACTGGGTACCCAACCGCAAGGACATGCGCTAACCTGCGCCTTTGTGCACCTGCTTGGGCTTTTCGCCAGCGGGTGCACACTTCTCCTTGAAAGAGGCTTTCCATGCTCAATCTCATCTATGCCTTGGTCATCATTGTGGCAACCTCGCTTGAGGCGGTGGCAGGCCTCGACGGCTGCGGAGCTGGAGAGGCCGCCGCCAGAGGGGATGGTGGAGGTCATTGCGAGGTCGAATCCTGTGGGCGTCCCGCCGCGAACGGCGACCTCGTACGCCATGCCTCGGACAAGGGCGGCGGTTGAGCCCTTTTCGTCGTCGCGTGAATCGAGCGAGTCCAGGTCAACCTCAATCTGCGGGTAGCCTTCGGATGCTACCCGTACGGTAGCGGTACCGTTGTTCGCCGCGATGCAGTCGACGGCGACGTCGAGCGCTGCTGCTATTACGCGCCCGCCCTCGTGATCGGTGTGATTGCCGGCGATTTCGGAACGGCCGGGCGCATGCACGGACAACAGGTTGCGGACGCCCACCGTGCCAAAGCTCTCCTCAAAGAGTCTGACGAGCTTGTCTTTGTTCATGATATTCACCTCTTGGGCAAGAAGACGGCTACCAAAGGTGCTTTTCCAGGTGTCTCTTTTTATTAAAGTTGCGCATAAGGAAAAAGGCGGCGAAAACAATCGATGCCGCCGCCTCTTCCTTTGTGGTCTGTTTGATTTTAATTAGGTAGGCTAAGCCGTCTTGGCCTCGAGCGCCGCGATCCGCTTGTACTCATCAATCATGAACTTGGCCTGCTTCTCGAGCATCATGGTGGTCATGAGCGTATCCTGCGCGTGCACCATGATAAAGGTCACATCCATCTCGGAGCCGCCCGCTTCTTTGGAAAGGATACCGGTCTGGATGTTGTGTGCCTCGATGAGAGTATCGTAGGCGCTCTTCTGAAGCTCCTCCGCCTTGGAGAAGTTGCCCTCGCGCGCGGCGTCCAGGGCATGGAGCAGGTCGGTCATGGCATCGCCCGCGGTCGCGACAATCTCGAAGCCAATCATTGAGATTTCTTCTTTGGTGGCCATTTTGGGCCCCTTTCTGTTAGCGGCGCCTTTGCGCCTGTGTGCGCTTCGGGCTCGCGGGGCGTCCGGGCAGCCGCCCTCTGAGCTTCTTGCTGATATAACAATACTTCCCGAACAAAGAAGAACAACAACAAACATAACGAACAACTTCGAACGGTCGTAAACTGGCGGTGAACGGCAAATCGTCGTCTTTTTTAAATTTTCACGTTCGTTTCTGTTCGAAAGTGTTCTAATATAACTGTAAATAACAGCGGCAAGTAATCGAGCCAGAGGAGGCGGGTGCCATGATCAAAGTGGAGCGGCATGAGCGCGTGAAGGCGCTCCTGGATGCTCATGGGACCGTCTCGGTCAAAGAGATCTCCGACGCGCTTGATGTCTCGGAGATGACGGTTCGACGCGACCTCGAGGAGCTTAGCGCTGCTGGAGACATCGAGCGCGTGCGCGGTGGCGCCCGCCGGTGTGCCTCTCCTGTTCATTCAATGCTGCGCCGCGAGTACACTCATATCGAGAAGCGAGACAAGAACGTCGCCGAGAAAGCCGAGGCGGCGCGCCTTGCTGCAGGTCACATCGAGGAGGGTTCGACGGTCTTCCTCGGCACCGGCACCACCGTTGAGCAGATGATTCCCTTTCTGCCGTCAGGTCGTCTGCGCGTGGTCACGAACTCGATCAATGTATTCAACCTGCTCGCCTCTCGCGAGAACTGCGAGCTCTTTCTCATCGGTGGGGCTTTCCGTGAGCGTACTGGCGCTTTCGTAGGCCCTCTCGCCGAGAGTGCCATCTCCCAAGTGGGCATTGATGCCGCATTCATCGGCGTCAACGGCCTGCTCGGCAATGATGTCTATACCTCGAACATGGAAGAAGGTTACTTCCAAAAGAAGGCCTTCGACCAGGCAGATTCCCGTTATATCGTTGCGGATGCGAGTAAGATCGCCGTTCGCGACTTCTATTCGTTCTATAACCTCTCGGATATCGATGCCCTGATCTGCGATGGCGGAATCACGCCCAATCAACGTACGAGCGTCGAGGAGTTCACGCGAGTGATTTGTCCCACGTGAGGCTCCGCTATTACCTTGTTCCATCCACGCTGTGCCCGGCGGCGTGTGAGGATTTGCGCGTATAGGTCACTGTCAAGCCACAACACAATCGCATCTTTTGCGTGACAAGAGCTGATCGTAGACATCGCTATAACGACATCTGTCAACGGTGTCTAGGAACCGTCTTGTCGAATTTCCAAGGAGGAAGCATGAGAGTCGTTATTGGTTCCGACGCGGAGGGCATGTCCCTCAAGAACATCGTCAAGGAAGCCCTCGTTGAGGACGGCCATGAGGTCGTCGATCTCTCCGTCGAGCCCGCTGCCGATTTCGTAGATTCCGCGCTCGCCGTGGCGGCGGACGTCCAAGCCAACGACGGGACGCTCGGGTTCTGCTTCGACGGATACGGTGTGGGCAGCTACATGGTCTGCACCCGCGTAAAGGGTATGGTCTGCGCGAACATTTCCGACGAGCGCAGCGCGTACATGACCCGCGAACACAACAACTCCCGCATTGTCTGCATGGGCCCGAACGTCGTGGGCTCTGAGGTCGCCAAGAAGATTGCCCGTGAGTTCCTCGCGGCAGACTACGCCGGCGGTCGCCACCAGGTTCGTGTCGACATGCTCAACAAGCTCGCTTAATAAGACATAAGGACAACCCCCCCTGTCTTATACGAGAAATGATATAAGGAGATAAATTATGATCATCGCGCTTGGCTGCGACCACATCGTTACTGACGAAAAGACCTATCTGCACGACCGCCTCGAGGAGGCAGGATACGAGGTCCTCGACGTTGGAACCTACAGCCACACACGTACGCATTACCCGATTTATGGCAAGGCCGTTGGCGAGGCCGTTGCTTCCGGACGTGCTGACCTCGGTGTAGCTTTGTGCGGCACGGGCATTGGCATCACTAACGCAGTGAACAAGGTCCCCGGTGCCCGCTGTGCGCTTGTCCGTGACATGACTTCTGCGCTCTACGCCCGCCGCTGCCTCAATGCCAACGTCGTCGGGTTCGGTGGAAAGATCACCGGGGAGTTCCTCATGGCTGACATTATGCTTGCCTTCCTAAAGGAAAGCTACGAGAAGACGCCGGAGCACGATGCGCTTGTGGCGAAGATCGATGCCGTGAACAAGGCCGACGCCGCCGCTCAGGCCGACCCCCACTATCTCGATGAGTTCATCGAGAAGTGGAACCAGGGCTACTACCACGATTAACAGCGACGTGGGGCGCCCGCTTTGTGTGGCGAGGCACCCCGCTCGAGGAGGCGCGGCATGCAGACCATAATTGAGAACAAGTACCTGAGCGTTGGCGTGACGACCGCAGGTGGGACGCTCACCTCGATAAAAAGAGACGGGCGTGAGTACCTTTGGCAGCCCAATCCCGAAATCTGGACGGGCCAGGCCCCCATTTGCTTCCCCATCTGCGGCGGTCTGCGCGAAGGCAAGGCCGTGACGGAGTCCGGAAAACAGATTGAGCTCCCTCGCCATGGGTTTGCACGTAAGATGGAGTTCGAGCCGCTTAACGCCTCTGAAGAAAAAGTCGAGCTGCGACTTTGCTCAAATTCCGAGACCCTAGCCAAGTATCCCTTCGATTTTGAGCTTGTTGCACGCTATGAACTCGAAGGGCAATCTTTACGCATTACCTATGCGGTCACAAATACAGGCCTCGAGTCGATGCCTTTCTTCATAGGCGGGCACCCGGCGTTTCGTTGTCCAATTATGCCGGGCGAGAGATACACAGATTACTCCGTGCGCTTTGAGAAGCCTGAGGGGGATGTGTGCCGAGCTGTGCCCTCGACGGGCCTGATCGACGTCGAGAATCGCGACCCGGCGCCGCAGGACGGACTCGAACTGTGCCTTTCTCACCAGCTGTTTGACTTTGCCGAGACAATATACGATCGTCTCAAGAGTCGTGAGGTTGTACTCGAGGGATTAAGCGGTCACGGCGTTAAGGTTAAGTTCCCGGACTTTGACTACCTGGTCGTATGGAGCAAGCCGGCTGGAGACTTTGTCGCGCTTGAGCCGTGGGGCGGACTTTCGACATGCTCAGATGAGGACGATGTTTTTGAGCACAAACGCGGATGTATCGTGGCGGCTCCCGGCCAGACAGTTGAGCGCAGCTTCACGGTTCAGCCATTCTAGGTTGCATATTCGCTATATCTGAACAAACGTCCTGTTAAAGCATTTGTTCTGATGCTTGGCGGGAAGTAAACGAAATTATCCTGTATGTCCAGATGACACATGTGTTCTGGGCATGCCATACCAAAAAAAGGAGAACCAAATGCTCGTCACCACCAAGGAGATGCTGCTCGACGCCCAGGCGGGGCACTACGCCGTCGGCGCCTTCAACGTCGAGAGCCTCGAGTTCGTCATGGCCGTCATCAAGGCCGCCGAGGACAAGAAGAGCCCGGTCATCATGCAGACCACCCCGGGCACCGTCAAGTACGCCAACCTCGACTACTTCGCCGCCATGTGCAAGGTGGCCGCCGACGCCGCGAGCGTCCCCGTGGCCATCCACCTCGACCACGGCGACGGCTTCGACCGCTGCGTCCAGGCCATGCACGCCGGCTACACCTCCGTCATGATCGACGGCTCCCACGTGCCGTTCGAGGACAACATCGCGCTGACCGCGAGCGTGACCAAGGTCGCGGCGCCCCTGGGCATCCCCGTCGAGGCCGAGCTCGGCAAGGTCGGCGGCAAGGAGGACGACGGCCCGGCGGTCGAGGGCGAGAACCCCTACACCGACCCGGACGAGGCCGAGGAGTTCGTCGCGCGCACCGGCTGCGGCTCGCTGGCCGTCGGCGTGGGCACCGCCCACGGCGTCTACAAGGGCACTCCGCACATCGAGCAGGGCGTCCTGAAGGAGATCCGCTCCCGCCTCGAGATCCCGCTGGTGCTCCACGGCACCTCCGGCGTGCCCGACGACCAGGTCGCCGAGGCCATCCGCAACGGCATCTGCAAGGTCAACTACGCCACCGAGCTGCGCCAGGCCTTCACCAAGGGCTTCATGGGCTACATGGCCGACAACCCCGGCTGCTTCGACCCGAAGAAGCCCAGCAAGCCCGGCATGCAGGAGATCTACGACGTCGTGGCCTCCCACATGGACAACCTCGGCTCCACCAACAAGGCCTAGGTGCCCGCGATGATCCTCACCGTCACCATGAACCCGTCGATCGACACGGCCTACCCGCTCGCGGGGCCCCTCAAGGTCGACGACGTGAACCGCGTCGAGCCCATCAAGACCGCGGGCGGCAAGGGGCTCAACGTCTCGCGCGTGCTCGGGCAGCTCGGCGACGACGTGCTCGCCACCGGCCTGCTGGGTGGGCGCATGGGCGACTTCATCGCCGACCGCCTCGACGAGTGCGGGGTCGCCCACGACTTCGCGCGCATCGCCGGCGAGAGCCGCGTCTGCGTCGCGGTGCTCCACGAGGGCAACCAGACCGAGTTCCTCGAGGCGGGACCCGAGGTCTCCGGCGACGAGCTCGCCGGCTTCGGGGAGAAGTTCCGCGGCCTCGCGGGGCGCGCCGACGTCGTGACGATGTCGGGCAGCCTGCCGCGCGGCGTGGACGCCGGCTACTACGCCGAGCTCGCGGGCGTCGCCGCCGGCGCGGGGGCCAAGGTGCTCCTCGACACCTCGGGCGCCTCGCTCGACGCCGCGCTCGCGGCGAAGGCCAAGCCCTACCTCGTGAAGCCCAACCTCACCGAGCTCGGCGGCCTCCTCGGGCGCGAGTTCTCGCCCGAGCGCCTGGACGAGGTCCGGGACGCCGTCGCCTCCGACGAGCGCTTCGCCGGCGTCGAGTGGGTCGTCGTCTCGATGGGCGCCGCCGGCTCGGCGGCCTTCCACCAGGGCCGCGCCTGGCGCGTCCGCGCGCCGCGCATCGAGTGCGTGAACGCCACCGGCTCGGGCGACTCGACGATCGCGGGCTTCGCCCACGGCATCGCCGCCGGCGCCGACCCCGCCGAGGTCCTGCGCCTGGGCAACACCTGCGGCACGCTGAACGCCATGGACCCCGCCACCGGCCACCTGCCGATGGACCGCTGGGACGACGTCTACTCGGCTGTCGAGGTCGAGCAAGTCTAATGTGTCGCGGTTGCACTAGTGAATAGGAATAGGCGTCTCTCGCTGGGCGAGCTTCCGGCGAGAGACGCCTATCATTGATAGAGCGGCGCTTTATGTTGGGCCGCCGCGATGTGTCGCAGCCGATTCATACGCCTTTTCCGTACATCTTCTGGCGCGATGTCCGCGTCATCTGTTCTCGTGATGGCATTCCTCGCGGTGTACGCGAGGGAGAAAAAACCGGGGTTCTTGAGTCGTTTCCATGGTCCTGGATTAATGATGGCGGAGGGGCCGATGCGCGCTTACGCCGTTCGCAAACCAGACGTCAATCTCACGATTGTTTATCGCCGTCGTCGGATATAGGGCTGATCGTTTTGAAATCACTCGGCTCCGCTATTCTTGTCCCCCTAACGAAGAAGGCCCACTATCGTTTCATCTTTGTGGTTTTGCTCCTATGATCTGGGCCGTATGCTGCCTCGCTCGATGAGCGCGCCAGGGATGAGAATGCGGTGCTTCTCATCAGAAGCGTCGAGGACCTCTTCGAAGGCCCTTGCGCCGAGTTTCTGATGGTCGAAGCGGATGGAGGAGAGGATTGTGTGCGGAACAGAGTCTGTGAGCGAGTCATCGAACCCGATGATGCTCACGTCGTCTGGCACTCTGCGTCCGGCATCATTCAGTGCCTGCATCGCGCCGTTCGCCATGTTATCGTTGCACGCCAGAATCGCCGTGCACATCTGATCTTGGGCAAGAATTGCGCCCGCCTCATACCCTGAGTCAGCGCTCCAATCCCCGTGCAGGGGGTCCGCAGCAGCAAGTCCCGCCTCGTCGAGCGCGAGACGCCAGCCGCGCTCGCGGTTTTTGCTCGCGAGCGAGTCCGACGGTCCCGCAATAAAGCGAATATGCCGATGCCCGAGCTCGATTAGTCGTCTGCAGGCCGCTCTTGCTGCGCCTTCCTGATCGTCCGAGACTGTTGAGCAGGTCGCGTGTTCAAAAGGCGTGATAATCACAGTCCTTAGGCCGACGGGAGAGCGATATTCTGCGAAATCGTCGACCATCTGAGCCAGATTGAAGATCATGCCATCAACTGGCAGTTGGCCCATCCTGCGGGCCGCCTCGCTCAAAGGGAGCTCCTCTTTGCTCATGCGCTTGATTAGTGTAATCGCATAGCCTTGATCTGCTGCAGCAGAAGCAATGCCGTTGAGCACGCTGAGGTTCCCGCCAAAGAGGTCGAAGATAACAAGACCTATGGACTTATAGGCGCCGAGCTTGAGCGATCGGGCGGCGTAGTTGGTGCGGAATCCGAGTCGTTCCATAGCCTCATTGACTGCATTGCGGGTTGCGGGCCGGACAGTATCGGGCTCATTGACCACGCGCGAGACGGTTTTTAACGAGACCCCGGCCTCGTGGGCGACATCCACCATCGACACTCCTCGGCGCTCATGTGGTGCCATTCAAACTCCTTCGAACAATAATGAACAAAACCGCTCACCGGTAATTCAATGCCACTCGGGTGAGTGACTCAACTTCGGCTCGATATTCCCGCAGGAAATGCCTATTATTGTCACCAAGTCGAATGACAACGTTGTCATTTACAAAAACGCACAACTATACGTTCGAATTCGATTAGTCGAGGGCCACCGGGCGGTCCGAGGCGGGCCATCCCCACCGGGCGGGGAAGGCTGTTTCGTAAAGCGTTTCTTCCTGGCACAAATAAAGAACAAGACCACTGCAAAGGAGCGCCATGGACGCAATCATCAAGCTGCTCGAGAAGCAGCAGCCCCTCTTTGAGAAGATTGGTAGAAACCCCTACCTCCAGGCGATTAAGGATGGATTCCTCGGCTGCATGCCCATCGTCCTCACCTCGTCAATTTTTCTTCTCATCGCTACCTTGCCGAGCGTCGTTGGCATAGCGCTGCCCCAACCGCTGATCGATTGGTGCAACAAGCTTTACAACTTCACTATGGGCGTTATGGGCATCATGTGCGCTGGTACTACTGCCAAGAACTTTACCGCCTCGATGAATCGCAAGATGCCGGACGGCAAGGTCCTGAACGACGGTTCCACCATGATCGCGGCCCAGTGCTCGATGCTGCTGCTCGCCGTCACGCAGTTCCCCGTCATGCTCGACGGCTCGGAGGTCAGCGTCTTTGACTGCACTTCTATGGGCACTCGCGGTTTGTATTCTGCCTTCATCGCCGCGTTCATTACCGTTGGCGTGTACAAGTTCTGCGTTAGCCGTGACCTCACCATTAAGTTGCCCAAAGAGGTCCCCGGCGCCATCGCCCAGAACTTCCGCGACATCATCCCCTTCGCTGGTTCGGTCGTTATCTGCGCGCTCATCGACGTCGCTATCCGTGCAATCGCCGGCGTGCCTTTCTCCGAGATTCTGATTAAGCTGCTTTCGCCGCTTTTCACTGCCGCCGAGACTTATCCCGGTCTGATCATCATCCAGTTCTTCACCGCGTTCTTCTGGTTCATCGGTATCCATGGCCCCTCGATTGTCCAGCCGGCCATCGACCCTATCCGCCTCGCCAACCAGGCAGAGAACCTTCAGGTGCTCATGGCCGGCGGTCACCCTGCGCACTCCCTGTGCTTCAACCTCTCCCTCGTCGGTGAGTTCGGTGGCACCGGCGCCACGTTCATCGTTCCTCTTCTGCTCATCCTCTTCATGAAGTCGAAGCAGCTCAAGGCGGTTGGTAAGGCCTCTATTGTTCCTGTCGCTTTCGCCGTCAACGAGCCGCTGCTTTTCGGCGCCCCGATGATTCTAAACCCCTATATGTTCATACCCTTTACGCTTGCAGGCTGCGTCAACGTGTGCCTTGCCAAGTTCTTCATCGACGATGTGGGCATGAACGGCTTCAGCTTTGTTGTGCCTTGGGCCACGCCTGCCCCGATCGGCATCTTCATCTCTACCGGCTTCCAGCTCATATCGCTGCTCTTTGTTGCTGCGCTTTTGATAGTCGATGCCGTCATCTACATGCCGTTCCTTAAGGCATACGATAAGATGCTCTGCGATCAGGAGGCCGAGCGTGCGGGCGAACTCGAGGCAGAGGGTGACGGTTCCGCCGCAATTTCTGCGCCCGTTGTGGCCGAAGCGTCTGTTTCCACGCCGGCTACGGATGCCGAGCCTGTTTCCGTGCCTGCCGTCACAGAGCCCGCTGGTGACGCAAAGAAGTCCGTCGACGGCTTGAAGGTTCTCGTGCTCTGCGCCGGCGCCGGTACCTCCGCGATGCTTGCCAACGCCATCAAGGAGGGAGCCGCAGCCACGGGCGAGAACATTGCCTCCGCTGCCGGTGCCTATGGCCAGCACACCGCAATCATGAACCAATACGACGTCATTGTGCTTGCTCCGCAGGTCCGTAGCTACTATGAGGATATGAAGGCTGATACTGACCGTCTGGGCATTAAGCTTCTTGCGCCTCGTGGTCAGGAATACATCAAACTCACCCGCGATCCCGAGGGTGCCATCAAATGGCTCCGTCAGAACATGGCAGAGTAGCGAAGCAGCCCTCCTTCCCTTGCCGTCGGGCGTACCTTCCCTTTGCGCCCGGCGGCACATCTCTTGCATAGAAGCGCGGGGCGATGCCTCGCGATCATGTCGAAAGGATTGAACATGAGCAGACAGTTCCCTGAGGGTTTCGTCTACGGCGGCGCTACCGCCGCCTATCAGGTCGAGGGTGAGACCCGCACTCACGGTAAGGGCAAAGTGCCTTGGGACGACTTCCTCGCCGCGCAGGGGCGTTTTTCTCCCGATCCGGCAAGCGACTTCTATAACAGGTATCCTGTCGACCTGGAGCTTTGTCAGCGCTTTGGCGTGAACGGCATCCGCGTCTCAATTGCCTGGACGCGTATCTTCCCTGCAGGGACTGGCGCGCTTAATCAGGAGGGTGTGGACTTCTACCACGCGCTCTTTGCCGAATGCGAGCGCCGCGGTGTCGTGCCCTACGTCACGCTCGATCACTTCGACACTCCCGAAGCGTTCTATGAGAACGGCGGCGAAGGTTTCCTCACCCGCTCTACCATCGATGCCTTCGTCGATTATGCGACCTTCTGCTTTGGCGAGTTCACTGAGGTTAAACACTGGTTCACCTTTAACGAGATCCCGGCAACCGCTGAGGGCAGTTTCATCGTGGGCAACTGGCCCCATGGCGAGAAGTATCGCTTGGACAAGGCGTTCCAGCTCATGCACAACATGATGGTGGCTCACGCCCGCGCCGTCGTCGCTTTCCACGACGGTGGTTATGAGGGCGAGATTGGCATCGTGCAGAACCTTGAGCCTAAGTATCCTCTCGATCCGAACTCCGCTGCCGATGCTGAGGCCGCTCGAATGGCTGACGTTATCAACAACCGCTGGGTGCTCGATGCCACGTTCCGCGGACACTACGCTCCCGATACGCTTGAGGCGGCCACGAGGCTCGCGCACATCGCGGGAGGCGAACTCGATATCCGCGATGAGGACATCGAAGCTCTGACCGCGGCTCTGCCGTACTGCGACTGCCTCGGCGTGAACACCTACAAGTGCCAGTTCCTGCGCGCCGCCGAAGGCGAGAACGACATTCACCACAACGGCACGGGCGACAAGGGCTCAAGCCGCTGGTTCCTCAAGGGCGTTGGCGAGTCCTGTGTGCGCGAAGGCGTCCCAACGACTGACTGGGATTGGATCATCTATCCCGAGGGCCTCTACGATCTCCTCATGCGAATTAAGAACGACTACCCCAACTACAAGAAAATCTATGTGACCGAGAACGGCATGGGGTACAAGGACGACTTCGAGGACGGTTTCATCGACGATGCCCCGCGCATTGACTATCTGCGCCAGCATCTCACCTGGATTCATCGCGCCATCGAGGGCGGCGTAAACGTTGCGGGCTACTTTGTTTGGTCGCTTCAGGACCAGTTCAGCTGGACCAACGGCTACAATAAGCGCTACGGCCTGTTCTACGTTGATTTCGAGACCCAGAAGCGCTACCCGAAGGCTAGCGCGTACTGGTTCAAGAACCTCGCCGAGACCGGCAAGCTCGAGTCGTAAGACTTAGGTTTTATCGGACAATTGCGCCGCGACGGGTTTCAGCCCGTCGCGGCGCAATTTGATATGCGCGATTATTATTCGGGAATTGCGGACGAGATGGCAATCGCCCTGAGGAATGTGTATGCGCATTCTGATGAACTCGTGTATTGCCATGGGTTCTGGATTGCTTTCACAACCAGACAGCCGCGCCGGGTCCTTTCCTAGGCATATTGTCTCCCTCTTTTCGGGAGCTAGCTTATTTGAGACTCTGCTTCGTGTGAGTTCTAAAGTTGCCGGGGGTTTGCTCTGCATTTTATTGCTTGAGATCCCTTAACTTGCTTTACTGAAGAATTATCTCTTATAACGCCGGTAACATACTGATCTGAACGATAACGTGGGGAGAAGCGCATGGCAAACGCAAAGAAGCTCGGCTGCACCTGGCCCGAGGCCCGCCTGGAGCCGCGGCGCCTGCGCGTGGCCGACGACTATCTGCGGGCGTCCTCGACGGAAAGAACTTCCTTGTGTTCGACGGCGCCATGGGCACGCAGCTGCAGGCGCGCGGCCTTGCCGCCGGCGAGCTGCCGGAGCTTCTGTGCCTTACCAACCCCGGCGAGATCTCCGAGGTTCACGCCGCCTATGTCGCCGCCGGCGCGGACGTCGTGACCACGAACACCTTCGGCGCGAACCGCGATAAGCTCGGCGACGCCGCGACGGTGGAGCAGATCTTCGACGCCGCCGTCTCGTGCGCACGCGCCTCGGGGGGGCGCTACGTCGCCGCCGACATCGGCCCGTCGGGGCAGCTCCTCGAGCCTATGGGGACCCTTCCCTTTGACGAGGCGTACGCGCTCTTCGCCGAGCAGGCGCGGGCCGCGACCGTGAACTGCGCCCCAAATCCTGGACGCCCTAATAGAGACTGAGCCTAGGCGGCCTGGTTCCGGAACTCCTCCGGGGTCAGGCCGTCGAGCGCCTTCTGGCGCCTGCGGGTGTTCCAGAAGATTATATATGCCTCGAGGTCTGCCTTGAACGTCTCGAACGTGCCCCAGTCATGCCCGCGGAAGAGCTCGTCCTTCATATGGCCGAACAGGCCCTCTAATGCGCTGGATGCGATTATGTGCCGAGTGGGTGCCGGACGGCAGGCGGAGGGGCCCGGCCATCCGGCGCCCAGCACATAATGCATCGCGCTACAGGGATTCGAGGAAGCTGAGGATGTCCCCCTGGGCTCTGTAGCGCCTGCAGCCGGATTCCTGCCGGCTGTCCGGATGCACCCTCGCCAGCGCATCTTCCTTCCTGGACATGCTTGCGACCATGTATCTGTGCGTCGTCTGCACGCTCTCATGCCCCAGCCATATGGCGATCGTCGAGAGGTCGACTCCGGATTCCAGCATGGCCATCGCGCAGGAATGGCGGAACACGTGGGGCGTGATCCGCTTTCCGGCGAGGGCAGGATGGAGCTCCGACGCCCGGCGAACGGCTGCATCGATCCGCGACCTTGCGCCCGACCTGCTCAGATGCTCGACATTCCTCTGTGTTTCGTCAACCTCTCGTTTCACAAAACAGCATCCGTTCGTTTCACACGTCAGCGTGAAGATTCTTCACGCACGAGCGTCGCCCTGGCACCAATCCTTTCTTCTCCTACAACTCCCCGCGCATGAGCGCGTGTTTGACCCTGTACGACTCCCTGTCGTAGGTGACGAGCCTGCCGTGGTGGACGATGCGGTCCATCATCGCCTTGGCCATGTCGTCGTCGGCAAAGATCTCGCCCCATCTGGAGAACTCGATGTTGGTGGTGAGGATGAGCGCGATCCGCTCGTAGCACATCGACACCACCCGGAACAGAAGCCTTGCCCCGTCGGGATCGGTGGGAAGGTACCCCCACTCGTCCAGGATGATGAGGTCGCACCTGCCGAGCCTCCTGAGCGCGTCCTGTGTCGTCCCCTCCTTATTCGCACGCCTCAGCTCGCTTACCAGCTCCGCCGTCGGCCAGAACGCGACTTTTCTGCCCTCGCCGCAGGCGAGCAGCCCCAAGGCTATCGCGGTATGGGTCTTGCCATTGCCCGATCCTCCGAAGAGCACCAGGTCCTCGTGGGCGTCGATGAAGGCAAGCGAGAGCATGTCGTCCCTCGTGAAGCCGCGGGGAAACGCGATTCCCGACCATTCGAAGCCATCGAAGCCCTTCTGCGAGGGAAAGTTCGCCTGCCGCTTGAGCCGCGCTATCCGGCTTTGGTGCCTGAGCGCGTACTCCCTTGCGAGCGCATCCTCGAAGAACGCAAACTGCCCATCGGTGGCCGTCTCGGCCACGTAGCGCATCGTCGCCTTCGACAGCAGGATGGAGCCACCCTCGCGCTCGGCGCGCTTCAGCCTCTCGTAGCGTGCATCAACCTTCTGCGGCAGCCTGGCCATCCCGATCGCCTCCCCTGAGCATGAAGCCGTCGTAGTCGGCGAGCCTGGTGCCCAGCTCGCGCGCTGCCTTGGCCCTGGTGCCTTGCGCGCGGATCCTGGCGCAGCACATCTCGACATCGGCGGGGCGCATCTTGCTGGTGGCCCGCAGCGCCTCGGAGAACGCCTGGGCGGTGATCCCCATGCCATAGGCTTGTGCGAGCCTAGAGATCACCTTGACCTGGCCTTTCAGCTCGTCGGTCGCCATGGAGCCGAAGGCGTCCCTCACATCCTCGTCGAACAGCGCGCATACGCTGGACTGCATGAAGGCGCGTGTCTTCATCGAAAGCGGTTCGAGCAGTGCCAGCGGGTCCTCGTCGGAGGTGAAGAGCTTGCCGGAGCGCCTGCGGTAGGTCCTTAGCGGCGTCCCGTCAGGGGAGTCTATCTCCACCGTGAAGGCGCGCACGCCCACCGTGAGCGAAACACATGCGAGTGAGGGTGACGCCAGATAGCGATGGCAGCCGTCCAAGGTGATCCTTCCGTAGCCGTCGGTCGTGCACGACGCCCACTTGACGACGTCGAAGGGCTTTTTCGGAAGAGGCAGGAGATGCGCCTTGTCAACCTGGAAGAGGGTGGCCCAGCTGAGTCCCTTCTCGTAGTGGAGCTGCTCTTCGGAATGGGCGTCAAGCGTCTCGGCAAGCCCTCGGTTGTAGTCTTGAAGGTCGTCCACCTCGGGCACGGGCACGAAGAAGTTCCTCCTGGTGTAGCCGACCTTGCCCTCGACGTTTCCCTTCTCCTTGCCGGCGTTCGGGTTGCAGAAGCGGGCCGTGAAGCCGTAGTGCAGCCTGAGCCGGCGGAAGAGGTCGGACTCCACGATCACGTCGCGCCACCTCCTCCCGGCCTCGGTGGCGTTGTCGAGCACGATGACGGGGGGAACGCCCCCGATGCGCTCGAAGCAGTCCTTGAGCCCCTGGCAGACACAGACGTCCTTCTCGTCCGCGAAGACCTCGCACACCTCATGGTTGGAGTACGGGAAGGACATCGGCAGGTAGTGCATCCTTGTCCTGCCGCCGCCGAAGGCATAATCGAAGTCGGCCTGCCCGAAGTCGACCTGCATGGTGCCCGGGTCCCATCCGAGCCTCACCGACTCGCCCCTCGGCCCCTTGGAGCGAATCTCCTTCATGTAGCGCTGCACCGTGGAGTAGCTGCCACTAAAGCCATGCTCCGCGCACAGCCTCTTGAAGACGCGCTTGGCCGTGTGGCGCTGCTTGTGGTAGCAGTGGCGGTCCTCCTCGAGCATCTCGCCGATGAAGGCCTTGTAGGGATCGAGCTTGCTCGGGTGCTCCGAGGCCTTGGGCCTTTGGGGCGAGAAGTCGTCTTCCTGAGCGTACTTCCTGATCGTTGGGTACGACACTCCGAGGGTCTCCTTCACCTCCGTCGGCGTATAGCCATCCGCGAGCATGTCGCGTATCCTCTCTATCTGGGACATGTCCAGCATCTTCCTTTCCTGCCTCTCGATCCGTGGGTTGGATTCTGCGAATCGAGCATGGCAATGTGTGCGGTGCCAGGACGTGTCCCTCTTGCTTATCTGTGAAACTTTTTCATGCTCACGAGTGAAAAGCCGCTCTGCTTTTTTGTGCAATTAGGAGGCTATCAAACACAATTCCTCCCGGGGAAGACGAAGCTGTCGGCTCCGAGCTGCCTCTCCTCGGCGAATGCCGTGACCTCGCCGGCAACCTCTGGCCAAAGGGGCAGCGTGCGCTCCTTGCGCCCCTTTCCCGCAAGATGCACCGAGAGCCTGCCCCCGCGCCTCTCGAAGCTGCGCATCCTGAGGGCGACGGCCTCGCTTATCCTCGCTCCCGTGCTGAAGAGCAGCGACAGCAGGAGATGGTCCTCCTGCCCGCGCCGCGAGGCGGCATCGCATGCATCGAGGAGCCAGCCGACCTCCTCCTGCGTCAGATAGCCGACCTCGCGCCTCTTCTCCGTGCGGCGGGGGATGTCCGAGATCCGCTTCATCCCGGCAAGCCGCTCCGGAGCCCTGTATGCCGCATATGAGCAGAACGCCTTTATGGCCGCGAGCCTGCAGTTCACGGTCTGCGCCGAATTGCCGCGCCTCTCGGCGAGGTGCAGCAGGAATTCCTCGACGTTCTCTGCCGTGAGGTCGTCCATGCCCACCTCCGATGCATCTGTGCCCCTCTCGTCGCGGAACCATCTGAGCATGAGCGAGAACGCATCGCGGTAGGAGGCG
>NZ_JAZGJP010000016.1:0-43579 GCF_036408795.1 Olsenella kribbiana
CTGCATGACCCTTCGCCATCTCGTCCCCCGATCCTCCGGATGCATCAGCCGTTCATCCATATGATGCAGCGGAGCGGCGACAGGAATTCCTGCGGTTATGCCGGAGGTCCTCAGCCATTTAATCAATATTCGTATCGAAGGAGTTCGAGTTTGCTTTACCTGAAGGGATGGCAGATGGTCGACCCGAAGAAGTACCTTGTTTTAGATCTTGAGACCAATGGGCTAAAGCCGGAAAGTGATGACTTGCTCTCCATCTCGATTTATAAGCCCGACGACGGGAGGACATTCGATAGGTTCCTGCCTCTCGAGAAGCAGGACCAGGTCAATCCCGAGGCAGCGTGGGTAAACGGGATTAAACCAGAGGACTTGGATGGGAAGAAGCCCCTCAGCCAAGAGGAAGTCAACACGCTGATCGATGAATTCGAGATGCGCGAGAGAACAATTCTTACCTTTGGCGGTTCGCATGGCGCTTCGGGACGCGGCTTCGACGAACGATTCCTGAAGCAATACTTCGATGACCATGGGCTCGCTGGAATGAGCGAGCTGAATTTTTATGACTTCAAGAGGATGGTCCACTCGGGGAATAGCATGCTCTTTACGGCAACGAAAGACAACCTCTGCAGGGCTTTCGGCATCGAGGGCGTGGCAATCACTCACTCCTCATTAAACGACTGCATACTCGAGTGGAAACTCTTCGAAGCGATGGACGAGTGTCATCTGCTTGTCACGGAGGGAAACGTGTTCAAGATGAACCACGACTACGTGGTTCCAGCATCGTATCTAGACAGGTTTTCGGGGCTTCGGAAATACGCCGGAGTGCCAAAGAGATATGCGGAAGCTCAGAACGTATTTGAGCTCGAACTCTCAGAGGAAACAACGAAAGAATTCCTAAGGTTTCCTACCAACATCTCCGGCGTAACCGTCGAACACCTGATTAATACTGAAGTCCGCGCTAGAAAGATTGATTCGCGCGAGAAGCTTCTCGAGAACAAGTCGAAGCTAGAGTACATCGGGTCGTTTCCTGGGGTATCGGCACCAATACCGGTAGAACAAAGGGACGACGGTCTCACCTACCTATCGTCCTCCGTCCTCGAGCATGCCGCCAAATCGGTGCGGGATGAAATGGGACCGTGCGCACTTGCGGATGTGCTCGATCTCATGAGGGCGAATGGGGGAAGCTTATTTGACCTGCTGCTCTCAAACAACGAAGCGATGAAGGAGTTCTGGAGTATCCGTTTGTCCCCTACGGCAACACAGCTCAGTTCAGAGCTGGAAGCGATTGACCGTCAGAGCGAAGTCGTCGAGGCTGCTGCTCGTGCAGACCGCGCAATCAAGCCGGAGCTGGGACCGCTAACTGACTTCCTGAAGAAGGTGCTTGGCCCGGAAATCATGACTCAGGAGCTCGTGGTGAACCAATCTGAAGGCTGTCTGGCGCTCTGTGATCTATCGTCAGAGAAGGCGGTGGTAGAGATCAAAACCGGCAGCCAAGGCTACGATTCCACAAAATTTGTAAACCAGCTCTACTACCAGGCGCACGGTAGGGACTGCTACGCACTGCACATCGAATGGGGCAAAGGGACCCCTGAAGGAATCTCACGAACGAAATTTATTGTGGAGAAAGTCAAGTTCACGACAACGCGGCCGAGAGCTCCAAGGCAAAGTTCTGGAAAGCTGACCCGGCGTTACGCAATCAGGCACGCCATAACAGAGTGGCGCTACTCGCACCCAAGGGGAGGACCGAAAGGTTGTGCGAAAGCCCTCTGGCTGAAGAGCGCGGAGGTGGAGAAGGCTTGGCCCAAGGCCGATTCCAACGTCATGTACGAGCGAGTGCCGTATCGTGGCAAGCAGAGACTCGCCTTTGAGAGGATGGTCGCCTGGAGGAACGCTCATCCAAGAGGCACGAGGCTTGAGCTCGCCGATGACACGGGGATCTCTGTAAGCGACGTCGAAAAGTGGTGGTATCAGGCGTCGATGCCAGTGAATGGCGGCGAGGGAAGCGCAATCCCGGCAAAAATAGACAACGAGACCATCCGTGAGATGATCAGTGAGTATACGGATAAGTCTTGTCAATACTTGGCGTGGACCGATGAGGAAATCGAGGAACTTAAAAGGCAGGTTTGGGAGCTTTGCAGACAGGCGGGTATGCCAGTTACGGGCGATTGCAGTGTGTTCTACTGGCCAAAAGAGCATTACCTCCCCAAAGAGCGGAAGGTCATCGTCCCCGAACTTAAGTCAGTTGAGGACCATTGCAGAGAAGAGCTTCGCTCCGGCACTAAAGTTCTCAGGATTCCGCTCCACATGACCAGGTACAAGACAAAGGTCTGTTATATGTGGCTCGATCCGCTGAAAGCGAGAATCTCGCGAAAAGAAAGTCCTGACAACGGAGAGGAGGACATCGCCATCATCGCTACAAACAGGGAGATAGCGGTGCTCAAGCCAGGAGACGATTTGTATGAGACGGCGCGAGATCTCGTGGGAAAGTGGATCAGGAGGGTGTTTATAGAGCGCTTGTACGAGGACAAGGAAGGGCAGGTCGTCATAGTGGTCGATAACACTCCAGACATGATTAAACCGAGGGTCTAGACCCTCTTACCCTGCGGTCAGATAGCCAGCGTGGCCTGCGCCGTCGATGACCGCGTAGTCGGCGGAGGTGTTCGAGACCGAGTAGGCGGTGCCGTTGCCGCCCACGAGCTTGGAGTCTGCGTAGAACGTGTTCGACTTGGTCGTGAGCGCCTTCGGAAGCGCCCACGAGGGGGTGGCGAGGATCTTTCTCAGCGAGGACATCCCCGAGAAGGCGTAGTTCCACCTCAGGATTGTGGACGGGTCGAGCCCGCACAGGTCGAGCGTCTCGAGGTTCACGGAGCTGTTGAAGAGGAACTCTATGCTCACGGGGTGGACGTTCGACCAGCCGTCGAAGGCTATCGCGGGCGACTTGGTGTTGTAGAACCAGTAGTCCATGGAGAGGCCCTTGACGCTGGCGAGGTCGGAGGCGAAGGTCACGCTCGTGATGGTGTCGCGCAGGCCGTGCCACGGCATGGACCCGAGCGCCTTGTACCGCGCGTTCGTGCAGAGCGTCCCCGAGGCGGCGATGATGCGGTCGCCGTCTAGCATGCCGGAACGGTTGACCACGAGGGGTCGCCCGATTAGAGGTACGCGAAGGCCCAGGAGCGCTCGTCGTCCGCGCTGCAGGTGAGCAGGCCGTTGTCGCCGGTCGTGAAGGCGGATTTCCCCGCGGTGTCCGTAGCGACCGTGAGGTGCCCACCGACGAGCTTGCAGCAGTCATAGAAGAGTATGCTTGCAATCGCGATCGAGGGGGCGTAGGGGGACTCGCACCAGATCGACCTCAGCTCCGAGTCGCCGGCGAAGGTCTGGTTAGCCTTGGTAACGCCGGAGATGTTGTCGAAGCCGCTCACGTTCATGCGCGAGGTCATGCCCCGGAACCAGTGCGAGATGTCCGGGAAGGAGACGCCCTTGAAGGAGGGGTTGACCTCGACGGAGGTGATCTGCTCCCGTACGGCGTGCCAGGGCACGTCCGTGTCTTTGGCGTAGCCTGCGGCCGACACCACCCAGGATTCCTCCACATCCCAGTATCCCGATGCCACCCCGGGACCGACGAGGTAGTTGAGCTCGAGGAACCTACCCTGGTTGTAGAGGACGGCGTGCGGCTTGAGCCCCGCGTCCCAGGAGAGGTCGCGAATCGTCTGCGCCATCCCACCGGGCTTGTACTTCGCTAAGAGCTCGTTCTGGCCGCGTATCGCGGAGGCGATGTCGGAGAAGGTGGAGTCGGGCACGACGCACACGCCGTCTCTTAGCGCGAGTGTGGCAGCCATGCCCGACTTCGTCCCGTCGAGCGCCGCGACGGCGGTCGCCATGTCCGCCGGCCTGTAGGTCGCGCTGCCACCGTTCTGCTCGCGGATCGCGTTCGCGATGTCGCTAAAAACGGACTCGGCGATGGTTCCCATTCCCATCAGTAGCTCACCCCGAGGGGTCCGGGAACTGCAAGGAAACCCACTCCTTCGTGGCGTACGCGGAGAGGTCTGGAGTCGCTCTGTCGGCGCCCCTTGCGACCGTGGCGTCGGTCGCTCTCGTCGCGCCCAGCTCGCCCTTGAGCCCGGTGAACGCGAATGAGAGCGTCCTGGCGGATGGGGTCCCGCCGAGCGTGACGGAGACGGCGGGCGTGCCTATCTTGGCATCTACAGCCGCGGTGAGCCCTGTCCATTATATTGACAGGGCTCAGCTCTCCGAGAGGGCAGGAAGCGCGAGGGAGGGCGCCTACCGGATCGCCGCGGAGGGCATAACACCGGAGGACATGAGGACCAAGTAGGAATACGGCAGGCAGACGGGTCGCGTTCAGGTTAACAAAGACACATGCGGGGGCAGAGTAGCCCTACGGGCTCGCGGCGTCAGGTATGGGCTCATCGCGATGGCCATGGGAGCAGAGAAAACTCTTGATTCGTCTCCCCCAGGGCAGCAGCGAGGTCATTCCGGCACTTGCTCATCACTTTGATAGTTCGGTTGATTGCCTTGATCATGTCCTTAGCGGACATGCCTTCTTCGGTGTCGTCTTTCCCATGCGGGTCGTTCCCTTCGCCAGGTATGGCGAGCCTGACTGACTCCGACTCAGCCTCGAGTTCGACAATCCTTCTGCAAAGGCTTGCATAGATGGAGGACACTGAGTGCACGTCATCATTGCGGTCGAGGAGAACTGTCTGGCAAAATGCCTCAAGCTTCGAGCACTCCTCCAGGACATATCTCCCGTCGGTAGCAAGCGCCAGCGAGGCCGCCGTGGTCAGGCCCGTGCCTCCGGCCGCACCCAAAAGAGCACCTCCGCCGGCGATAAGCATCGTTCCGCCCGCCATCCCGGCGCCACCTGCGGCAATCGCTCCGCCACCGAGGAATGCAAGGCTTGCGCTCGCGAGCGCCGCTCCGTGTAGGGCGGAAGCCTCAAGTCCGAGCGCGGCGGCGAGGGTTGGAGCAATGGCCGGGGCAAAGCAGGCGGCAAGCCCGCCGGTAGCGGCCATAATGATTGCGGTGCAGGCGACACCCGCAACAAGTCTTTCTCTGGACCCATCCAGTCTGGCCCTCGCCCCGTCCACTGCGTGCCCAAGGTCAGCGAGTTCCTTGGTTCCTGTTACGTCCTGGCGAATGCAGAACACATCGTTTAGGTAGTCCGAGCACGGTTTGAGCCCCTTGTACTCACCGTCGTCGTCGCGGCACAGTGGCCCGTATGGCCTGAAACGTCTCGCCTCCATTGCGACGAGCCATAGCCATGAAGTGTCCTCCCCGTCACCGATGCGCGATCCGATTTTCGCGTATAGCGCATCGTCTGGAAAGAAGTATCCAGCGTCCGCTGCCCAGACAAGGCTCACCGCATCGACGACCTGTTTACTCCACTTCTTTAGCCATGCCCTCTTCCTTGCTGCACGCTTCGGATACTCCTCCGCAGTTATGTCATAGGCCACTATCGCATGCTCTATCGAGTGGAGAATTCGGGCCTGCATGAAGTCCAGCTTGAGACATCCAAGGTCCGCGAGACCGCGCTCGTACGTCTCTTCCGGGCCTTCTTCGGAGGTCGAAGCCTCGTTCTCTAGCGTGGCGCGAACATCTACCACGCATGCGATGGTGAACGTCGCAATGCCGACGTAGTTGACCCGCAGGAAGAACTTGACGGGATCCCTGCTTGCGATGGAGCGCACGGCCGCATCCGCGATGTCGACGCCGACGAAGATGCCGGTCGACACAGTGACCATGCGGCGCATCGCGGGGGTGCCCCAGGGAAGGATGTCCTTGGGGGCGATGCGACCGAGCTCAGCAACCCCATGGATATCCAAGTCTCTGATTTCCCTTGCCACTCTGCGGCAAAAGTAGAATCCCCGCACGACGCACTGATTGACCAGAACGGGAAGGGCCTGCCTGCCTGTCTCCTCCAGCATGCCAATCTCCGTACGAAGGTCGAACTTGCGAGCGGTCCCCTTCACGATCCTCCCATTTTCGTCATGGTCCGCGAGCAGGGTCCCATTGAACAGCCTACTCACCCAAAGGCGTAGGCCAGGCTCCTCCGCGCTTGCCTCCCTGAAGAAGGGAAGGGCAGAAACATCCTTTATGAGGGAAACGATGGGTCCCGGGATGCCGGTGCCGCCCATGAGCGAGCCGCCTGAGCCGGCCATGTCGCTCACCATATGAAAGAACCAGCCGATAGTCCCGAAGGCGATCTTCTCCTGGAGGTTCTTTCCGATGAGGGGCCTATGAGACTCTGGCACGGGCGCGACTCTCAGGGCGCCAGATACGTCCGTACCCACCACGAGCCCGGTGAACTGGGTGAACATCGAGAAGAATAGTCCGTCGATGCCGAAGTGGTGAGAGAAGTCCCTGAGGTGGTGCTGCAGACCGCCGCCGAAGTCATTCGTGTTGCCGTCAGCAGCGAAAGGATGATTCTTCTCCAGTTTCCGTATGGCTCCGGCGAGGTCGTCCCCTTCGTATCCCTCGCTCCTCGCAACCCTTATCACAAAGCGCTCGACCTGGTCCTTTCCCCAACGGTTCGCGCGGTCGAGCGAGAATTCCCCGACCCAAAAAACGTCAACGAGGCCTGCAATCACTCCACTCGCGGCAGCAACGAGGTAGTCAAGCCTGTCGGCCTTGTCCACGCTTGGATCCCAATCGACCTCATCTTCGAGCGTCTCGTGGATGTCCGCGGAGGTTTCTTTGCCCCGTGACGCCTCATTGCCAAGGGTGAGCGAGGGGGTACCCAGAAGGGGAGTGCACTTCTGGAAGGAGATGTCGTACTGGACGAGTGAGCTGACACCGTCGGTTGCCAGCTTTGCTGATTCGCCACTCATGGCCAAGATCCGCCTTTCGAAGTGCATGGCTAACATAACAGTGGTCGGCATTGCCGAACTCATTGCAACGCCTTCGCCAAAGATGGGAGATTGTACGGAGACGAGCGATATAGCAGCTGTATTTCTGATATCAGACTATCACCCGATGGAAGAGGTCAAGGATTCTTTCGCCCGCGGCAGAATCGATGCGGTGAGCGATGGAATCGAGGTCTCATTAGACTCCTTGGCGTAGGTGCTCCCAATAACGTGTGGGAATCGGCCTAAGATTCAGTACCGTGGCGGAAGCGCTCATCAGAACACGGCACGCAGCGCGAGTCTTACCGCCCAGAGGAGGACGCGCAGGAACCCCCACAGGACGGCGAGCGTGATCCTGCCTAGGGCCAAGAAGAACCGTCTCATGACGCACCTCCGAGTCCGGGTTCCAACGATGGCGTGACGGTAGCACGCACGCGCCACATGAATACGAGGCTCACGGCTGGCAGATCGGATGGCCCGTCGTCAAGCGAGGCGCGGACGTCCTCGAGCCGCGAGACGTCCACGAGGCCGTCGCCCACCCTCATCCACCTCGTGGCTCCGTTGACGCCCACCTTGGACGCCGCCAGCTCCCCTGCCGTCGCGAGCTGCTCCCTCCAGCCCCGGTGCCATGATGACTCGCGCGAAACGGGGGCAGCGCTGTCAATCCGCAGAATATTTGATGCCAAGTCCTTAGACGTCTGCAATAATACCGTAGTGTTTTTTTTGTTATCTGCAGTTAGAATAGGTTGCTTTGGATATCAAGTCGCTCACTCCCGGCATGCACGTCACAGGCATAGTCCCGACCGAGGCGGTAGAGATTATCGCCGTCAAACCGTCGAACGACTCTGTCAGCGTTGTATTCCAGAAGCTTGATGGGAGCTACGACTCGGTAGTCCTCTTCTCTGAGGACTTGGATAAAGTCGCAGAGGTTGCAGGTGACGGGGTGCACCGGTTCGATGCCGACGCAAGCTCCTTTCTATTGGCGTCCGAGGCGTTGCGCATCCGGTACTCCTATGCATTCGACAACCGCCTGGCCATGCACACATCGCTCATCGAGCCTTTGCCACACCAGATAACTGCTGTCTACGAGGATATGCTGCCCCGACAGCCGTTGCGGTTCCTCTTGGCGGATGACCCTGGTGCCGGCAAGACTATCATGGCTGGGCTCCTCATCAAGGAGCTCATGATCCGCGGAGAGGTGGAGCGCTGCCTCATCGTCTGCCCGGGAGGCCTGGTTCAGCAGTGGGTAGAGGACGAGCTTGGGCCGAAGTTCGGCCTCGAGTTCCGCATGCTGACGAATGACGTCGTCGACTCCACACGCTCGGGAAACCCCTTCAGGGACATCCCGCTCATGGTCGCCTCGATGGACAAGCTCGCCCGTGACGAGAGGCTCAAGGCGATGCTTGGGGAGGTAGAGTGGGACCTCGTCGTGGTTGACGAGGCACACAAGATGGCAGCACACCGAAATGGGCGCAAGGTGGACGCAACCCGGCGCTACCGTCTCGGCGAGCTGCTACGCGACCACACCAGAAACCTCCTCCTCATGACGGCAACGCCGCACAACGGCAAGGAGGGAGACTTCCAGGAGTTCATGAAGCTCCTCGACCGGGACAGGTTCGAGGGAGGAACAGGCGCTGGCCTTGCGAGGAACACGGACGGCATGATGCGCCGCCTCCAGAAGGAGGAGCTCCTCACCTTCGAGGGCAAGCCCCTGTTCCCGATCCGGGAGGCCAGAACCTCCGCGTACACACTCTCGGCAGGAGAGCAGTCGCTCTACGAGCATGTCACAGAATACGTCCGAGAGGGCTTCAACAGGGCGGATAGAATAGTGCGCCAGGACCGCCGGAACGCGGTGGGGTTCGCGCTGACCTCCCTTCAGAGGAGGCTTGCGTCGTCCCCCATGGCAGCGTGGAAGTCAATCGAGCGCCGCCGTCTGCGTCTCGAAAGGCTGGCCCGGGAAGTCCGGGAGCACGGCACTTACACTGTTCATCCTCATGGTGGCGTGGGCATGGACGAACAGTTCTGGGCCGATTGGGACGACTGGGACGAGGAGGACATCGACGAGGCGCAGGACGACGACACGTTGGTCCTGGATGACGCGACGGCATCCGAGACGCTCGACGAGCTCGAGTCGGAGATCGCTGAGCTGAAAGCACTCGAATCCGAGGCCTCCGATGTCTACCACAGAGGCGAGGACAGGAAGTGGAACGAGCTGCTTAGGCTCCTCGAAAGCGAGCAGATGAAGGGACACGACGGGAAGCGCGAGAAGCTCATCGTCTTCACCGAGTACACAGACACGCTGGAGTACCTCGAGGGAAAGCTATCGAGCTACCTTGGCTCTGCGGGACGTCTCCGCACGATCCGCGGTGGCATGAACCGTGACCAGCGCAGACAGGTCGAGGCGGACTTCAAGCAGGACGACGACGTCAGCGTGCTCGTCGCAACGGATGCCGCAGGGGAGGGAATCAACCTCCAGGTAGCTCACATCCTCATCAACTACGACCTGCCTTGGAATCCGAACCGCATCGAGCAGCGCTTCGGGCGCATACACCGCATCGGGCAGAGGCACACCTGTTACATGTACAACCTGGTTGCGGACGGGACCCGCGAGGGCGAGGTCTGGCACAGGCTCTTCCAGAAGCTCGAACAGGAGTCAGAGACCCTCCATGGAAGGGTGTTCGACGTGCTCGGGCAGGTCACCTACGATGACAAGACGCTGAGCGAGCTGCTCCTCGACGCGATCCGCAGGGACAGCACGCCAGAGCGGCAGAGCTATCTCGACACGGTGATTGACAGCTCACTCGACACCGACAGGCTGAAGGACCTCATGGCGACCGACGTCCTAGCGACCGACTCGCTCGACGTCGAGGACGTCAGGAGGGTGAGGGAGGATATCGAGCGTGCGAACGCCATGCGCCTGCAGCCGCACTACATCCGAAGCTTCTTCGCGAGTGCTGTGGAAGACCTCGGCGGACACATGGTCTCCAACGGGGATGGTACCTACCGTATAAGGAAGGGGAAGGTACCCCTGGCACTACGTGTGAGCTCTTCCGGTGTGAAGAGGCCGCTTGCGGAGGGCTACGCTTCGCTTGCCTTCGACAAGGGCGACGTCAAGGAACCAGGCAAGACGGACCTCGTCTGCGTGGGACACCCGCTCCTTGACGCTGCTGTCGAGGAGATCCTCGCAAAGCATGGGGAGTCCCTCGGCAGAGGCTCTATTCTGATCGATGACGCCAACCGAACGCTCGCGCCGCGAGAGCTCCTTACGTACCTCCTCACACTCGTGGACGGCTGCGGGCAGGTCTGCGAGCGGCGCCTGTACTACGTAGAGGTCGAGCGGGGCAAGGAGCCGGTCATATTCGGACAGGCGCCCTACATCGACTACAGGCCGCCAAGCAAGGAGGAGTTGGCGCGGCTGGAAACAGGTGCGCTCGACCCGCTGGGGCTGGGCCGCGATGGAGAGGAACGGGCGGAAAGGATTCTCATGGACGGACCGGTCGCCCATGACGTGCGCGAGATCTCCGAGAAGCGCGCTGCGAGGGTTGACAAGGTCGAGGAGGCAGTCCGGCAAAGGCTCAATCACGCTATAGCAACCGCAAGCACCGAGAAGGAGAGGTGGGCCGAGCGGGCGCGCAGCGGAGAAGAGGGCGCGCGGCCCACGGCTGCGAACAAGAAGCGGGAGCTCGAGTCGCTTATTGCGAGGCGTGACACGAGGCTTAAGGAGCTCGAGGGCGAGCGCATGGTGCGCCCCAAACCGCTCAAGCTGGTATCTGCCGCGGTCGTGATTCCGTCGAGGGCTATCTCGACCAGTGCCGAGGCAGCAAGGGACCTGTTCGAGGCGCGCAAGGCGTCGGAGGAGCGGGGCATGGACGCGGTGATGCGCATCGAGCGTCACCTGCACCACGACCCAGAGGACGTCTCCAGGCAAAATATGGGCTGGGACATCCAGTCATACGTCGAGCGCCTGGACGGGACCGGAGACTGGAGATTCATCGAAAGCAAGGGCATCCGGGAGGATGCCGACACCGTAACGCTCTCCCCGAACGAGGTCCGCAAGGCTGCCGGAAACAGCGACACCTTCGTGCTCGCAGTGACGAGGCCGCTCGGGAGGGGAACAAGGACCACCTACTACTTCGGCGCGGTGCAGGACGACTACAACCCTGCGCTCGACTCCTATCCGTACAAGCTGAGCATGCTCGAGGAGCGGGCGGCATCGTGCGAGACATATGACATCGAGGACGGGAAATGTACAAGAAGAAGCTGATAGAGACCTCCATCCCCCTAGACGAGATCAACGCTCAGGCCGTGAGGGAGAAGTCCATTAGGAAGGGCCACCCCTCGACACTGCATCTGTGGTGGGCTCGGCGCCCCCTGGCGGCGGCGCGCTGCGTCATCTTCGCGAGCATGGTGGACGACCCCGGCGAGCACCCGGAGCTCTTCCCCACGGAGGAGGAGCAGGACAAGGAACGCGAGCGTCTCTTCGGAATCATAAGAAGACTGGCAGACTGGGACAACATCGGCGACGAGGCCCTCTACGACGAGGCCCGTGCAGAGATGAAGAAATATGCGCCGAATGGCGAGCTGCCCGAGTTCCTCGACCCCTTCGCGGGAGGCGGTGCCCTTCCCCTCGAGGCCCAGCGCCTCGGCCTGGTGGCACATGCGGCGGACCTGAACCCAATCCCAGTAACTATCAACCGCGCGATGATCGACATTCCGGCCAGGTTCTGCGGGCAGGACCCCGTGAACCCCGAGGCCAGGAGCCGCGGCCTTGCGGGCACCTACCCGCGCGCTACCGGGCTTGCCGCCGACGTGGAGTACTACGCCAACCTCATGCGCGAGAAGGCCAAGGAGCGGATAGGACAGAACTACCCCGACGTCGAGGTGACGAGAGGAGGCGTGAACAAGAGGGCCACGCCCATCGCCTACATCTGGGCGCGCACCGTGACCTGTCCGAACCCTGCCTGCCGACACGAGACCCCGCTCGTGAAGTCCTTCTGGCTCTCCAAGAAGGCAAAACACCGCGCCTACATTGACCCCATCGCCGCAGATGGCGAGATGCGCTACGTGGTGCACTTTGAAGGTGATGGCAGACCCGCCGACTTCGCCCATGTGCACGACAGTACGGTTGATCGCAATGGTGCAGTTTGCTTGCACTGTGGCGCACCCATCTCGCTCGATCATATACGTGCAGAGAGTCGTGAGCATGGGCTAGGCAACCATCTCATGGCCATCGTGAGCGAGAGTCCCTTTGGCAAGGGAAGATGGTACTCGAGCCCTCGCGACGAAGACACTTATAACGCTCAGGTTCGGAAGCCGACTGGTTCTCCAATGGGGAAGCTGGCAAAGAAGTATACGGGCGGTTCGTGCGTTACGTATGGCTTCGATACCTTTGACAAGCTCTTCACCAACCGCCAGCTGACAGCTCTCACTACGCTCTCAGGCCTTGTCATGGCCATGCGACCAACCATCGAATCAGATGCCATTGCCGCAGGTTTGGCTGATGATCATATAAGCCTCAGGGATGGTGGCACTGGCGCACGGGCCTATGGTGAAAGCATATCGGTATACCTTGCCTTCATGGTAGATAAGGAAGCAGATTACTGCTCATCAATCTGCATATGGCATACCACTCGCGAGACGATGGCTAATACGATGAGGCGTCAGGCGATTCCTATGACATGGGATTATGCGGAAGTAAACCCTCTATCTACATCATCGGGTTCGTTCCATAGCATGGTAGGCCAGATTGTTGAATCTATTAAGACGCTGCCATCTCTTCCAGAATGCGACGCGATACAACGTGATTCTACGAAGACAGAAGGCTTGTCCAACCTCCTCATCTCGACTGATCCGCCCTATTACGACAACATCGATTACTCAGACCTCTCTGACTACTTTTATGTCTGGATGCGACGAAGCCTGAAAGACGTATGGCCTGATACATTTGGCACCATGCTTACACCCAAGGCCGAGGAACTCGTTGCCATCCCCTGGCGTTTCGAGGGCGGTGCCGAAGAAGCGAAGTCCTTCTTCGAGAATGGCATGCGAGAGACCTTTACCCGGCTGTCTTATGCAATGTCGGACGACTATCCGATGACCGTCTACTACGCTTATAAGCAATCTGAGAAAATGACTAAGGACTTGCAGCATAGTTAGGCTTCCTGAACTGTAAGCTGCTTAGGCAAGATCGCAGGCATCTTCGGCTGGACCGTCGCGGTGGCGGCGATGTCCGAGAGCGGGACGTGGAAGAGGCACATCTCGTGGAGGAGGTCCCTGCATGCATCGGAGGAGCTCCGGTGGCTGTAGCGCCAGCTGAACGAGTCGGCATATGACTGCATGTGCGTCTTGGGAAGGCCGTGGAAGGCGCCCTCCACATACGCCTTGAAGTTCGAGATGACCCTGTGGACCATGGGAAGGGAGGCATCGCCGTCCGACCCGTCGTAAACCTTCTGCTCGAGGCCGCGGAAGGAGGAGAGCCCTGCCGCTATGCCGCTCCAGGCATCCGCACGTATCCTCGACGTGTGGCAGAGATGGTCGTGCCCGAACTGCCTCCACGAGTCTCCCGAGCAGTCCTCGGCGCAGCGGATGACGCAGGAGCCCTTCCCGGCAGGCGCCCTGTCCACGGCCGCGAGCATCGGCTGCTGCTCCGTGCCCCTTCCGCTCGTGCCATGGGCCTTCGTCCCGATATAGAAGTCGTCGGCCTCCACGCAGTCAGCACTGAGCACGTTGAACGCACTCCGATCCGGCCATCGCGCAGCGTATCCTCGCGAGCACCTTTCCTGCCGTCTTCGAGCTGCAGCCTATCTGGCGCTGGAGGGCGCATGCGCTCACGCCTGCCTTCTGGCTGGACATGAGCCATATCGCCACGAACCACTTCCTTAGGGGCAGGTGGGTGCCCTCCATCATCGTGTCTGCCGTGACCGAGAACTGGTGCGAGCACTTGGTGCACTGCCACTTGTGTGCCCGTCCATGCACCTTCGAGCAGGCGGTATTGCCGCACACGGGGCATACGAACCCTCCAGGGAACTTCTCCTCGAGGAGCCTCCTCTCGCACGACTCCTCGTCCGGATACCTCTCCAGGAGGTCCATGAGCGTCCCCCTGCTCTCGCACTCATGCCTGCTCAGCCCGCCTGCATGCCCCTTTGCCATCCTGTCCTCCGCCCTCTCGGATGCATCAACGCTTCATCCTCATTGTGCGGTTCGGAGGCGACAGGAATTCCTGCGGCTATGCTGGAGGTCCTCAGTCATTTCTGAGAATACGAACGATGGACGTACATCATCCGGCTGGGAGACCATGCTTCAGGCTCTCATTGATGCCGGTTTGCTCATCACCGGAACCTGGCCGATGAGAACCGAGCTGACGACTGCATTGAAGGGGAAGGTGAACGCCCTCGCGTCCTCCATCGTCCTCGTCTGCCGCCGCCGTCCCGAGGACGCCCCCATCGCGTCGCGCCCTGAGTTTCTCCGCGCCCTGCGGCGTAACCTGCGCGACGGCCTCGCTGAAATGCAGGGCGGATCAATCGCCCCCGTGGACCTCGCCCAGGCGGCCATCGGTCCGGGCATGGCGGCATTCTCGAAGTACTCCGAGGTCCTCGAGGCGGACGGCACCCCGATGAGCGTGCACGTGGCGCTCGGCATCATAAACGAGCAGCTCGACGCCCTCATGGGCGAGAGCGGAGAGGACCTGGACGGAGAGACGCGGTTCTGCATTACATGGTACGCGGAGCACGGATTCGACGAGGGACCCTTCGGGGATGCCCAGGTGCTCCAGAACGCAAGGGGCGCCTCCCTTGAGGCGCTCTCGCACGCGGGAGTCCTTGCAAGCGGCGGCGGCAAGGTGAGGCTCGTGAGGCCGACCGAGGTCGCGGACCTCGCTCGGGCCCGCCTCGCGCCGTCCTGCTGGAGTGACCTCATGGCGGAGGTAGGCGCACTCGAATCGCGTGACGGAGTTGCAGCCGCTGCCAGAGCCGCCTCCGAGTTCGACGACGCCCGGGCAGAGCGCACGAAGTCGCTCGCATATCTCCTCTTCCAGAGCGCGGAACGATCCGGCAGAGGCGAGGACGCACAGCTCTTCAACGATCTTGTGACATCCTGGGGAGACATAACGGAGCGTGCCGAAGACATGAGACGGCACCGTCCGGTCCAGGAGCGCCTGGACTTTGACCTTGGACATGATGTGGACGCTTAGGATAGGTGGTTTGGATGAAGCTCGAGATGGACAACAACTCTCTCATCGGAAGCGCATTTGATGCCATGCGCCCGACGCTCGGCGCCTTCATAATGCGCGAGATGATCCGCAACTACCACGACAGCTGGTGGGAGGAAGGAGTGATGGCGCACCTCTACGAGGACCAGCGGCGTGATGTTGCAGCCGACTCAACGGATGACACCGTGCGCATCGATTCGCTGGACATCCTCCTCATGCTGAGGCTCATCGTACAGTCATGGAAGGACGTCTTCCGCCCCGTGATGGACAGGAGGTCCCAATCCTGGGTGAGGGAACTCATAGACACGAGGAATACCTGGGCGCACCGCACGGGCGACGGGTTCTCCGACGAAGAGACGACGCGCGCTCTCGACACCATGGCGCTTCTCATGGACCAGATCGACCCCGAGACGGCAGTCGCCATCCGAGACTACCGGCGCTCCGTGATGGAGAGAAATGCTGTCACGGCGGAGCCAGTCGCTCCCGTATCGAAGGCGGCATCCTGGAGTGCCGTCACGCCCACGCCGACACAGGGCGGCAGCGAGGTGCTCGGGACGCTTCGTCCATGGAGGAGCGTCGTCGCCCCCAAGGACGACGTTGCGCGCGGCCAGTTCAAGACCGCAGAGTTCGCGCTCGACCTCGCATCGGTCGCCAAGGGTGAGGCTGGCTTCGAGTACCAGGACCCCAAGGAGTTCTACTCGAGAACGTACATCACGGAGGGCATGAGGTCCCTCCTCGCTAACGTAATGCGAAGGGTCTCCGGGGCTTCCGGCGGGGGCGACCCCGTCGTCGAGCTGAAGACCGCCTTCGGCGGCGGCAAGACGCACAGCATGCTCGCGGTCTACCATCTCATGCGCACCTCGAAGATAGCACGCGAGCTGCCGGGGGTCGCTGAGGTGATGGACGCGGCAGGGGTCCAGTCACTGCCGGAAAGGGTGTATGTCGCGACGCTCGTTGGCACGGACCTCGACCCCTCGTCATCGAAGAACCCGCCGTTCCTGTCGGGTAAGGTGAACACGCTCTGGGGGGAGATGGCCTACCAGCTCTGCCTCCAGAAAGGAGATCCCGCCCCCTACGGCATCCTCCGATCTGCGGACTCGAAGGGCGTCGCCCCCGGCACCGACGCCCTGACGAGGTTCTTCAAGGAAATCGGCCCCTGCGTCATCCTCATGGACGAGTTCGTGCGCTACGCGGCAAACCTCTACGGCAACGATTCGAGGAACCTTCCTGCAGGCACGTTCGACAGCGTCCTCACCTTCATGCAGCAGCTCACCGAGGCCGTGAAGCGCACGGATGACTGCATTCTCGTGGCCTCGCTCGCAGAGAGCGACAGGGAGCAGGGCGGAACCGGGGGCAGGGAAGCCTTCGAGCGCGTCGAGCACATCTTCGGGCGCGTGAACGCGATCTGGCGGGCCGCCTCCAACGAGGAGGGCTTCGAGATCGTGAAGAAGCGCCTCTTCGGAAGCTACGACGAGAGCCTCGCCGCACCCGTCGCCGACGCGTTCATGGAGTACTACGCGGAGGCGCCCGACAAGTTCCCCGTGGAGTGCCGGGACCCCTCTTACAGGGACAGGATCCTCCGGTGCTACCCCGTGCACCCGCAGCTCTTCGACAGGCTCTATGAGGACTGGAGCACACTCGAGAACTTCCAGAGAACCCGCGGGGTGCTTCGGCTCATGGCGACCGTCATCCACAACCTCTGGGAGGCAAACGACGCCGACCCGCTTATCATGCCGGGGTCCGTGGACTTCTCCGACTCGCGGATCAGCGAGGAGATCTTCCAGTACCTCGACCCGGCCTGGAACGCCATCGTGGACACCGACGTCGATGGTAGCAACTCGGTGCCATCCACAATAGACCGCAACAATAGCCGGTTCTCCCGTCCCAAGGCCGCACGCAGGGTGGCCAGGACGGTGTTCCTGGGGAGCGCACCAACATCACGCGGAGAGAGCCTGAGGGGTCTCGATGCATCCGACATACGCCTCGGCGCCGCCGTCCCCGGAACAAGCGTCACGATCTATGATGACGCGCTGGCTAAGATGCGCGACGAGCTGAGCTACCTCTACACCTCCGGGACCCGGTTCTGGTATGACACCCACCCGACACTCGAGAAGATGGCAAGAGACCGCGCAAGCAGCCAGAGCGCGGAGGCAATCGAAGAGCGAATCGTCGAAATAGTGCGGGAATCCGAGAGGTCCTCCAGGACGGGCTTCCACTCCGTCTACACCTGCCCGAAGTCAAGCAACGAGGTGCCAGATGCACCATACCTCGCGCTTGCGATCCTCCCTCCCTCAAAGACGATGTCTAGGGACCTCTCCCGCTCGGATGCCGTGGCGTGGGCGGCTGACTGCCTGAGCATGTGCGGAGGCACGATGCGCTCCAATAGAAACATGCTGCTCTTCGTCGCTGCGGACAAGACGGCCCTGTCGGATGCGAGGGACGCCGTCCGCCGGGAGCTGGCCTGGAAGAGCATCGACCGGGAGTCGGATGCGATGGAGCTCACCCGCCATGCCGTCGAGGACATGCGCGGGAAGCTGAAGAACGCGACATCGCGTGCGAAACGCCTCGTCCTCGGCGCATTCAAGCACCTCGTTTTCCCGACGCAAGACAGGGGCGACATATCCAAGGTCGAGTGGGACAGCTGTGGCATCGACGGCGGCGACCAGATCTCCAAGCGGGCCTGGAATCGTGCTGTCTCCGATGGCTTGGTTGCGCAGGCCTTCTCCCCCTTCATGCTCCAAAGGGACCTCGACGACATCTTGCTCGCCGAGCGGGAGAGTGCGCATATTCCGGAAATCTGGAACGACTACTGCAGATACAGCTACCTCCAGACGCTTGCCTCCGAGGAAGTGCTCAAGGCATCCATAGAGCAGGCGGTCAAGAGCAGGGACTACTTCGGATATGCTGACGGAGAGGGCAGCGATGGGCGTTTCCTCGGTCTCAGACTTGGGGAACGCCCGATGGTGGACATGCGGAATGGCATCATCGTCTCCCGCGAGGCGGCACTCGAGCAGCTCGCCTTCGATCACAGCCACGATGGGGGAGGCTCGGACGTAGGCGATGATACGCCGCCGGGTCCAGAAGTGCGACAGGGAGACTCTTCGCGCATGGACGGCAAGCCCAATGCCCATGGAGAAGAGCCGAAGAGGCCTCGTTTCACCGAGGTCGAGCTCGAGGCGACTCTTGACCAATGGTCGGCAGGCTCTGACGTCGGGAACATCGTCGAGGAGATACTCCAGCGTCTCTACGACCAAAAAGGCTCCTCGGCACATCTCACGCTTTCAGCAGACGTCTCGGTGCCAGACGGCATCGACGATACGACACTGCGAATTATCGAGGAGAACGGCAAGACCCTCGGCGTGACGCTCCGGATTAGATGATTCGGGAAAGCCATTCCTGCCATTAGCGGTGTCTGTATTATGACGTCCCAGGTCACTTCCTGCTCTCCGCCCACTGCCAGGCGCCGATGAGGTGGCGCAGCTTCGCCTGGCGCTCTCCCGTCACGACGATGGAGACCACGCCGTGGCGTATCGCGTCCACGTCGCCGTGGTCCGCAAGGTAGAGCAGGCACGCGCGCCTCATCGTCGCGAACTCATCGTCGCGAAATCAGCGGCGCCCACGGAGGGCTCGGGCATCATGGCCGAGCCCTCCTCGTAGGCGGAGACGACGGCTATCAGCACCGTCTCGTCCCCGTCCATGGCCACTATCGGTGCGTCCTCGCCGTTGTAGGACCAGCCGTCTGCCACGCGGGCCGTCAGGGAGCGGGAAGAGATGCTTGCTCCCTGTGCAAGCGTCTTGGGCGGGTAGAGAGTGGAGGTGTCGGCGCAGAAGTACCCTGTGCTTCTGCGCCGGCCGGGCGCTTTCGACGGGCGCGAGGATAGGGGATGGAGCAGCTATCACCGTCGCAGCGGATGTCGGAAGGGCGCCATCGCACAAGGTCACGCCCCCCCAGCGAGGGCGGCGTGACCGGCCGGCAAGACAGCTTTGAAGAAAAGCGGCGAGCAGGGTTTACCGTGCAAGATTGTCGTCTACGGCATGGGTATCATGCGACACGGTAGCCTCAGCGAGCTCTCTTACCAAGCGTCCCATGAGGCACGCCGCGACGTCCGCAGCGCCCCTCGGCGCGGAGGAGAGGTCGACGTGCTCCAGTGTCGCCGTGACGCCCATCCCCGCGAATGCGATCTCTTCGAGATCCGCGTTGACGTAAGCGTCACAAATCCACCTCATGGCATTTCCTCCAGTCCTCGCGACCGTTTGATGTGGCAGCTATGCTACGACGGACGGGAGAGACTGATGGCAATGCGTCGCGGGGGTTCTCCGGGCAAGCGTCGGGAATTTGGTGCAGATGCCGGCACCCCGCGAATCGTGACGTTCGGCACCCGGGCACCTCGTTCGGACTCGATTTGGATGATGGCCGGATCGCTCGCCGTGGCAGGAGCATCGCGCGCGTCCCCCAAGGTTAATGCGCGACGATCCGGAAGGCGTCGGCCGCGCCGGATCCGAAAGGCAAAAAATTAGGCAGAGACGCGCGAGCGCCTCTGCCACATAAAAAACCTCTCGGGTTTCGATATCCAAATGCACTATACCCGATTAGAACCAGCGGTCGACCAGCTCGGCGAGGAATTCCATGGACGCCTCCGCGGAGGCGTCAGGGCGGGTGACGGAGAGCACGGCCCTCACGTCGTCTGTCAGGGAGCGGAGCCCTGCAGACGCCTCGCCTCAGATCCTTATCTTCGCCGGGGCAACCCCTCGCTCGCTCGCGAACTCGTCTACGCCGAGAAGCCTGTACCTCGTTTCGATGACCTTCAGTTGCGAGTCGTATTCCTCGATTTCAAGCCATTCGTCATGCCCGTTGTCCGCTATCTCGGCATGCAAGACATGGCGGAGAAGGAGCGAGGTTCCATGGCTATCGATCGCGAACTAGTAGCACCATCCCTCGTTGAGCAGCTCGAATAGGGTGGTTTCCCTCACGCAGTCTCTGAACCCGCGCAGGTTGCCCAGCTTCGCCTGGAGGTAACGTTTGCCCTCTAGGTCCTCTTCGAGGCTCCTCGAAACTTGTCCCTCCGTCCGTTTCACTACGTCATTTATCCGACGGAGTAGCGCCTGCTTGGTTGTCATGTACTCCCGAATGAAGAGCTCGCGCTTGCGCGCGTTTAGGTCCTCATCCAGGTCAAGAAGTTCATCTCGGCGTAACATCTTTTCCCCGCCCTCATATGTTGAAGAAACTGTATCGTAACTGGTCAATTGCTGCACGAGGGGATATATAAAGTAAGGCGTGGAGCACGAGCGACATCCCTTCGGGTCAGCGCTCTCCACACCTGTATGAGAGTCGCCGGTGAGGGGTATGCTTTTCGACAAGACGAGGAGTCGAGTTTTCTACAACGTCTTGCCTTGACTAATCCCTTCTATATAATCTATATCTATTATGCTGCTGGTTTTATAACCACAATATCTTGTGGTCTATTTGAGAGTGATGATGAGCAAAACCAGAAAGAGCATCCCAAAGAATGTCTTGCTTTCCTTGTGGTCTCGCGCCGCGGGGAGGTGCGAGCTCTGCGGCAAGGAGCTTAATGTCGCGCACGCCTTCGACGAGTTGGGCAACTTCGCGCAAGTTGCCCACATCAACGCCTACTCGCCTGGTGGCCCACGCTACAAGGCCGACATGACCGAGGACGAGCTGAACGGCATCGACAACCTCATGCTCCTCTGCCACGAGCACCACAAGATGGTTGACGACAACGCTGACGACTATCCCGAGGAGGTACTCAGGAGGCACAAGGCAGACTGGGAAGACTCGATAGCTGGCTTTGTCGAGGGGCTCGCACCATCTCGCGCGCTCGTCGCCACGATGCTCCTGCCCGCAGGGGGAATGAGTCCGCACGTCACCACCGCCGAGCTTAACGCCGCCCTGCATAGGGAGAGGCTGTACGCCGCCAACCCGAAGGCGTACGACTTCGCGAAGGGCGTTGCTATCCCATGCCGACTCCAAGAGGCCGGCAGTCAGATCGAGCGTCGCATGGCTGCATTCGAGGACTCGTATGACGACCAGACAATGCCGGTGGCGGTATTCGCCCTCGCGCCCCAGCCGCTCCTGATCAAGCTCGGCAGCCTCCTTGGCGGGATGCGTGACGTCAGGGTTTTCCAGCCTTGCAGGGTCGGACGAGGCTGGGCTTGGCCCGAGGGTGGAAATCCAATTGATTTCTCAGCTCGCCATATAAGCGATGGCCAGCCGGACTCATCCCGTGCCTCATTAGTGGTCAGCCTCAGCGGCGTCGTCAGCATGAGGACTATCGTGGACATCCCCGACGGCACCCCAGTCTACGAGCTCACTACGACGAGCCCAGGTACTGAAATCGTCACATGCGAGGAGACGGTGAGGACCTTCGTCAAGGAGGCAACCTCGCTCGTCGACAGCATCCATGAGAGCTTCCCCGTGGTGAGGGAGCTGCATGTCTACCCTGCAATGCCTGCGTCCCTTGCCGTAGCGCTTGGAACCGCACTCAGGTTCAACCTGATCAGCAACTACGTTGTGCACGAGAAAGCCGACGGAACGTTCGGCGAGACGCTATGCATCGGGAGGTGCGATGAATAACAAAGACAACAGCCTTCTCAACGAATTGTATGCCGCGCTCGCGCAGGAGCTTGACATCTCCGAGACCATGCGCGGGAAGGCGGAGAGGGCCTACACGAGCGTTGGAGAGTGGATCGACGGTGACAAAGGCCAGCCTGCCGACGTCTTCGTCCAAGGCTCCTTTGCCCTCGGCACCGTGACCAGGCCTGTGAGTGGCGAGGACGATGACTACGACATCGACCTGGTTAGCGAGCTCCCCGGCATGACCCAATTCGGCCCCCGGACCATCAAGCACCACGTGGGAGACCGGCTCAAGGAACATGGGACCTACGCACAGAAGCTCGAGCCTGAGGGCAAGCGCTGCTGGACACTGCAGTTCGACGAGTTCCACATGGACATCCTCCCCTGTACGCCAGATCCGACGGCGCGCAGCATGACTGCAATCACCCTGACCAACCGAGAGCCCGGAGGCGAGTACACCACTAGGTCGAGCGACCCGAGGGCCTACCAGAGCTGGTTCGAGCGGCGCATGGGCGATTCCCTTGACCACGCGCGAAGCCGCGCGGTTGGGAAGGTCTATGCCTCGGTCGACAAGGTGCCAACGTTTGCTGTTGCCACTCCGCTGCAAATGGCCATCAGAATCCTCAAACACCACCGCGACGTCATGTTCGAGGGACGCGACGATGCGCCAATCTCCATCATCATCACCACGCTCGCAGCCCTTTCCTACGATCAGCAGGTGGGTGTGTTCGATACGGTGTCCGACGTGCTGGGCTCGATGAGCGGGCACATACGACGTGAGGGAGGCCTCTACGTAATCGAGAACCCCGTCGATCCGAAGGAAAACTTCGCGGACAGGTGGAACACCGAGCCTTGGAAGGCACGGGCGTACTTCGACTGGGTGAGTGCCGCACGCCGCGACCTCGTTGACAAGCCGCTCGGTTCTGCTGGAATCGACGCACTGTCGGACGGCCTCAAGGGGCCGCTGTCGGAGAATGTGGTCGTCAGGGCGTTCTCGAGGTTCGGCAACAGGATGTATGCAGAGCGCCAGTCGGGTGCCCTTCACTATGGTACAAGGGAGGGAATCACGCTCGCTGCTTCGGCGACTACCGTGGCAGTTCCGAGCCACAGGTTCTACGGTGCGTAGCAGAAGACCCCCTAAGGGAGGGGGCCTCACCCTGCCCATGCAGCTCCTGCATTTGCTCATGGCCTATCCCGACTCCTCGGGCAGAATCCTCCATGGTAGCAAGCTGGTTTGGCGGGCGACGGTGAAGCCATCGGCCCTCAGCGACATCTACCAGGTGTACATCGAAGCAAAGCCCCGCTCTTTTCCTCAGGTCTGGGTCTCTGGCGGTGCGGTCGATCGTTGCAAGGACCTCCCCTCGGTACCGCACAAGCTCGGCTACGAGGAGAGGCCACCGCGAGTACACGTCTGCCTCCAATACAGGGATTGGTCAACCGATCAGCTGTTCACGAAGACCGTCATGCCATGGTGTAGCGAGTGGATTCTCCACTTCGAGATATGGATGGCAACGGACGAGTGGCACGGCGGAGGCATTCACCCCTCATGAGGGCGCTCGCCTTCATCTCCATTGACCCGCCTCTTACGACCCGTAGTGCCAGAAGAGCAGGATGACCCTGGCCACGAACCTCATCCACATCAGGAAGAACTTGCCTATCGCACCTAGAACACGCTTGGCCACGCCCATCTCACACGTTCCTACTCGAAAGAATCGTCCGAATAAGCACTAGCAGCCACGCCGGACACAAATCCATAGCTGGCCTCCGTCATGCCGAGCATCGCGAATACGAGCCGCTCCCCATCGAAACTATGAAGGTCGCCGGCATGGGTGTCCCTCAGGTAGTCGTGCAGCCATACCGCACGCCCCGCCATGGGGCGTGCAGGCTCGTCGGCGTCGTAGAAGAAGTCGACCGTCTCGTAGAGCCTCGGCACGTCGCAGAGGTCGGGTCCGACACGCACCCACTGGAGGCGGCCGTCGAGCTCGACGGAGCGGATCTGCTCAATCTCCTCCTCGAACAGGACGTGCAGGCGACATCCCGCGGACCTCTGGGCCAGAGGCATGCCGGCGCCCTCCAAGCTTGTGACCCGGTACCAGCTCGCCTCGATCCAGAGCCCGCCGTCGAGAACAATCCGCAGGTTCGTGAGAGCGTTCGTCCTGCCGAGGGCGCTGTTGGTCATGAGCGTATTGGTGTCGAATACCTCGATGGCCCCGTCTGTGTTTGATAACCTCTGAGTTGCGGATTCGAGCATCGGGCACTTTCGGGTCTGAGCACGAAAAGCTTTCGGGTTCTGGCATGGGCACGCCGACCATCCCAAAGCTGGTCCAACATGTCGCTGCTTCGGCTATCGGCATATGGAGGCCAGAAAGGAAATGATCGGCGTGGACAGGATAGAGGACATGCGCAGAAGGGCGAGAAGCGGGGAACCGACAGCCTCGATCGCGAGGGTAGTCGGCGTCTCGGAGCCGACGGCCAGGAAGTGCGCGAGGATGGAGGACCTGTCGCCCGAGCCGCCGAAGAGGAAGGAGCCGGAGAGCGAGCTGCCCGCGCCGCACAGGGAGACGACCGGCTCCTGGCCCGGCGACGACTGCAGGAACTGGCGCAAGCAGCGCCATACGGCCGTGAGGGTGCATGCGAGGCTCATCGACGGGCGCGGCTGCGAGGGCTCCTATTCCACCGTGCAGCGCTACGTGAAGCAGCGCCGGGAGGAGATGGCCCGCGAGCGCGACCGCAGGGACGCCGAGGGCTTCCTGCAGCTGAGCTGGCTGCCCGGAGAGATCCAGGCCGACTTCGGCGAGGCCGACTTCAGGGTCCGCGGGGTGACCACGAGGGGCAAGTGCCTGACCGTCACGTTCCCGCACTCCAACGTGGGGCTCGCCCAGGTCTTCTGGGGTGAGACGGGCAATACGTTCTGGAGCGGCCGCGTGTGATACGCCGACGGAGGGGGTGGTCACGAACCAGAACGGACGGTGCCCGAGTCAGGGTTCCCATCGCTCGCATCCACCCGCTCTCTGCGACCTTCTGGCGTTCGCTGAGGCATCATACTTTGGAACGATGCGCTTTGCCTGCATGCCGCTGAAAATCTCCTAGAGCTGGACGCTACCCAGAAAGTATCAAACCTCCTAGGATTGGAGCGACCATGACAACGTGCCTCACACGCACGCGGTGGCTGCCCGTCGTATCCGGTGCGGTCGCGGCGGTGCTCGCATTTGCTGCCCTGCCCATGACGGCGCTGGCAAACGACGAGCTGAGCCCCGGACCCTACTCGCAGAGCAGTCAGCTGAGCACCGATGCGTACTCCGCCCTTGGCCTCACCGTCTCGGACGATACTGGTGACGCCGGCACCTATGCCCCCTATGGCAACGACGAGAACGTGAGCACCACCCTGCTGAGCGACGACGAGGTCTACATGGCAGCCAACGGCGCCAGAAACAACGTATACACGCTGCGGGGGAAGCTCAACCAGCTCTACGATGCCAATACATACGCGGAGGGCTTGATTGGCTACACCACGATCTCTGACGATTACGGGGGCATGAGCGGAGCTTATCTGTTCTGGCCCATCAACGAGCTCTACGGTACGAGCAGCAATTCAGGGATAGCCGTGGATATGGTTGAAAAGGGCGTTAGCTACTACTCGCCGCTCAGCGACAACGAGAATGACATGATCAAGGGGTCTACCAACAACGGATTCAGCGGCAAGTATGCCACCAGCGTCTCGGCAGACCTCGGCAGTGGCTACAAGGACCACGTCGTCGAGCTGCGTGCCTATGGGAGCCAGTACTACACCATGGTCGGCAACCGGCAGTTGAGCGGCGCCTTTGCGGTAAAGGTATTCTCGCTTGACGCAAAGGGGAACCGCACGGAAGTCGCGAGCCTCAGCCCCACGGTCAATGACAGTCAGATCCAGGTGAATGATTATACTGACGAGCTGTCATACATCCGGACCGGTTACCTGCAGGAGTACGACGCCTACTTCGAAGTGGCCGCCGCGGACGTGGACGCAGACGGCGTGGACGAGGTCTTCTGCTACACGGGCTGCTACAAGGACGAGAACGGCGAGCGCCTGGCCTGCGTCGACATGTGGGACCTGCAGCCCGACAGCTCCTGGAGCCACACCCAGGGGTGGGTGGACTGCGGCCAGGCGTCCTACTACGTCACAGATGATGAGCTTAACCAGATTCGCAACAGCAAGGATGACCCCACTGCTCGAATGCAGCTCATGAAGGCCCCGGTGGTCACCCTGGCCGGCGGCGACCTTGACCGCCGCGGTGGAGATGAGCTTGCCATCACCGTCTCCGCGCCCACGAACCACGACAACCCGACCGACGCAGCCCGCTGCTACATCTACACCTGGGATGACACCGCAAAGCGACTCTCCGCCGTCGTAAACGACGGCTTGGGCAACGACTATATCCCCCTGAGCACGACCGTCGGGGCGACCTCCGCCATGGTCTCCGCCAACTGCACCTTCGGAATCTTCAGGACGAGCGACACTGATACGGCCACGGCCCTCATCATTGCCGGCTGGGACTGCGGTGGCAGCTCAAACGCGGAGTATGCCAACTTCGGCTACCGCTACGTTTACTATGACACATCCCAGGACGATTTCGTCGTCTCCGACTACATCCGCAAGGCCCTCGGCAAGGACGCTGCGCACATCACCGAGACCGCCTGCAAGGACGCGAACCAGGGCGGCCGATACCGTCCGACCCTGGCGCCCTTCGCCCTGGGCGCCGCACGCTTGAACGGCCTCAACCAGGGTGCCGCCGAGAACGACGACGTTCTCATGGGCGGAGACATCTACTCGTTCAATCTCTCCGCTGGGGTGAGCCTCGACACTCTCGGCAGCATCAGCCTCACCTCTGACCAGGTGAACTCGAACCGTTACACAAAAGGCAAGGAGCAGGTCTGGATCGGCGACGTGCGCGTGGGTGCCGTGTCGGGCTCCAGCCAGTACGAGGAGAGCTTCCTCGCCGTCACGGGCGTCCACCGCGACGAGGACCTCGGCAAGGATGACGACTACTACTGGATGGACGTCTCGCACTTCTCTGCCAAGTGGTCTGACGGCAAGCTCCAGGGCTACACCACCGGTGAGGAGGGCGTCATAAACGAGAGCGTCCGTGTCCACAGCACGACGCAGTACGGATGCTGGATCAGCCTGTGCCTGCCCAACGTGGACCACGACGGCATGCAGGTGCGGTTCAAGGCGGAGGCCGAGTACTACACTGCGCCGCAGCTGCTCGCGGTGCTCCAGGGGTCCCCGTACTTTCAGGACCTCCAGGACAGCTATGGCTACCTCAACTACGGCGGCACCGCGTTTGGCTCCGAGTCCAGCAGCGCCTCGGGCTCCGGCTGGTCCATCGAGGGAGAGGCCGGCGTCTTCGGCGAGGCGTCGGGCGGCTTCCTTGGGCGCGTGGAGCTCGAGGGGGAGCTTACGGGCCATGCGGGCTACGAGTACCAGAGCTCCTCGACGCTCTCGTACGGCGTGGACTACGACGCGCACGCGGCCGAAGGCAACAAGGCCGTGGTGTACACCGTGCCCATCATGTACTACTGGTACGAGGTCAGCGACTCCAGCAGCCCGGAGTGGACGGACGTCGTCATGCCCGTGTTCCTCACGCCGGTCACCGCGGTCGTGAGCCAGGAGACCTGGGACGAGGCGGTCGAGAATTTCGATCTCGACGCCAGCGTGAGCAGTGACAGCTCCACGCCGCTCACCTACAAGATCTCCGACGTCCTCAACAACAGGCAGGGCGACCCCGCAAGCTACGGCGTCGACACCCTGACCAAGACGACCCTGCTGCCTACCGCCAAGCGTGCCTTCACGTACCAGCTTGATGGGAAGGACGCCTGGTCCATCGCCTCGAACGAGGAGGGCGTCGCCACGGCGCAGACCATCGCGGCCGAGAACGAGACCGAGAAGACCGTCGACGTGGGCGGTGCTGTTGCCCTGCAGATAGGTGCCGGCTTCGGCATTGGGGAAAACGAGATCGTTACCGGTATGGTGTTCGGGCTGTCGGGTGGCTACACGACGCTGAAGTCCAGCTCCACGGGCTTCTCGTTCACGGGCACCGTGGACAACCTGCCCGAGGCTGCCGAGGGCTACGGCTTCAGCTGGAGGCTTGCGGTGGACCAGAGCTCCTCCGACATGCCCGTCGACGGCACGCGTCCCGCCACCAACCAGTTCTGGATCGTGGGCTACGACGTCACCAACGTAAAGCAGCCCGAAGTCCCCATGGTGAGTGGCTTTGCCACGACCGGCACCGGCTACGATGCCACCACGGGCAAGGATGCGGTCACCCTGTCTTGGAACGATATCCTGACCTCCGACCAGAAGTCGAATGGCTACAGGTACGCGGTCGCCATGTATCCCGCGAACGATGATGACCACTACAGCTACGCCTACACGCTGGACGGCTCCGCCACAAGCTACGTCTGGGCCGGCCTCTCCACCAGCAGCAGCTACCGCTTTGCGGTGTTTGTCGTGGACGGCACGGGCAGGCAGGCGAGCCTGCGCTCGCCCATCGTGAGCGTGACCACGCTGCCAGCCGGCGACGCGATGGCCGTGAGCGGTATCAACATCCAGGGGCAGGCCAACACAAACGACGCGAGCGACACGTCCACCGGCAAGGCGACGCGCAGGATGGGGGAGTCCCTCACGCTTGACATGAGCGGCAGCTACTACGACTCCGGCTCCGCCGATCCGGACAAGCAGCCGCTCTTCCGCTGGTATCGCAAAGAGGCCTCCAAGCCCTACTGGCAGGAGATCTCTGCCGGAGCCACCCTCGGCACCCAGGACGACAAGACCTACACGTCCACCTACGCCATTGACGAGGTGACGGCGGAGGACGATGGCACGGTGTATCGCTGTGACGTGAGTTACAACAACATCGTGGTCTCGTCTCAGACGGTCACCCTTGATGTCACGCACACCTACTCGATCGTCGATTCTGCCAACACGTACTCGGCAACCAGGAAGCGTCTCAACTATCTGGATGCCGACCTGCTCAGGTTCTTCAAGCCGGTCGCAGCCGAGAGCGTGTCCGGACTCAAGCCTGGTGAGGGCGGCACCACGGGCAACGGCACCGCGACCGGTGACCCTACGACTGGAGGTGCCACAGGCAACGGCACCGCGATTGACGCCACGACCGGTGGCGGAGCCAGCGCTTCTGCTGACTTGGGCACTGCAACCGGCTCCACAAAGGCGGCCTCCGCATCGGGCACGCCCCAGACGGGCGACGGCTCGCTGGGCACCGGGGCGCTGGCCCTCATCGCCCTGGGCGGAGCTGTGTCCCTGGTTGCTGCGCTGTTGCTCCGTCACCGTACCAGGGACCGTGGCTAGCGAGCTGTGGGGACATGCGTCGGGTGAGAGGACCCGGCACCCGGGATTTCCACGCTGCGGCAGACGGTGACTCGCTGCCGCATGCCCCGTCCGTCCCTTTGGGCGGACGGGGCGCCTTGTTCGAGACGGAGGCTTCGATGCTCAACCAAAAACTGCTGCGCGCCGTGCTGCGCAACACTGGCCTTGCCCGCGCCACGTGGGGGTTTCTGGCGACGTTCGTCGCGGCGTCCGCGCTGCTCGCGCTGGTGGACCCAGGCGTAGACGGCTTTGGCGACGCCCTGTGGTGCTGTTTCCAGTCCGTCACGACCATCGGCTACGGGGACATCACCGTCACGAGCGCCGTCGGCCGCATGATCGTGGTGGCGCTCAGCGTGGTGGGGATTCTGTTCGTGGCGGTGCTCACGGCTGCGGTGGTCAGCTACTGCAACGAGCTCATGCTGGCGCGGCGCAACGAGAGCCTGGCCCTGTACCTGGACAAGCTGGAGCACCTGGACCAGCTGACTCAGGAAGAGCTGGCCGAACTCTCGCACAGGGTGCGCCGGCTGCGCGGCTAGCGGGAGCGGCGCGCGCCGGGCTCGTCTCGGCCGAGCTGGTGGTTCGTAGCTGGGGTCCAAGACCCCCTCTGCACCCCATGTCGCCCCCCGTCCCACCGGCAAGTTGTAAAAGAGGGTTCGGCCGCGTCCATCGCACGGCCGAACCCTCATCAGCTAAAGGCCTTAGCCTGTGCCGCGCGGCATAGAAAGCCACCCGCTGTGCGGGTGGATGGCAACGATGCTATGCAGCGAAGCTCCTTCCCCTCCAGAATGGCGATTGTTCGGGTCGCCGGCCGCGAGAGGAAGGAGAGAACGATGGCACAGAAGGCCAGCAGCCTTGCGCACACCAAGTGGATGTGCAAGTACCACATCGTGTCTTGCCCAAAGCATGGAAGAAAGGCCATTTACAACCAATACCGCAAGGACCTGGAGGAGATCCTCAGGCAGCTATGCCAATGGAAGGGCGTCGAGATGATAGAGGGGCATCTCGCGCCGGACCACGTGCACATGCTGGCGGGCATCCCGCCCAGGATCGGCGTGCCGGGCTTCATGGGCGGCCTGAAGGGGAAGAGCGCGCTCCTCATGTCCGGCAAGGCATGCGAACCTCAAGTACAAGTCCGGGAACAGGAAGTTCTGGGCAGAGGGCCACTGCGTCTCGACCGTCGGCATGAACGAGGCCACGATCGCGAAGTGCATCAGGGAGCAGGAAGCTGCGGACATCGCCCTCGGCAAGCTCAGCGTCAAGGAGTATGAGGACCCGTTCAGCAGGAAATAGGCCGGCACATGCCCGTCTGGCGGGCTGGCCACGAGCCAGGCGGCTATGCGGCCTGAACGAAGCGAAGGCCAGGGACCTGAGTCCCTGGCCGGCATTTATAGGGTCATGCCCTCAGAGCAGACCACCCGCTACGCAGGTGGTCATGATTAAAAAAGACGCACTACTTCGTGGTCAGGACCTCGGTATCAACCTGGGAGCCATAGACCGTGGTCAGCGTTCCCCAGAACAGCACGCTAGCATCGCCGGTGTCCTCGTAGCGCACCTCAACGTCCGATGGGTCGGACACCGTGATGGCATCGCCTTGGAGCGTCTCGACCCAGTTGCCCTCGGAGTCGAAGTAATCAAAGACCGGCGTCAGCGTGTTGCCCGCCTCGAGTTGCCCCAGGCCGCGACCGAGGACGTAGTCCTGCCCAGACATCCGATAGCCCTGAACGTACCCGATGGTCTCGCCATCACCGCGCTCGCTTGCCGTGGGCCAGGTCACCACCAGATCGACCCGCTCCCCGCCGTTGAGAATCGCCGGAATGGTTCCGGAGTAGCGAATCTCGCCATCCTCGGTCTCCTCAGGCGCGTCGCAATAGAACGAGAAGAAGCTGCCGTCAATCGAGAGCCACTTGCCGTCAAAGTCCACCGCGATGTTCCCGTCATCCGTTACCTGGTAGGCATCATCGGTGCCCAGCATGAGGTAGCCGTCGTCATACTTCTGCATGACCGTTATCTGGAAGTCTGCGAAGTCACCCCACAGGCTGTCGTCCATCTCCACGACCCAGTTCGAGCCGTCCGAGGCAAGCTCCAGCTCGTCGGGAAGCTCCTGGTAGGAGAATTCGTTCGAGAGGTCCTCGAACCAGCCCTCAGACGAGAGGAATTCGTTTGCATAGCTGTCGCTCGATGATGACGCGCTTGCCGCCGTGTCCGAGTCCTGGGCGACCTGCATGCTCGCATACGAGCTGACGATGCCATGGCTCGATGATGTGGGAGAGCTGCCCATGACGCTCAAGAAGTAGTCATAGAAGGCTACGGGCCCCGTATAGCCGATGTCCTCAAGAACCTGGCGTACGTCAGAGTACTGGGAGACCTCGGAGTACGGGAAGTACATCGCAATGCCGTTGGAGTCCGAAGACGTGTCGCTTCGGTACTTGACGCAGCTCGCCACCGCCTCGGACACATCGTCAGCCCCCTCGAAGTCCGAGCGGTCGATCATGTCAACGAGGTCGACCTGGTCCACGGAGTCCTCTGCATAGGACTTCGCGCGGGAGCGGGCGCCAGACATGGTCGTGAATAGGGCGTTATCCGCCTCGATGCTATCGACAGCCTCGTCAAGGAACGTCGAGAGGCGCTCGTAGACACGGCTGATCTCGCGCAGGTCGATGAGGGAGAGGGTCGTATCCTCCTCGACTGTCTCCGCGTAGTGGGCTGAAAAGTCATCGATGATGGTCTTGCCAAGATCCGTCGTGGCGATGGAGGAATCAGACCCCAGCTGATTGAGGAAGCCGGTCCACGACCAGCCGTCTCCAGGCTCGGTCTGCTCGGAGGCCACGAGGTAGTCTGCCACGGGCTCCATGGCCCAGGCGCACTCGACCGTGGCCATGAGGCAGGCGTCAAAGCCCACCATGTCAAACGACACGCCACTCGCCTTGATGGCATTGCGCAGCTGTGAGAGCGTGAGGGCGGAGGCGTCGGGATAGTTCTCGTCGTAGCCAAAGCCGCCAATGGTGCCGCCGCCGTGGTCCCAGAAGATGAGGATGTAGCGGTCCGCGGGGTACTCTTTGGCAGCCCACGAGCAGAAGTCCGTAACCTCGTCCTCGTCGAGCATCGTGCCCTCTCCGGCATCCTGGACGAGGCTTGCCTCGCCATTCTCGAGGACCCACCGTTGGCGTGTGGAGGGGTCGGCCTCAGGCGAGAAGGACCACTCTGATGCCCCGCCCGTCTCCAAGACCACGTTCACGTTGTCACCGAGGTCGGCCTCGAGCATCTCCTCGATGTCGGCTGATGCCGCGCCGTAGCCGGACTCCAGGTCCGACCCGCACATGTAGACCATCACCGTGGCGCTCTTTGCCGAAGCGACATCCACATAGTAATCGCGTAGGCCCGCCGTGCCAAGGTCTGTTCCCGAGACGCCCGCAGGCGCGCCTGCGGGCGTCTCGTCCGCGCATCCTGCAAGCCCCAAGCACGAGAGAGAAAGGATGCATGCCAGGGCAAGCGTTGCCATCCCACGCGTGTCCCACACCCTGCTCTTCGTCATCTTCATTCTCTCCTTGCGTGCCTAGGGGTGCGTTGCCTTGCGACTCGGGGCAGGGGGCTGCCCCCTTTGTCTCCTTGGCCCTACGCGATGGCCTTCCTGGTCTCGATGACGCCGTAGAGGTAGAGCGCAGGCAGGATGATGCCGACAAACGCATTTGCGATGGAGCCACCGTCACCGGTGCTGATGGCGCTCACGATGGCGTAGATGCCGTAGATGACGCTGATGACACCGAGGATGAAGGCGAGAGTGTTCTTGTCGTTGCGCTTGGACGCATTGAGGCCAACGCCGCCCACGAAGAGGTTGAGAAGTCCACCGATGAAGGCCACCACGCCGATGACTGCCGCAACGCCGGCCGCGATGCCCAGCTCCTCATCCGCCGAGGCGAAGAAGACGCCCATCATCATGAGCAGGCCAACCACGAGGTTGATGACGGCAAACACGATCATGATGATCGAGGCCACGCGCAGTACGCTGCTACCGGTAGGCTTGCTGCTGTTCTGATCCATTGATCTCTCCTTTGCGAGTTATCACGTCGAGGGCCCGTTGCCCTTCGCTTTCAGGAATGTTATGGAGTTGCGCTTGCCGATGCGTCATACCGAAGTATGACTGGCGGCGGTGAGGCGAAAAATTACTTGGTGCCTGAAGACGGGCTGCTTCGGTGCCAAAAGCCGGGCATCATGCGGGAGCGTGATGCGGGTCTCCTCGGCGGCCCATGCGGGCACAGGAAGCACCGCCCCCCTGTGGAAGGGGCTTGGAGGGCGGTGCTATGGGTCTTTGCAACACCGGTTACGAGGATCTTGGCGTGCCTATTCGACGTCGTTGGAGTTGAAGCGATCGCCGCACTCGGGGCAGAACTTGGGCGGGTGGGTCTGGTCTTCCGGCACCCACCCACACTTGTCGCAGCGATAGCGCGGTTGGGGCGCCGGCTGCGGTCTGGGCGTACCGCACTCCTGGCAGAACTTGCCCTTGTTGGTCGTTCCGCATGCGGGACAGGTCCACCCGTCATCAGCAGTGGCGGCGCCCTGGTGGGCCGCAACGCCGGGCTGTGCCGCAAGCTCTGGTGAGGTCATGCCCGGAGCGGGCGCATCCCCTGCTCCGGTGGCCGCAACGTCCGCTGACACGGCGCCGGCGGCAACACCCGCGGGGGCGCCAGCCATGCCGCCCTGGGGCGCGTTGGGGTAGACGTCCTGTCCCTGGGGGAACCCGCCTTGTCCACCCTGCGGATAGCCACCCTGCTGCGGATAGCCTTGTCCGCCCTGCGGATAACCGCCACCGGGATAGCCCATCTGGAAGAGGTTCTGGGGGTTCATGCCACCCATGCCGCCTGCCATCTGAGCCATGTTCATGCCGGCAAAACCCAACATGGCCCCGTTGCTGTTGCCGGCGGCAGTGCGCATGGCGTCACCTTGGGCAGAGGCGAGGTTGGCGGCCGCCATGCGCGGGTCACGCATGACCGCAGTGCGCTGCAGGTTCTTGATGGCCTTCTCGTCCTCGGGGTCCGCCGCAATGGCATTGACTCCAAACGCCACGATCTGGATGCCGCGGGTCTCTCGCCACTTCTTCGAGAGGATGTCCGAAAGCGCCTGGGAGACCTCTTCGGTGTGCGCCGGGACGGCGGAGTAGCGTATGCCCATCTCGGAGATGCGCGCGAACGCCGGCTGCAGGGCGGTGAGCAGCTCGCTTCTCAGCTGAGAGGCAATCTGGTCGCGCGTAAACTCGTCCTCGACGTTTCCGCATACATTCTGGTAGAACAGCAGCGGGTCGGCAAGCTTGAACGAGAACTCGCCGTTGCACCGCACGGCAATGTCCATGTCCAGACCGATGTTGTTGTCGACCACGCGGAAGGGCACCGGCGTTGGAGTGCCATAGCGGTTGCCCATGACCTCCTTGGTGTTGAAGTAGTACACGCGCTGGTCAAGGCCAGTGTCGCCACCAAAGGTGAAGCGCTTGCCTATGTTCTTGAACGTATCGACGATGCCAGAGCCGAGACTGCCCGCAAAGACGGAGGGGGCAGCCTTGGAGTCGTAGGTGAACTCGCCTGGCTCGGCACAGAAGTCCACGACCTTGCCCTGCTCGACGATAACCATGCACTGCCCATCGTTGACTACGACGATCGAGCCGTTCGAGATGATGTTGTCGTCACCCTTTGTGTTGGAGCTGCGAGACCCGACGCGCTTCTGACCCTTGGCGCACAGGACATCAGCATCGAGCGACTCGCAGTAGATCATTTCCTTCCACTGGTCGGCGAGGTTGCCCGTGAGGGCACCAAGGGCCGCCTTGATGAGTGCCATGGGAAAGCCTCCTTACTTGTGGCGCCTTACGCTACTCCTGCAGGTCGCGCATCACGCGAGCCATGATCTTGGCCTCATCGCTGGACATGATGAAGGGGTGGCCGTCAATGATGAGCTTGCCTCCGTTGCGCTCGATCCTGCAGTCGTCGTAATCGTCCCAGTCGACGAACGCGGAGTCCCCGTCCTCGTCGACCATGTAGACTCCCGAGACGGTCACGGCAAAGCCGACCTTGCAGCTACCGAAGATCGTGGTGTCGACAACGCAGTAGACCTCGTCGGCGTCGTCCTCGTCGATGTCGAAGTGCTTGACGGCAGCGCTGATCTTGTCCGAGTTGTCTTCTAGGCGGTCTGCGAAGTAGGCGTCGGACAGGTCGGACTCTTCGTCCACATACTCGTCGTAGGCGTCCTGGAAGAACTGCTCGAAGTCGAAGGCCTCCTCGTCGTCACTGTCGTCTTCATCAAAGTCCTCGGAACCGGCGGCGACGCCGCTCTCGTCGTCCTTGAGCTTGAAGACGCTGTCGCAGCTGTTGCAGCGACCATAGACTCCGTTGCCAAACGGGACGACGTCACCCATGCAGTTGGGGCACTTCATCGAGATTGCTTCCATGATCATTCCTTTCAGGCTGTTGGGTGGGGGGTTGAACGTTGCCGTGATTCTAGGAAGGCTGGAAGCGTCATACCTCATACCAAAGTATGAGGGTCAGATGCCGTAGGCCAATTGCGCGCCGCAGGCGGCACCTCATACTTTGGAATGAGGACAGGCGATGTCCGCGACGGCAAACTGGGCTCAGTCAGGCGGGGCAGGGTACCGCCTTCCAGACCACCGTGGATGGGAGTTCATCATGGCATTTGGATTCAAGCTCAAGACCGTCAAGACCAAGGAAAGCTTCGAGAACTACCAGCAGCTCTTCGACCGCATCAAGGATGTCGACTTCACCGCAGGCAAGCCCGAGCTCGTGAAGAATGGCTTTGCCGACGTGATCGTATTCCCACCCCTCGACCGTCAGAACCAGATCTGGGTCATGCTCCAGGGCAAGAACAAGATCATCATCCAGAAGAACCAGGTGGTGGGCGTTGCCGACCAGGCCATCAATGCCGCGTTCGACGCCGTGACCGACGGCCTGTTCTCCGTGGGCTCGATCATGGGGAAGAACTCCAAGAAAATCGAAAAGCTCGTCGAGGCTACGGCTTCCGAGATCGAGGCGCTCAACCTCTAGCCCTGGGCCTCAGGCCGCTACTGAACACCTGAAATAATCGGGGACCGATATCTCTCTCTCCGTACCCGACCGATGTGGTCTATCTTTGATAGGCGACGGTCGGGTACTTGCCGTTTGAGGGAAGAGGGCAAGGCCTGCACCTAATAGAATCGGTGACGAGGACATCTGCCTCGCAAATCTCTATGGTGGTGGTTTACCTTGGTAAAGATGGTTGCCCTCGAGCTTGACGAGTATATCTGGGCGCAGTGGAGCTACACGCGCCTGGCGTTTATATGTGCACCCCTGGGCTTTGGCAAGACCGAGTTTGCCCGTCGCATGCTCCAGGACCAGGACGTCCTTGAGATCGATGCCGAGAGGGACGATGTCACCAGGCTCGTGACCACGCAAAACGCCAGCAGGTATGACGCCGTCCTCCTGGACAACATCCATGACGACCTCTCGACTGCAGAGGGGTCGAAGCTCTCGTCCGTCATCAGGCAGTGCGACAGAACGCGCTTTGTCTTCACGTCCCGCGCACCGATGCCCGGATGGCTCACCCCGTTCTTTGCCAAGGGCGAAGTGCTTGTCGTGACATCCGAGGACCTGTACTTTACGGACACGGACATCGCGCGCCTCCTCGCCGCGAACAACCTTACGTCCACGCCCGAGCTCGTCGAGAGAATCGCCGACGTAACGTCTCGCTATCCCATGGCGGTATCGCTCTCCGTCGCCCACATGCTGCGCGGCGATGGCGACACCTGGGAGAGAAGCCTCTTCAAAGAGGTGATGTGCTACTTCGATGCGGAGTTCAGGCGGCGCTTTAGCCCCAGGGTGCAAGAGCTCTTGATGCTCGTCCCCTTCTTTGACTACATCGACAAGGATCTGGTCTTGGGGGTGCTTGGGGAGGAGGACGGCAAGCAGCTTCTCGATGTACTCCAGCACACCACATGCTTTGTCACCCCCGAGGGTGACGCATGGGCGGTAAACCCGGGCGTAAGGAAGTTCTTCGAGTGGGAGCGTACGCGCCGGCATGACGAAGCCTCGTATTATTCCGTCATCGACCACGCAGTCGACTACTACGTGACGCACGGGAGCTACATCAGGGCCCTGGAGCTGTGCTCGCGCACGAAGAACAACAAGCGCATGCTCGCCATCCTGGAGGAACACGCAAAGCTCAACCCCGGAAACGGCAGCTATTGTGAGCTCGAGCACTACTATCACGCCTTGCCCGAGGACGTTGTGTGCGCATCCCCCAGGCTCATGCGCATCATGAGCCTCCTGGACTCCATGCTCATGGACACCGTTGGCTCCGAGCGTTGGTACTCGGAGCTCGAGGACTACGCGCATGCGCCCCAGCGAACGCCCGAGGAGCTCAAGATCGCCAACGCCAACCTCGCGTACCTCGACATCGCGCTGCCCCACCGGCGGCTGACCAGTCTCACCGACGCCGTGGCCGCACTCGCGAGGGTCAATGCCAGCAACGATCCCGAGCTTATGCCGTCCATGACAAGCGCAATGCCCAGTGTCATCAACGGCGGGCGTGACCTCAGCCCCTGGGTTTCCTCAGACGAAGAGACCTGCATCCTCATTGGCAAGCTAGCCGGGCGGGCGCTTGGCAGGCTTGCTGTGGGCTGCACCGAGGTGGCCTTGTGCGAGAGCAAGTTCGAGAAAGGCGAGGATGTCACGCCGTACATCTCCAAGGTCAATGCCGTCCTCCCCAAGATCAGGCGTAACGGAGACCCCTCAGTCGAGTTTGCCGCAACGGGCATTGAGTGCAGGAACCTCGTCGACCAAGGTGACGCGCGACAGGCACTCTCCCTTCTCGACCTCCAGCGCAGGCACCTGTTGCAGGTGAAGCCACACGAGTGCGGGCGCATCATCGCAAACCTCGATGCCATGCGCTGCCGCATCTGGCTGCGTTTGAACCAGACGGAACGCGCTCACGCATGGCTCGAGGAGAATGAGCCGGACCTCTCGAAGCCCCTCGACTTCCTGAACCGCTACATCTACAAGACCGTGAGCCAGGTTCTGATTTCTGAGTGCCGCTACGACGAGGCCCTGCGCCTCATGTCCACGCTCAGTGAATACGTGCAGTCCCGTGACATCTTCATTGACTTCATCAACTACAGCGTCCTTGCCGCAATTGCCACATGGCGAAGCAACAAGGGTGACTGGAGGATATGGATGGTCCGGGCTCTCAACATGGCAAAGCGCTTTGGCTATGTGCGCACCATCTCGACCTACGGGGCTGCCGTGCTGCCGCTTCTCATCGAAACGCAAAAGCATGCCGAGGAGATGGGCGTCGATCCCAGTCAGGTGTCGCGTCTCATCAAGACCACGCGTGTGCAGGCAACGCATTACCCCAACTTCATGGCGGTGCCCTCGGGTCCAACAGAGCCCCTCACCGACACGGAACTCCAGGTGCTACGCCTGATCTGCAGCGACAAGAGCAATGCCGAGATCGGCGAGATCTTGAGCATCAAGCTTCCCACGGTAAAGACGCACGTGAGCCACATCCTTGCGAAGCTTGATGTGAGTCGTCGCTCGGAGGCCGCAAGCGAAGCTCGGCGCCTTCACCTGGTGTAGGGCATGAGACAGGGGACAGGGCTTTGGCACATCCCCCTGTCTTCCCACCGAGCCTACATATTGTCATGCCGTCTCATACTTTGGAATGATGTAGACTCATCGGCCCTTCTATAGGATTCCTTTCAGAAGTTCGGGCACGCCTACCAACGAGCCCAACCAACCAGATGTCCGAGAGAAAGGAATCGCAATGCTCAACACGAATCGCTTCGTCACCATCGGTCTCGCCTTCGCACTGGCCGCCTCTCCTCTCGCCCTCACGGCCTGCGGCAGCTCCAGCTCCTCTGACTCCGCAAGCGCGGCTGCCGAGTCCACTGACTCCGATAGCACCGCGACCGAGGAGGCAACCGCAGACAGCGCCGCGTCGAGCGACTCTACGGCCGCCGATAGCTCCGCCGGCCAGAGTTACTCCATCTCCACGAGCGAGATCACCGAGGCTTACATGGGTGTCTCCGAGGCAGGCGAGACCGTCTACTACGTGGGCAATGACGACGGCTCCAAGACCGGCATCTTCTTCCTCGACGCTGAGAACCAGGCTAACGTGAGCTTCATGGGTCCCGCCACCGTGACGCAGCAGGATGGCGAGAACCTCGTCACCATCACCGACGTGCTCTCCGGCAACACCCTCACCTTCGGCGTTGCCAAGAACGATGACGGCACCATCACCATCGACATGGGCGACGAGCTCGGCAAGGCAATCCTCGCCCAGACTGACATTGCCGAGACGGTCGACGCCATCAATACCATCCAGGCCAACTCCACGTCGATTCAGTAGGCTCTTTCCTACGCCCTTTCTCACCCCTGGCCTTCTCCCAGGCCTTGACCCCCGGACGAACTCGACTCGTCCGGGGGTCGTCTTTTGTAACAAGGCAGGACGCTCTGGGTGGACGAGCTAACGGCACCTCTCACGCTGGTGGGGCGTCTGCCAAGCGTGGCACGGCTCCGCCCGGAAGTGTGCCGTCTTGCGGGATCTCGCAAATAGCCATATTTGGTCAAATGCGAAGTCGCAAATCGCCAGAAATGGCTAAACGCGAAATCGCAAACGGGGCGAATCCTCAGAGCAAGTGCAACTACTGGTGGTGGTAGACCTCCCAGGGGCACTTCCACTTGAGACGCTTGCGTGGTCTCCGGTTGAGTGGATCGCATGCCTCCTGCACCTCGCTGTCGCTGACATCGTCGAGGCTCACGCCCTTCGGGAACCAGTCCCTGAGAAGGCCATTGGTGTTCTCGTTGGTGCCCCGCTCCCATGGATGGTGGGGATGGCAGAAGTAGACCGGCGCTCCCAGCGCCTCCTGGAGGCCCTCTGCATCCGAGAACTCCTTGCCCCTGTCGAGAGTGACGGTATGGACGGCCTCTCCCTCGAGCGCCCTCTCCGTGGCCTCGTTGACCTCGGCATGGGCCTTCCTGGCGGCCTTGCCGCCGACAAGGTATCCGCTCATCCTGTCGACCTGGGTGACGAGGCATGCACCGCCCTGCCTGCCAGCGACCGTATCGCCTTCCCAGTCGCCTGTCCGGTTCCTGGACGATGCCTCTTCCGGCCTCTCGGAGATGTCATGGGTTATGCGCACCTTGCCCCTGCGCTCCTGGCTTCCCTTCCTGTGCCTGCGCTTGCCATGGTGCCTGAGCAGCCTTGCGGCCTTCCGGTGCCCCGGAAGCTCGCAGTCCAGGGATCCCGACTCCACGGCACGGTAGATGGCGGAATCGCTCACGGCGAGGTCGGGCCGCTCCTCCGAGATGCGGCCCGATATCTCCTCCGGGGACCAGTGCTCGTCCCGCATGAGCCTCACGACCAGCGAGCGCCTCTCGGGCTCGTCCATGAGCCTGGGGCGCCTGCAGCGCAGCCTCCTCCTGTCCGCCTTCCTCTGTGCCGTAGACGCGCGGTAGCGGCGCCCTGCAGGGCCCTGCCAGCCGTTCCGCCTGATCTCGCGGGATATGGTCGACTTGTCCCTGTGGAGCTCCCTCGCTATCTGGCTGACCCCCTCATGGCCCTTCCAGCGGACCATGATGTCCTCGCGCTCCGCGATGCCAAGACGGTTGTAGCCGTCCATGGTGCCTCCAATGATGCATGTCTACGCAAGCATCATCATAGGTCGCGCCTGGGCGGCTACCTCGTAATATCCTGTTGCACTCGGAGTGAGGATTCGCCCATTAAAACGCGAATCGACAAGCGGTGGCTGGTATGGCGGGCTTGCATGAAAGTCTGTGCCTTGGAGCCCGTAACCCGCGACTGACAGATCATGCGTGGCGTCTTCGGCTGCTCTGGCGCGGTTGTGCATCATGTGGTCCGATATCTGGCATATGTCATGCGAAGGAGCCTCAGCATGCCACTCTCCTGGGACCTCATGAGTACCACGAGGGCTGCTCGTTCGCACCCTGTGGCGCCAGGCTGCACCATCATGCGTAGAAGGTCGTTCCATCATCCAGGCCGAAGAGCTTGCGGAGGAAGTCGCTCTTTCCGCTGAGCACACGATCGACGTACACACGGTCCCTCTCCACGCGGATGAAGACGAGGTAACCCCTCTCCTCCACAAAGCGCCAGTTCGACTTGATGCGGCATCTTGAGTCAAGCGGTGTCGTAGCAAGCGGGAAGTCTGCGACGCCGTCCACGCGGTCGAGTATGGCCATGATGGTCTTATCAGCTGCGGTGGGCTTGTCGTTCTCGTCGGCTATCCACTCCCGGATGGCATCGAGGTCGTCCACAGCTACGGGCGACCAAACCACCTCAGCCGGCATCGGACGACTCTCCGGAGAACCTTGCCCTCACGTCGGAAGCTGCCACCCAGCCCTCTGACTCGCCTGACGTGCGTCCGCGCTGCAGCTCGGAGAAAAGGGTCTGCTCCGCGACCAGGCGGTCGTAGTCGTCCATGTCGAGGATAGCGTAGCGGCCGTGCCCGTTCTTGGTGAGGAAGACCGGGGACCCAGGTCGGACGCCCTCGAGGACCTCGGTGTAGCTGCGCAGGGTCGAGACTGGCATGATGGCAGGCATGACGCACCTCCAAGAAATTGCTGAAGAAACTTGTGACAAATAATACAGCAAAAGCAGATAAAGAGAAGCGGTTCGCTCAGACGAGCCACCCCATCCCATCCCGTGCTGCGTCAAGTAGATCTCCCTAGGCCTTTGCTGGAGGATTGCGCTGCCTCTCCTCTCTTTCCCGGCTGAAGGTCCTATATTCCACCAGAAGGGAGCAGGATACAGACCCTGCTCCTTTCTCATATAGAGTCATTGCATTCGCCCAATAATGAAAGATCCCTATGCAGCCAGCCCTGGCGGTTGGTATCGTAGGAAGATATCGCAGCGGGATTGTTGGACGAAGCTAAGGAAAGACGGCGGCAATGGAGATGGACGTTGAGGAAATGCTGACAAGACGTGGCTTTGTCGCGTTGGCGGCTGCTGCCGCAGCGCTTCCGCTTGACGCCTGCCGCTCTTCTGCAGCAGATGGATCTGGCAGCGCTGATGCCGGGTCTGCCTTCAATGCCGACAGCTCGGCATCTGCAGGTGAGTCTTCTGGAATGGCATCAGGGCCCTACGTCACCGGCACCCACCACGTGACGATCGAGGTTGCGGATTATGGGACCATCAAGGTGTCGCTCAATGCGAATGTGTCACCCATCACGGTCTCGAACTTCGTGGGACTCGTTGATCAGGGGTTCTACAACGGCCTCACCTTCCATCGGGTTATCCGTGATTTCATGATCCAGGGCGGCGATCCGAATGGGGATGGCACCGGAGGCTCAGGCGCCACGATCAAGGGCGAGTTCCCTGAGAACGGCGTGGAGAACAATATCGCCCATGTCCGGGGGACCATTTCGATGGCAAGAAGCTCGGACTATGATTCGGCAAGCTCCCAGTTCTTCATCGTCCAGAAGGAATACCCGTCCCTCAATGGGCAGTATGCCGCCTTCGGCCATGTGACCGATGGAATGGATGTGGTTGACGCAATCGTCGATGCGACTGCAGACCAGGGGGACTCGAATGGCCTTCTGCCCAAGGATGTCCAGCCCGTCATCACGTCCATCGCTATGGTCGATTGAGCTGCCCCATGAAGATCATCGTAATCCCCGACGTGCATCTGAAGCCCTGGATGTTCGAGAGGGCTTCGGAGCTGATGGATGAGGAGAAGCTCGATGGTGCTGTCTGCCTCATGGACCTGCCAGACGACTGGGGCCATGGCAAGGACTTCGACCTCTATATCGAGACGTATGATGCAGCGTCCAGGTTCGCAGCTGCGTACGCTGAGACGAAGTGGTGCTGGGGCAACCATGATCTGAGCTACAAGTGGGGCCTCGACCAGAGTGGCTATAGCTCAGCCATGCAGGGGACGGTCCGCGGTCTGCAGGGGAGGATGGCAGACTTGCTTCCAGCAGGCAACCCCATCCGCTATGTCCAGAGGATTGACTCTGCCATCTTCTCCCATGGCGGATTGAGCGATCTCTATGTCCGGGAGGCTGCCCCCTCAATAAAGGGCAACGACGTCGATGGGGTGCTCGATCGGGTGAACTCGCGCGGTGCACGCTATCTCAGGAACGACGAGTCGCCTATCTGGCTGAGGCCACAGCTCCAATACCATCCGACCAAGCTCTTCCATGAGAAGGCCATGCTCCAGGTCGTCGGGCATACGCCAGTCGACGGGGATCGGGCGCGCAGGCAATCTCATCTCCTGCGATGTCTTTTCGACCTATCCGGACGGCACACCCATCGGCACCCAGGAATTCCTCGTGCTCGAAACTGTGACGTGGGATTTCGACTGCGTGCAGTAGGACGTTTTCTTTCGCAATACGGCCGGAAAGGAAGAATTTCGATGCACGCCAATCTCTATGTGATGCCGTTCGATGGCGCTCCATCAGAAATGGCTGAGGACCTCCGGCATAACCGCAGGAATTCCTGTCGCCGCTCCGCTGCATCATATGGATGAACGGCTGATGCATCCGGAGGATCGGGGGACGAGATGGCGAAGGGTCATGCAG
>NZ_JAZGJP010000017.1:0-35705 GCF_036408795.1 Olsenella kribbiana
ACAATCACCATCCTAGGGAGGGAGGAGTTTCGTTGCATAGCATAGTTGCCTTCCACCCGCACAGCGGGTGGATTTTCATGCCGCGCGTTCCGCGCGGCACAGGCTAAAGCCTCTATGAAAAGGAGGGCACAGCCTGCGCTGTGCCCTCCTGGACGATTCATCAGAGCCTCTAGGCCTTACTTCTGCTCCTGCAGAGCCTTCTCGGCTTCCTTGTCCTCTTCGGCGATGGCCTTTGCCTTGATATCGACGCCCGTGCAGCTCATGGCATCGGCGTAGATCTTCTTTCCGGTAGGGTGCTCTTCGAGCCAGAGCTCCTTGGCCTTCGGTGCCCACTCCTTGGCATACGGAGCGGTGCGCTCGCAGAGCTGGTCTGCGGTCTCGGGGGCCGTGTAGTCGGAGCTGTGTGCGCCGGACTCCTTGACGATCTCGGGCAGGAGGTACGGGTTCTCGAGCATCGGGCAGGGCTGGAGCATGTTGTCGTTCCAGGGATAGTGAGCACGGTAGGCCTGGAAGATCGGCTGGTGCAGGCAGTCGAGCCAGCTCATGTCACGAATGTTCACGTTCGAGTAGTGGATGAAGACGCAGGGCTCCACGTCGCCACGGGCGTTCACATGGCAGTAGGCACGGCCTCCTGCGATGCAGCCGCCAACGTACTCGCCGTCATTCTGGAAGTCCATTGCGAAGATGGGCTTGCCGCCGGTGACGCCACGGATCTCGCGGATGCGGTGCAGCATGTACTCGCGCTGCTCGACCGTCGGCATGAGGTCGGCATTGGCACCGTCGCCGACCGGCATGTAATGGAAGTACCAGGCGTAGCGGCAGCCCTTCTCGATCAGAAGGTCGATGAACTTGTCGGAGCTGACGCGCTCGACGTTGGCGCGGGTGTAGCAGGTCGAGGTGCCATAGAGCAGGCCATACTTGTGCATGAGATCGAAGGCACGCATGACCTCCTCGAAGGAGCCCTCGCCACGGCGGCCGTCGTTCACGGTCGGCTCATAGGACTCGAGGGAGACGGAGAAGACGATGTTGCCGAGCTCCTGCACCTTCTGGCAGAACGGCTCGTCGACGAGCGATGCGTTCGTGAAGATGTTGAAGAGGGACTCGTTGTGCTTCTCGGCGATCTTGAGGACGTCAGCCTTGCGGACGAGCGGCTCGCCGCCCGTGAGCATGAAGAGGTGGGTGCCGAGAGCCTCTGCCTCGGTGACGAGCTTGTCGATCTCGTCGTAGGAGAGGTTCAGACGGTTGCCGTATTCTGCTGCCCAGCAGCCGACGCAGTGCTTGTTGCAGGCAGACGTCGGATCGAAGAGGATGATCCAGGGCACGTTGCACTGGTACTTCTCTGCATTCTCGGTCGTGTTGCGAAGTCCTCGGAATGCTGCCTCATAGCCGCCATTGAGGATGGCAGTCTTGAGCACGTTGTGGTCGGTCTGGTCGATAACGTCGAACAGGAACTTCTCCCACTTCGACCCCGGATACAGGGCTGCCTTCATGCCACGGGTAGCTCCCGGGTTCGTGTCCTTCAGGAGCTTTCCTGCCATATCCACGAACTTGTCGATGTTCTTCTCGCGGTCAGGACCTGCAACGGTCTTCAGGGCCTGATCGAGCGCAATGCTGAACGCCTTGCGTTCTGCTGCATGAGCCAGCTTTGACTGCATAGTGCCTCTCCTTCTAGCGTGCACCGAACCAGCGTATCCGCAGATAGCAACTATTTTTGACGCCGATTCAAATTGACTAGGAGTACTTTACCACCCCACTGCCATCCCTCAAGTCACAAATCTCTCCTTGCGCATATTCTGAAAGGAATCCAAACGCAATCAGCAGAATGGACAGGGTTGCCTATGCACCGAACGCATGGAGCCAGCCCAGTCCATCCACATTTGCACGGATATGGGCGCAGCTTGCCTGCCACTTGGCCACCTCGTCCTCGGAAAGCTCCGGCACGAAGATGTGCTCCACGCCGGCAGCGCCGATGACGCAGGGAAGGGATGCCCAGACGCCGGTGACGCCGTAGACGCCCTCGATGCGTGTCGATACCGGCGTCACGAGCTTCGTATCGCCGAGGATGGCAGAGACGATCTTCACGGTGCCGCGGGCGATGGAGTACTCCGTGCAGTGCTTGCCCACCATCGTGACGTAGCCGCCGCGGCGTGCCTCTTCCTCGAGCTTGTCGCGGTCGAACTTCCTGCCTGTCTGTGCCTCCACCTCATCTGCCGTGAGGCACCCAAGCGTCACATGGCTCCAGCAAGCAAACTCGGAGAAGCCATGCTCGCCGAGCATCCAGGCATGGATGCTCTGAGGGTCATAGCCTGTGGCATGGGAGATGGCATGCTGGAAGCGGGCAGAGTCGAGCGTCGTGCCGGATCCTATGACACGCCTCCAGTCATAGTGGCCGCTCTCCTGCCAGATGGCCTCTGCCACCACGTCGTTCGGGTTCGAGACGCTCACCCAGATGCCGGCAAATCCTGCCTCCATGATGCGGGGCACAAACGTCTTCACCTCTTCAGGCGTGACCACATTCTCGCCGTCACGGTCCTTCTGCGACGCCTCGATATGGCCCGTGGCATTCACGATCACATCGCACTCAGCCAGCTCCTCATAGCGCGTGTCGCACTCATGGACCTTTGCGGCCCTTGGATAGAACGCCATCGCATCTTGCAGATCGTTCACCTGGGCACGGCAGAGCTTCTCATCCTTGTCCGAGATGAAGAGCTCCGTCACAAGGCCCTCTTCGAGCAGGGCATTCGCGACATGCGCTCCCACATGGCTTGCTCCGATGATGCCGACCTTTGCCTGGCTCTTCATGCCATCCTTCTTTCTCTTCGATGCATCTTCCACATCCGACTCTACCCGTTGCATAGAGGAGCTGTACAGGAACCCGTGCCATTTTGGCCCATTCGGCCACCCAGCAGCAGACCTGCGCCTTCTTAGGGCTACCATCAGGAGCAGAAACATGCACCGAGAGCGAGGAGACCCCATGGGATACCGTACCTACACCTGCCCTTCTGCCGCACGCTGCGGCGGCTGCGAATGGCTCAATGTCCCCTATCCCATACAGCTGAAGCGCAAGCAGGCGGCACTCGAAGAGACCTTCAGGCCCTTCCTCGAAGGTGCTTCTGCACCCGAGCTTCTCCCGATCGTCGGTATGGACGAGCCTCTGCACTACCGCCACAAGGCAGCGACGCCCTTTGCCCCTGCCCCTCATGGACGCATCCGCTACGGCTTCTATGCCAAGGGCACGCACCGCATCATGAATGTGCCCGAGTGCCTGGCAGAAGACCCGAGATGCCGTGCCATCCTGGCATCAGTTGCGAAGACCGCAGAGCGCATGCACATCTCTGCCTACGACGAAGACCGCGGACGCGGCGTCCTTCGGCATGCTGTCGTGCGCTGCGCCTGGAAGACCGATGAAGTGCTCCTGACCGTCGTCGCAAACGGCGAGAGCCTGCCCCACGAGAAGGAGTTCGTCGAGCGCTTCCTCGAGTACACGCCCGAGGTCACGACGCTTGCCCTGAACTCGAACGAGCGCAGGACGAATGCAATCTTGGGACCCCATACCCGCACCTTGAAGGGCACTGGCGTCATGCACGACGAGCTTCTGGGCTGCCGCTTTGCGATCGGCCCCGTCTCCTTCTACCAGACAAACCCGGAGCAGACCGAGAAGCTCTATCAGCTTGCGATCGAGCCCGTGCTGGCAGCTGCAAAGGAGGGCTCTGCCCTCGAGGTGCTCGATGCCTACTGCGGCCTTGGCACGATCGGCATCTGCCTTGCCGCCGAAGCGAAGGCACAGGGAAAGGAAGCCCATATCCTCGGCGTCGAGAAGGGCGCCGAGGCAATCCGACTTGCCAAGCGCAATGCGCGGGACAATGGCCTTGAGGATGCATGCCGCTTCGTCTGCGACGATGCCACGAACTATCTCGAGGCGCTCGCTCGCCAGGGCCGCCACTTCGATATCGTGGTCCTGGATCCTCCGCGCGCAGGCTCGACGCCTGAGTTCCTCTCGGCTGTCGCAACCCTGGCGCCTGAGCGCATCGCCTATATCTCCTGCAATCCCGAGACACAGGTGAGAGACCTCATGGTCTTGGCCGAGCGCGGCTACCACGTGGACTCCATCCAGGGCGTCGACATGTTCCCGCACACGAAGCATACGGAGACCGTCGCTGTGCTGACGCGCTAGGGAGCAGCCTCATGGATTCCAGGATGAAGAAGGTACTTGCTGCAGGAGCGCTTGCCGCCGGTACCGCAGCAGCCGTCGCCGCCCTGAAGAGGACAGATCCCCATCTTGTGCGCTGCCAGGACGGATGGGCTCTTGTCTCGACCCATCGAATCGAAGGCACGCCCGTGCGTGTCATGCGGCAGGGCGGTGTCTGGCAGTCCGCCACCTATCTGGGAGATGCGTGGGCTGAACCCGTCTTTGCCTACTACCGAGCCTTTGATGCCATCTTCTCAGCCAGCCCCGCCTTCGAAGCAGCATCGGGCCATGCAATCGCCCATGTCCTCATGATCGGCGGAGGCGGCTTTGCCTGGCCGAAGCATGCGCTGACAGAGCATGCAGATCTCTCGCTCACCGTCGTCGAGCATGACCCGGCAACGATTGCCTGTGCCCGCAGGTGGTTCTATCTCGACCGGCTCGAGCGCGAAGCAGGAGAGCGCCTCTCTGTCATCTGCGCTGACGGACGTGCCTTCCTCGAAGAGGCAGATGCACGCTTCGATGCGATTCTGAACGACGCCTTCACAGGAGCTCTCCCTGTACGCTCGCTTGCCACGGTCGAGGCAGCACGTGCCATGAAGGCACATCTCGTGCCCGGCGGCCTCTATGCGGCAAACGTCGTATCTGAAGATGAGGGAGAGGATGTCTCGTTCCTGCGCGACTGCGTGGCAACGCTTGAAGAGGTCTTCGCGCACGTCGCAGTGCTCCCTGCCGAAGACGAGACGTATGGAGGCGAGGACAACTACCTCGTCGTGGCAACAGACGCAGCGCTCGCTCTTCCCGATGCCATCCCCTTCGACGAGGAGTTCCTGGGTACGATACTTGAAGATGAAGGCTGAGATCTTGGCTCCTCCTGTGCCCTGAAGACAGGAGCTCCCCATGCGCGCCTATGTGATCCATGAAGAAGGGGCCAGAAGCCCTCACCCCTGAAGAGGTCCCGGTGCCTCAGGTGCGCCCCGGCGGTCGCTCATCCGCATCCGCGCCTTCGGCCTCAACCATTCGGAGATCTTCACGAGGCAGGGCCTCTCCCCTTCTGTCGCCTTCCCGAGGATCTTGGGCATAGACTGCACGGGCGAGATTGCCGAGACGACCGATCCGGAGAGGCTGCCACGCGGCCAGAAGGTCGTCTCCCTCATGGGCGAGATGGGACGTGCCTTCGATGGCAGCTATGCAGAGTATGCACTCGTTCCGAATGAGCAGATCTATCCGGTTGCGTCCGATCTTCCCTGGGAAAAGCTTGCCGCCATCCCCGAGACCGGATATACCGCCTATGGGTCGATCCAGAACCTGAAGGTGGAAGACGCGGACCATGTCCTGGTCCGCGGCGCCACAAGCTCTGTCGGCATTGCCGCGGCACGCCTCCAGGCCCTCTTCGACGAGATCGCACGGACTCATGCCAACCTGGGACCGGCAAAGGTCTTCCCCTTCTCCGAGCTCAGGGTAGCCCACACCTGGCTCGGCAGCGAGAGATCCGGAGGCAAGGCGGTCATCGTCCTCTGAGACTCTCCCAACATGTACCTTCTGTTGCCCCGCTGTGACGTTTATGCTCCATTTCCTGTCTTCTGCCGGCGCCTGATTCATCGAAGCGTATCGTAGATGACGCTCAGCCAGCTTTCAGAAAGAGAGGATGGACATGGCATTCCGCAATTCGAAGGCAGTGATCGTCGGTGTCGGCAACGTCGGTGCGACCTGCGCCTACAGCTTCGTGAACCAGCTGCTCTGCGAAGATCTTGTTCTCGTGGACGTGAACAAGGACAAGGCCTTGGCAGAGGCGCTCGATATCCAGCATTCCGTCTACTTCATGAACCGCAACATGCATGTGAGGGCAGGAGACTACTCCGAGTGCAAGGATGCCGATGTCGTGGTGATCTCTGCATCTGCACCGATGCCGAAGGACTCCCACGACCGCCTCGAGATGCTGAGACCATCCATGGGCCTCATGAAGGCCATCATGACCTCGATCATGGAGGCAGGCTTCCATGGCATCCTGATCGTCGTCTCGAACCCTGTCGATGTTATGACCTACTACGCCTGGAAGCTCTCGGGCCTGCCTGCCAACCAGGTCATCGGCTCCGGCACGAACCTCGATACGGCACGCCTCTGCACGGCATTCTCCCGCATGTACGATCTCGACGCCCGGAATGTCGAGGCCTATGTGATGGGCGAGCACGGCGATTCCGAGGTCGTCGTCTGGGACTCCGCCACGATCGGCGGCAAGAGGATCGACGATGTCCTGCGTGACAACGCCTCCCGCACGAAGGGCACGACGAAGCAGGAGCTTGCGCATGAGGTCGTGGAAGCCGGCTGGGACATCTTCAACCGCAAGGGCAACACCTGCTACGGCATTGCCTCTTCTGTGACCGCTATCGCCCGCTCGATCTTCTTCGACGACAATGCGATCCATCCGGTGAGCGTCCGCCTCACGGGACAGTATGGGATCGATGGCGCCTTCCTCTCGGTGCCGACGATCTTGGACCACACCGGTGCCAAGGAGATCGTCGAGATCCGCCTCGCCGAGGACGAGCTTTCCGCTCTCCAGAAGTCGGCAAAGCTCCTCGAGGAGTACTACGAGATCGTAGACAGCAACTAGGCTGTCCAGAACATGGCTATGCACGAAGGGAGCCGGACCAGACAATCCGGCTCCCTTCTTCTTTGACCTGTTCCCGCTTCTAGTCTGCGAGGTAGGGCACGCCGTCAGGACGGTAGGCAAGCTTGCCCTGGGCAAGCTTCTCGATCACATAGGGATAGAGCACGTGCTCGATCTCGTGGATATGCGCCTCGAGCTCATCCACATCCCAGGCAGGGTCGACCTCGAGGGCACGCTGGGCCAGGATCGGGCCGCAGTCATAGCGGTTGTCTGCGACGTGCACCGTGACGCCTGTGACCTTGACACCGTAGTCGAAGGCATCCTGGATGGCGTGGGCACCCTTGAAGCTCGGCAGAAGCGCCGGGTGGATATTGAGCACTCGTCCCGGGAAGGTCGCGAGGATCGGCTCATGCACCATGCGCATGTAGCCTGCCATAACGACGTAGTCGACATTCTTCTGCTTGAGCTCTGTCGCGATGACCATGTCTGCCTGGATCGGGTCGGCGTAGATCGTCTTGTCGAGCGTAAGCGTCTGGATGCCTGCCTTCTGGGCACGCTTCAAGCCGAAGGCAGAAGGACGCGACGACACGACAAGCTCGATCGAGGCATCGAGGGTGCCGTCAGCGATGCGGTCGATCAGTGCCTGCAGGTTCGTGCCGGAGCCGGAGATGAGGACACCGAGCTTGAGCTTCTTTGCCTCGCTCATCGGTAGACCACCTTGCCCGTGCCTTCCGTGACCTCGCCCATAACGAAGGGATGGAGGCCTTCTGCCTCGAGGTCCTCGCAGACCTCATCGAGGTCGTCCTGCGCGCAGAGGATGGACATGCCGACACCCATGTTGAAGGTCTTGTAGGCCTCGTCCTGCGTAAGTCCTGCCGCCTTCACGCAGTAGTCGATGACAGGCGGGACATCCCAGGCAGGGCCATCTGCACCTCCTCGGTCGACGACCGCGTCAAGCGTCTTCGGAAGCGCACGGTTCAGGTTCTCCGTGATGCCGCCGCCTGTGATGTGTGCCATTGCATGGAGCGGTGCGCCCTTGCGAAGGACATTCATAAGCTTGCCGGCATAGATCGTCGTCGGGCGCATGACGGCGTCAGCCAGAGACTCGCCGCCGAGCTCGGGAAGCGGACGCTCGAGCTCTTCCACGGTCTTGCCCTCGATTGCGACCTTGCGGACGAGCGAGTAGCCGTTCGAGTGGATGCCGGAGGAAGGAAGGCCGATGATTGCGTCGCCGAGCTTCACCTTCTCGGGGCCGATCATCTTGGGGCGATCGACGACACCCACGACGAAGCCTGCGAGGTCGTAGTCATCCGGCTTCATGACGCCAGGATGCTCGGCCATCTCGCCGCCCACAAGGGCACAGCCGCTCATCTTGCAGCCTTCGGCGATGCCCTTCACGATCTCTGCGACATGCTCGGCGCGGAGCTTGCCGATAGCGATGTAGTCGAGGAAGAACAGGGGCTCTGCTCCCAGAGGCACGATATCGTCGACGCACATGGCAACGAGGTCCTGGCCGACCGTATCGTGGCGGTCGAGGAGCTGCGCGATGGCAAGCTTCGTGCCGACGCCGTCCGTGCCGGAGACGAGAATCGGGTCCTCCATATCCTTGCAGGCTGCGAGCGAGAAGCAGGAGCCGAAGCCGCCGAGGCCTCCAATCACCTCAGGACGGTTCGTCTCTGCAACGGCAGCCTTGATCGCATCGACCGCGCGTGCGCCCTCGTCGACATCGACGCCGGCATCCGCATAGTTCATATGCTTTGTTTCCATGGTCACTGCTCCTCCTCGTGGATCTCCTGGATCACTTCTTCTATCTGCATGCGCGCGCCTACTGGCGGCTTCGTGAGGTTGTGGGGACGGTAGCCCGTAAGGAAGCGTCCCTCGGAGAACTCTTCGGGGATAGCGACAGGGTACTCGCCTGTGAAGCAGGCACAGCACCAGCCGCCACGAGGGCAGCTCTTTATGAGGCCTTCGACCGAGAGGAAGTGGAGCGAGTCTGCGCCGATATACTTGCAGACCTCCTCCTCGCTCATGCGGGCAGAGATCAGCTGGTCCTGCGTGCCGGTATCGATGCCGTAGAAGCAGGGCCACTTGACCTCGGGGGACGTGATGCGCACGTGCACTTCCTTGGCGCCGGCATCCTTGAGCATGCGGACGATCTGCTTCGACGTCGTGCCGCGGACGATGGAGTCATCGATCATCACAAGGCGCTTGCCGGCCACGTTATCGCGCAGGGCATTGAGCTTGAGCCTCACGCCGAGCTGGCGGAGCTCCTGCGTCGGCTGGATGAACGTGCGGGCGATATAGCGGTTCTTGATGAGGCCCTCGCCGTAGGGAAGGCCGAGCTCGTGGGCATAGCCCTCCGCAGGCGGAAGTCCCGAGTCGGGCACGCCGAAGACCATGTCGGCGTCGACCGGTGCCTCGCGGGCAAGCTGGCGTCCCATCTCATAGCGCATGGAGTAGATGGACTGTCCATCCTCATAGGAGTCAGGACGGGAGAAGTAGACGTTCTCGAAGATGCAGCGCGCCCGGGGACGGGGCTCGACGCCGCGCTCGGAGGCGAGGCCGTCATCCGAGATGCGCACAATCTCTCCCGGCTCAATGTCGCGCATGTACTTTGCACCCACGATATCGAGCGCGCAGGTCTCGGAAGCCACGACATAGTCGTCGTGTCCAAGGCGTCCCAGGACGAGCGGACGGATGCCATTGGGATCGCGGAAGGCATAGAGCGCATTCTCGCGCACGAGCGCCATCGCATAGCCGCCGTCAATCATCTCCATCGTATGGCGGATGCCCTCGCGCAGGTGGTGCGTCTGCATCGTGAAGTAGCCGATGAGCTTGGCGGCGACTTCGGAGTCCGTGTTGGAGCGGAAGAAGACGCCGAGGTCGATGAGCTCGCGGCGCAGCGCATCCGTATTCACGAGCGTGCCGTTATGGGCGACAGCGATGATCGTGTCATCGATCGTCGAGAGATGGGGCTGTGCTGCCTCCCAGCTCTTGGAGCCTGCCGTGCCGTAGCGCACATGCCCCACGGCGACCTTGCCCCTGAGGGCTCCGAGGTCGGCATCCGTGAAGACCGCATCGACCAAGCCCAGGTCCTTCCGGACAAGCACCGTCTTGCCGTCGCCGACGGCGATGCCCGCCGATTCCTGGCCCCTGTGCTGCAGGGCCCTGAGGCCGAAGGCTGTGAGCCTTGCCACATCGCGGTCGGGCGCCCAGATGCCGAAGACGCCGCACTCTTCATTGAGATGGCTTGCGCAGAGGCTCTCCTCTGCCTGAGCCCTGGTATCAGAAACCATGCTCTCCCCTCGCCTTGTGCCCCAGATCAGGCAGCTGCATCAGCCGCTGCCGCCTCGCTCTTCGGCACGCAGATCAAGACCGTTCGTCCTATTCCATTGTCGTAGTTGCATGTTACGAGTGTGAGCACATGGCTCGTCTGCGCAATAATCGCGGAAGCATCAGCGCGCGAAGCCGTGGCCCTTCCCAGAAGATCCGTCAGATAGCTGTGGAAGTCGTCTCCTGTCATGAACGAGAGCGTTCGCACATTCGTGTCATCAGCCGTCGTCTTGTAGACAAGGAGCGGCTCGAGCTCGTAGCTCTGATTGTTCTCATCGACATACCAGACCGTCGGATGGCTGTCGAAGGTCGCCTGGTCAGCCATATCGGCAACCGGCTTGAACATCGAGCCATCGAGCAGATGGTGGCCATAGATGATCGTCTGGGCATCGCGCATGCCCGGCTCCGTATTCTGGTAGTCCATGAAGACCTGGCCGCCCAGGGAATACTCGCCCGTCGCGGTATGGCGGAGATACTCGTCGTTGTTGGCACCCTGGTAGACCGGGTAGTTCACGACCGTATCGGGGATGTAGATCCAGCCCACGACATCCGGGTTGATGGCTTCGAGCCCCGCCCAGTCGATGACAGGCGCCCCATTCGCATTGTCTTCGGGCTCTGTCGCGTACTGCGCAAGCTCCTCGTTCACCTGCTCCTGCTGCTGGTACTGCTGCTGCGCATGGAACCACATGTAGCCCGCAATGCCGATAAGGACGACGCCGGCAATGAGGAGAAGGGTCGAGAGCACGCGAAGCACCGGGTGCTTCTTTTTCTTCTTCTCGTCCAGGCCATAGGGATCGAGCTCGCCGTAGGCAGAGGCCTTGCCCTTGCGCTTGCGGTCCCGTGCATCTGCATGCCTGTCATGGCCGACGATGGGCGTGAACCCCTCCTGGATCGTCGTCCCTTCATCGCCTGCGCTATAGGCGCCGCCCTGCGTGACAGACGCCTCTTCGTCGTCCGTCTCAGGTGCAGCAATCTCTTCCGACGGTTCCTCGTCTTCCGGGGAAACGTCCTGTTTCATATGGCGTGCCATAGGCTAGCTCCTATATCGGCAAGACCTGCACGAGGTGCAGGGAGAGGGCAATATCGCAGTGAGCGTAACAAAAAACTGCCTCCCGCGCACGCGGGAGGCAGCCTTGATTCCTAGGACAGCTTCTTTCCCAGATAGGATGCTGCATAGGGCTTGTCGAAGTTGCCGTTCGTGGCCTTCGTGAGGGCGCCCATGACCTTGCCCATGTCACGCTTCGTCGTGGCGCCGAGCTTTGCCATGGTCTCATCGATCAGAAGCTCGAGCTTCTCTCCTGCAACCTGCTCGGGAAGCAGGGAGTCGAGAATCTTTGCCTGCTCCTCGAGCAGCGCGATGCGCTCTGCGTGCGTGGCCTCGCCTGCCTTGTGGAGGCCGTCGAGCTCCTCTGCCGTCACCTTCTGGAGCTTCTTCACGGCTGCCGTGATGTCGGCCTCGCTCACATCTCGGCGCTCGTCGACCTCGATCTGCTTCACGGACTGGTTCACGAGGCGCAGAATCTGCGTACGGTTCTTGTCGTGCGCCTTCATCGACTTCTTGATCTCGTCGAGCAGTTCCTCTTTCGTCAAGATTCCATTCCTTCTTCCGGAAGCCGGGTGCTTAAGCCTCGGCCATCTCTTTCTTCATCTGAACGATCTTCTCGCGCCATTCAGGCATCGTCGCGCCGAGGATCTGCGTGGCGTAGATGGCAGCGTTCTTTGCGCCGCCGATTGCGACACAGGCCACGGGCACGCCCGAAGGCATCTGCACCATCGAGAGGAGCGAATCCATGCCGCCGAGGTCGGACGTCTTCATCGGCACGCCGACGATCGGAAGCGGCGTGTAGGCGGCAACGACACCGCCGAGGTGCGCTGCCTTGCCGGCAGCGGCGATGATGACCTTGAGGCCACGGTCAGCGGCCGTAGTTGCCCACTCCTGGACCTTTGCCGGATTCCTGTGGGCGGATGCAATCACGAGCTCATAGGGAACGCCGAGCTCCTCGAGCTCCTTCGTGCATGCCTCCATGGTCGGCATATCGGACTTCGAGCCCATGATGATGCCGACAAGCGGTGTTTCTGCCATGCAATGCCTCCTAGACATCCGGGCAGCGCTGCTGCCCTCTTGATTGATGGCTACTTCGAGCTGGACTGGGTCTCGCCCGTCGTGGAAGACGTATCTGTCGACGTTGTGGTCGAAGATGAGGTGGTCGAGCTGGAGCTCGAGCTTGTACCTGAGCTCGTGGATGTGGACGAGCTCGAATCGGTGGGCTCGGAGCTGTCGCCTGCATCGCCCAAGCCCAGAATCTCTGTCGGCGACCAGGTCGTGATCTCGCTTCTGAGCTTCGTCTGGATGTCCTCATCCATGCCGGCAATCGTGCACGTGAAGTTCACGCGGCCATTTGCCGAGGTGGACTTCCTCCAGATGAATGTCATGAACGATTCGAGGTCGCCTGTCGGCTTCAGGAATCCGAAGAGCGAGGAGCGCTCAATCGTGCCGTCAGATGCCCTATGCACCTGGACGTGGTAGATGACCGTATCGATGTTGGGGTTCAGGAGCGCATTGACCGCGAAGGCCGTGGCTTGGATCTGCGAGCCTGCGAAGCACTCCATCGTGTCGCGCGAGGAGGTATCGATGACGGTGACCTCGACCCTGCCGGTATCCTCCGATGCCTCCTGGATCGTGAAGTCATCCGGGAACTGCGTGAAGCCATTGCCCCACTCGACGCCGCCTGAGAGGGCAGATGCGACCGTGCGGACATTGGCCTCGTCGGAGAGGTTTGCCGTATTGAGGCGGCGTGCAACGCCACAGGAGACCTGCGCGAGCACGAGCACCGCAAGGAAGATCAGGATGACCGTGATGGCAACCTTCGTGATCGACTTCTCGACCGTCGAGCCGGACGGGTCATCTCCCGAAAGCGGGTCGACATCCACGCCGTGTCCGAAGAGCCGCCGGTGAGAGCGCTGGCGCTCTGCCGCATCCTTGTTGCTGTGGCCTGTCTCGTCGACCTTCTCGAAGAGCTCCTCTGCCTGCTGGGCATCAAGGGCATTTCTCTGCTTTATGGGCATGCGCACTCCCATTTCCTCGCCGCTGCGCAACGCTTGCATCAGGTCCAACATGAGCCAGCCTCAGACCGGCTCATCCAATGCTAAGTATACGCAACTATTTCGGGCACGTGTCCCTCTCAGAGACGGCTTCCCTCAAACTGCATGCGGTAGTAGCGGGCATAGGTGCCACCCAAGGCCAGAAGCTCCTCATGCGTGCCCCGCTCGGCGATCTGTCCCTGCTCGATGGTCGCGATCTCGTCAGCGTCCTTGATCGTCGAGAGCCTGTGGGCGATCACGATCGTCGTGCGTCCCTGGGCAAGCTCGGAAAGCGCTGCCTGCACCGCCCCTTCAGACTCATTGTCGAGGGCAGATGTCGCCTCATCGAAGATCAGAAGCGGCGGGTTCTTCAGGAAGACGCGTGCGATCGCGATGCGCTGCTTCTGGCCGCCAGACAGGCGGGCACCTCTCTCCCCTACCTGAGTTTCGAAGCCGTCGGGCAGGGTCTCAATGAAGTCGGCAATGTTGGCGCGACGTGCTGCCTCGATGATCTCTTCTGCCGTCGCATCCGGCTTTCCGTAGGCGATATTCTCTGCAATCGTCCCGTCGAAGAGATAGACATCCTGCTGGACGAGCCCTATCTGCTCATGGAGAGACTTCTGCGTGACCTTGCGCACATCCTGTCCATCTATCCTGATGGATCCCGCATCCACATCGTAGAAGCGCGGCAGCAGGGAGCAGATGGTCGACTTGCCGCCGCCCGAAGGGCCGACGAGCGCAAGCGTCTCGCCGGGGTGCACGACAAGGTCGAGGCCACGTATGACCTCGCTATCCGTTCCGGGGTAGGTGAAGTGCACGTCCTCGTAGACGATCTTTCCTTCTGTGATGGCAAGAGGCTTCGCATCCGGCGCATCCTCGATATCGGGCTGCGTGTCAAGCACTTCCTGGAAGCGGGCAAAGCCGGCAACCGCTTTGAGGAACGTCTCCGTGAAGTTCAGGATGTTCGTGATCGGCGTCGTGAAGAGCGAGATATAGAGCGCATAGGTCGAAAGGTCGATCGCCTCCATGCGTCCCTGGGCGCAGAGCCAGCCGCCACCGATGATGATGCAGATGTTGAGTATTCCCATCATCACGGCAATGAGCGACTGGTAGATGCCCATCGCATGGTACATGCGCACCTTCGAGGCGAGGTAGGCATCGTTCGAGCGGCGGAACTTCTTCCTTTCCAGGTCCTCAGCAGCAAAGCTCTTGACGACACGGGCACCGGCCAAGGCATCTTCGACGCGGGAGTTCACACCCGAGATGCGCTGGCGGTTCTCGATGAAGACCGCCTCCATGCGGCGGTTCGCGAAGAAGTTGAAGACGACAAGGACCGCCAAGACGACCGCGAGCACCGCGGTGAGCTCTCCGTTGATGCCAGCCAGGATCACGAAGGAGCCGACAATCTCGACGAGTCCTATGAGCAGGAACTCAGGGCCGTGGTGCGCCGTCTCGGAGATATCGAAGAGATCGCTCACGAGGCGGCTCATGAGGTCGCCCGACTTGTGGCGGTCGAAGTAGGAGAAGCTCATCCGCTCATAGGCATCGAAGAGGTCCTCGCGCATCTTCGACTCCATACGGGCACCCATCACGTGTCCCCAGAAGATCACGAAGTAGCGGCAGGCAAAGCGCACGGCATACATCGCGACGAGGCCAAGAGCTATTGCCCAGAGGGCTGAGAGGATAGCGTCCGGGCCTTCCGTGAAGAGCCCCTTCGTGAGGACGCGCAGGATCTGAGGGAACGCAAGGTCGATGCCGGCAACCAGGAGGGCGCAGATGATGTCGCCGACGAAGAGATGCACCTGCCCCTTGTAGTAGGAAAGGAAGCTCCTCATGAGGTTCCGCTTCTTCGGCCTTGCTGCCTTAGCCTCCACCCGTTCCGCCTTTCTTTCTGCTCTCCTTATGGAAAGGGAATGCCGAAGCACTCCCTCTTCTCGTCTCTGTTACTGCTGCTGGTCTTCCGGCACAGGGCCCGGATCGAGCCGTCTCGATACCGCATCGCAGATGAGGGCGCCGACGACGGTCTTTGCATCCTCGATGCGTCCGTCGAGCACCGCATCCACCAGCTCGCCGACGTCGACCAGATCGACGTTGATGAACTCGTCTGCATCAGGCGAGCTCTCTGCCAGCTTGAGCCCTGTCGCCATATAGATATGGATGAGCTCGTCGGCAAAGCCGGCAGAGGTGGCAATCGTCGTGAGATAGGCCATCTTCTGTGCAGTGAAGCCGGTCTCCTCCTTGAGCTCGCGCTCGGCACAGGCCAGAGGATCCTCTCCCGGCGCAAGCTTGCCGGCAGGAATCTCGACCGTGACGCGTCCCAAGGCCGTGCGGTACTGGCGCACGAGGCAGATCTGCCCTTCCTCGGTGAGCGCGACGACAGCGACAGCGCCGGGATGCCTCACGACATCGCGTATTGCCATCCTCCCGTCCGGCAGCTTCACCTGGAGCCGGTCGACGTTGAAGATGCGACCTGTCCAGGCCACGTCCTCCGTGAGCACCTGCTCCTCGAGCTGGCGGTCTCTGGGGTCATCCTCGCCGAGGACGAGGTGCCGCGCCTCGGGTGCGCCCGAAAGATGGTCCTGGACGCTCCTGTCGCCGTCGAAGGTATAGGCACCCGCTGCATCATTGAGTGTCGCTGCTGCTTCGGTCCTGGCGGCAGCGAGGTCCTTCTTGTCCGGAAGCACGTCGCTCGAAAGCGCCACAGCTTCCGGCTTCTCGATCTTCTTTCCCATGCTAAGCCTCGAGCGCAGCGCGGCCCTTGATGGCCTTGATGCCGATATCGTGGCGGTAGGTCTTGCCCTCGAACCAGATCTTGTCGCACGCCTCGTAGGCAAGGTTTCGGGCATCCTCGAAGGTATCGGCGACAGCCGTCACATCGAGGACACGGCCGCCTGCGGTCACGAGGTTGCCATCCGCGTCAAGAGCCGTGCCGGCATGGTAGACCGTGACGCCGGGCATTGCATTGGCATCCTCGACGCCGACAATCTTCTTGCCCTTCTCATAGGAGCCAGGATAGCCTGCGCTCGTGAGGACCACAGAGACGGCCCAGTCATCGTCCCAGGAGACCATGTCAGGCGAGAGGGTCCCTGCGTCGCAGGCAAGGAAGGCCTCAACAAGGTCGCCCTTCATGCGCGGCAGCACGACCTGGGTCTCGGGGTCGCCGAAGCGGGCGTTGAACTCGAGGACCTTGGGGCCGTCCTTCGTGAGCATGAAGCCGCCGTAGAGGCAGCCGGAGTAGGTGATGCCTTCGCTCCTCAGCTCATCCACGACCTTCTGCTCGATCTCGACCATGCGGTCAAGCTCGCCCGGAAGAAGGATGGGAACAGGAGAGTAGACGCCCATGCCGCCCGTGTTGAGGCCACGGTCGCCGTCAAGCGCACGCTTGTGGTCCTGGCTCGTCGCAAGCGGCACGAGGGTCGTGCCGTCCGTGAGGGCAAGAAGCGAGCACTCGGGGCCTTTGAGCATCTCCTCGACGACCACGGTCTTGCCGGCATCGCCGAAGTGTCCGCTGAAGCATTCATGCACGCCTTCGAGGGCCTCCTCGGTCGTGTTCGCGACGATGACGCCCTTGCCGGCAGCAAGGCCATCTGCCTTCACGACGCAGGGGCCGGCAAGCTCCTTCACGTAGGCTGCGCACGCATCCTCATCCGTGAAGCTCTTCCAGGCTGCCGTCGGCACGCCTGCCTTTTCCATCACATGCTTCGCGAACTCCTTCGAGCCCTCCATCTGGGCCGCCTCGGCATTCGGTCCGAAGACCGGGATGCCAGCTGCACGCACAGCGTCGCCGACGCCCTTGACGAGGGGCGCCTCAGGGCCGATTACGACGAGGCCGACTCCGTGCTCTTTCGCGAATGCTGCCACCGCCTCAGGAGATTCAGGATCGAGCTCTGCCTTCTCGGCCAGATCGTACATGCCGCCATTGCCCGGCGCCACATAGATCTTGCCGGCACGCGGAGACTGGGCAAGCTTCACGAGCAGCGCATGCTCGCGGCCGCCTGCGCCCAGCAAAAGAATCGAGACCTTGTCTTCAGCCATCAGGGGCCTCCTTCTAAAGACCGAAGGTGCCAGGCACAAGAACCTGGCACCTTCCCTGCTTGCTTAGCTGATGCTACTTCCAGTAGCGATTGATTGTCTGCTCGCGGTCCGGGCCCACCGTGATGATGGAGACACGGACGCCGGCAAGCTGCTCGAGGAAGTCGATGTAGTCCTTTGCCTCGCGCGGCAGCTGGTAGAAGTTGCGGACACCGGAGATGTCGCACTTCCAGCCCGGCAGCGTCTCGTAGACCGGCTTCGCATGATAGAAGACGGACTGGTGCTCAGGCACCGTGCGGTAGGTCTTGCCGTCGCACTCATAGGCAACGCAGACCTTGATCTCATCGAGGCAGCCGAGGACATCGAGCTTCGTGATTGCGAGGTCCGTGAGGCCGTTGACGCGGGCGGCGTAGTTCACGACGACTGCGTCATACCAGCCGCAGCGGCGCTTGCGGCCAGTCGTCACGCCGTACTCGTGGCCGATCTCGCCGAGGAGGTCGCCGGTCTCGTCGAAGAGCTCCGTCGGGAACGGGCCAGAGCCGACGCGCGTGAGATAGGCCTTTGCGACGCCGAGGACACGGTCGATCTGGGTCGGGCCGACGCCGGAGCCGGTGACAGCACCGCCTGCGGTGCAGTTCGAGCTCGTGACGAACGGGTAGGTGCCGTGGTCGATATCGAGCATCGTTGCCTGGGCGCCCTCGAAGAGGATGTTCTTGCCAGCCTCAAGCTGCTCGTTGAGGAACAGCGAGGACTCGACGATGTACGGGCGGATGCGCTCGGCGTACGGCAGATACGTCTCGCAGATCTGGTCGACCGTGTAGGTCGGCAGCTCATAGACCTTCTCGAGGATCGGGTTCGTGTAGGCAAGCGCGCTCTCGAGCTTCTCGCGGAAGATGTGCTCGTCGAGCATGTCCTGGATGCGCAGGCCCGTGCGGTTCATCTTGTCCATATAGCAGGGGCCGACGCCGCGCTTCGTCGTGCCGATGAGGTTCTTGCCGAGCTTCTTCTCATGGGCGCCGTCAAGATCCTTGTGGTAGGGCATGACGATATGGGCATTGCCGGAGATCTTGAGCGCGTCGCAGGAGATGCCCTGCTTCTCGAGGGTATCGATCTCGCCGAGGAGAACCTCGGGGTCGACGATGCAGCCATTGCCGATCACCGGATAGACGCCCTTGTACATGACGCCGGAGGGTACCTGGTGAAGCGCCAGCTTGTGGCCTCCTGCAACGACCGTGTGTCCTGCGTTCGCTCCGCCGGCGTAGCGGCAAACCACGTCGAAGTCGCCAGAGATGAGGTCGGTGACCTTGCCCTTGCCTTCATCGCCCCACTGCGTGCCTACAAGCACTGATGCTGGCATGTGAATCCTCCTCGGTCCATAACTGATAAGGCCCCGCGCCAGGCGCGGGACCTCCTCAGTATACGGCACGCCAACATCTGCCGAAGGCCATATCTTGCATGAGAAGAGAGTCTCCAGAGTGGGGCTCTGAGCTACTCCTCGTGGTGCGTATCGACCTCGACGAACTTCGTCGAGCCCGGCAGGAACGTGAGCGGCACGACGCCCAGAGGGCCGGAACGGTTCTTCGCGATGATGAAGTTCGTGACATCCTTGTCCGGACGGTCGTCGCGCGCCGCCTCCTCGTCTGTCATCGAGCGGTCGAGGAGGATAACGATATCGGCGTCCTGCTCGATAGCACCGGATTCGCGGAGGTCGGAGAGCTGAGGGGTCTTTCCCGTACGCGATTCGACCTGACGGGAAAGCTGCGAGAGGGCAACGACCGGCACGCCCAAGTCCTTTGCCATGATCTTGATGCCACGGCTCATCTCGGAGACCTCGGTCGCACGGGAGTCGGACCTTCTGCCTCCCGAAGGCGGAGACACGAGCTGGAGGTAGTCGAGGATGACAAGAGCGTTCTTCTCCTTGCCGTGGAGCATGCGCCGTGCCTTGGCTCGTACCTCGGTCACGGTCGTGCCCGGCGTATCGTCGATCATGATGTCGAGATGCGAGAGGTCGACCGTGGCCTGGAGGAGCTGCTGCCACTGGTTGTCGCGGATGTTCGCAGCACGGATGTCCTGGAGGCTCACCCTGGCCTGGGCCGCAAGGAGCCTCTGCGCAATCTCGACCTTGGACATCTCGAGCGAGAAGAAGGCGACCGTCGTGCCGTTTGCCGCAGCATTCACGGCGAGGTTCAGTGCGAAGGAGGTCTTGCCGACACCAGGACGGGCACCGACGACGATCATCTGGCCTGCACGCAGGCCCAGAAGCTGCTTGTCGATGCCGGGGAAGCCCGTCTGGACGCCCAGGAACTTCTCGTCCTGTGCCGCCATCTCGCCGAGCTCGTTGTAGAGGTCCTCCATGACAGTCTCGAGCGTCGAATAGTTGCTCTTGATGTCGGAGTCCGTCGCATTGAGGATGAGCTTCTCTGCCTGATCGACGACTTCCTTCGTATCCTCGGGAGCATCGTAGGCAAGGGCTGTGACCTTCGTCGATGCCTGGATGATCTTCCTGAGCGTCGAGTCGCGGCGCAGAATCTCTGCGTGGTGGCGCCAGCTCGCCAGGGCAAAGGAGTTGCCCGAGAGCTCGAGCAGATAGGTGCTTCCGCCGACCTTCGCAAGCTCGCCTTCCGACTTCAGGTAGTCGGCAAGAGAGATCGGGTCGACCGGCTGGCTCCTGTCGAAGAGGTCGCGCATCGCAAGGAAGATCGTGCGGTTCGACGGCACATAGAAGTCGTCCGGCGAGAGCTCGACAAGCGCATCCTGGAGCACATCAGGCGAGAGCAGCATGGCGGAGAGGACCGATGCCTCGGCTGCCGTATCCTGCGGCATGACGGGCTCGGCCGGAAGCGAAGGTGTCTCGTCCTCGCGGCGGTATCCGGCATTGTCGGCCATTTGCTCCTCCTTCCCTGACCCGGCTGCAGTGCAAGCCTTTCCCGGAGCTTTCCTTTGCCTTGCAGGCGTCTGACACAGAGCTTGCAGAGGATGGTGAAAGCCTCATGCCCTGCAACCTGTGGCTTTGCTGGTTTTCCACGTTTTCAACAATTTGTCGAAGACGTCTTCATGAGGTTTTCTACAAACAGAACACGCGTGCCTTCGTGCAGGTCAGGGCCGCATTCTGAAGAATTCCTCTCATGCCCCATAGGCATCTACGTGCAGATTCTTTCATTTCCGCAGGTAGATTGCGTGTTTTTGAGGCGTCTAGCAAAAAGCGCCCTCCCCCGGGGCTGAAGTCCTGGGAAGGGCGCAGTGTTCGAGGTGCTTGCCAGACCTGCCAAGAGACACGTCTGGCAGAACTTCCTGTTGAAATCCCTTGTCTATAAGGGATGGGCAGGTGAAGATATCACCTACTCAGCAGGGGTCTCGGCTGCTTCCTCGGCAGGAGCCTCCTCGCCCTCGGCCTCTTCGGCCTCCGGCTCGGGCTCCGGCTCCTCGACATCGCCGACGAGAACGGTGATCTCGGCGTTGATGTCACGGTAGAAGTTGATCGTCACGGTGTGGCGGCCAACGGTCTTGATGGCAGCAGCGTGCTCGACGCGCTTGCGGTCGACCTCGACGCCGAGCTGGGCCTTGAGGGCGTCAGCAATCATGGTCGTCGTGACGGAGCCGAAGAGCTGGCCGTCGTCGCCGATCTTGGCATCGACCTTGATGGACTTGCCATCGACCTGAGCCTTGAGCTCCTGCGCCTTCGCGATGCGCTCTGCTTCGCGCTTCTCGATGTTGCGGCGGCGCTGCTCGAGCTGCTTGATATTGCCAGGGGTAGCCGGCTGGGCGATCTTGTTGGGGAACAGGTAGTTCTCCGCGAAGCCCTGAGCGACGTCGACGATGTCGCCCTCGCCGCCCTTGCCCCTGAGCTCACCCATAAGGATGACTTTCATTGGGACACTCCTTCGGTTGGTTGCCTTGCGGCAACTCCTACTTTGTTTCAGAAGCCCGGTACTGGTAGCTCCGCAGACCCTTCCGCTCGATATTGCGGAAATCCGCGAGGCCGTCGACCAGGCCCACTACGCTCATTGCCATGAATTCTGTCTCGAGCCACACGCACAGGATGCTGGCAAGCACCTGTCCGAAGCGTCCGATCTCCTGGGTCGCCAGAAACCACACAGCGACCGCGATGCCCTGGATCGCGCATGCGACACGAAGAGCCTGAAGGAGGTTCTTCGCCCAGAACACGACCTCTGCCGGCACGGGCATGCCTTCGCGGTCCATGACCGTCAAGGCAAACGTCGCGACAAGTGCCACGAGCGCCCAGATCGGAAGATCGAAATCGCGGAGCTTCACGGCGCACTCTGCTGCGTCAGGACCTGAATGCACGAACATCGCGCACCCGAGTCCCGCGCTCGCACACCACGCAGCCGCCATTGCAGCATAGGCAAGCGGCCAGTACTGCCGAAGAAGCGCATTCGCGCCCTCAAGGGCGCTCTGCACCTCCGAGCTTCCGGCCATCTCCCCATACTCTGCAGCAGCTGCCGTGAGCATGGCATCGATGCTCGCGCCGAGCGTCGTCCCCGCAGCATAGGAGAGGACGGCATCCGCCGCGATGAGAGCAGCGGCAAGTCCGAGCACGGCGCACAGAAGCGTGCTGGCACGGAGCTTCCTCTTTGCCACCAGAAGCCCCAGGATGAAGCCCGAGATGGCAGGCAGCACAGGCTCCATCAGAGAGGAGGCCTGTGTCACCGCTCCCACAGCCACAGCCGGAACGACGGCAGCGGCAAGAGCCAGAAGGCTCTCCCTTGCGCCGCGCCCTTTCGTGGCAAGGCAGGTGCCATACGCCGTGGCAAAGCCAGAAAGCAGCGGAATGAACCCGGAGACGACAGCTCCTGCGACACACCAGATGAGTCCGGACACGAGATTGTCCGGCCCCTCCGTGCGTGCCTCGAAGGCTCCTCTCGGAGCGAGCTCTGCTCCCGACTCAGCTGGCACGTGGTGCCAGCCAGCGGAAGCGTTCCTGTCCTTCTCTTCGCTCACTGCCTGCCGGCTCTGCTCGAGACGGGATATGGCTAGTCGCGGTTGCGGCCACGGCCGCCGCGGCTGGAGACCACGGAAACCGTGTACGGCAGAAGGGCCATCTCGCGAGCGCGCTTGATAGCGACTGCGAGGTCACGCTGATGCTGCGTGCATGCGCCAGTCACACGACGCGGCTTGATCTTGCCGCGGTCCGTCGTGTACTTGCGGAGGAGCTGGACATCCTTGTAATCGATGTAGTCCACGTCCTCCTTGCAGAACTGGCAATACTTGCGACGCGGCTGACGCTGAAAATCCTGAGCCATGTCTAATTTGCCTTTCTTTTCAGGCAGCCGGAGCCACCTGAGTTCTTCTTGTTCCTGCTAGAAGGGAATGTCCTCGTCGTAGACATCCGCCGAAGGCGGCGTCTGCTGAGTCGGACGCTGAGAGGTCTGTCCGTAAGCTGCCGGAGCAGAGAAGCTCGGAGCCTGCTGCGCACGCGGCGCCTGGCTCTGGGAGCTGCCCTGGCCCTGGCGGGACGACATGAATTCCAGATCGTCCACAATGACCTCGAGCTTGCTCCTGCGCTGCCCATCGCGTTCCCATGAGCTGTAGCGAAGCTTGCCTTCCAGAGCAACCTTTGTGCCCTTCGTGAGGAAGCGTGCAAGGGCATCGGCACGGGTGCCGAACATCACGCAGTCCACGAAGTTGGGGACATCCTCCCATTCGCCGGATGCATTGCGGCGGCGATCGTTCACGGCCACGCCGAAGGTCAGCACGGTAGTGCCGCCTGCCGTAGCACGGATCTCTCCGTCACGCGTCAGATTGCCCGAAATAACGACCCTGTTGATGCTCACGCTGCTCACAACCTCTCATCTGCGGGTTTTATGCCCGCGCTTCCATAGCTAGTCCTTGTCCGGACGGGCCACGATCATGTGGCGCTTCACTGCGTCGTTGATGCGAAGGACGCGGTCAAGCTCGGCAATGTCGGCTGCATTGGCATGGAAGTTGATGAGGGTGTAGTCACCCTCGGTGAGTCCGTCGATCTCATAGGCGAGCTTGCGCTTGCCCCAATCGTCGACGCTGTCGACCTGGCCACCGTTCTCGGTGATTGCGACGTCAATGCGCTTCATGACACCAGCGCGGACCTCTTCGTTAGAAGCAGGATCGACAAAAAACAGCAGTTCATAGGCCTTCATGTGGTCACCTCCTCTGGGCTAGTGGCTCAGGGTCGTGAAGGTCGCGCCCCGAGCAGGAAAGGTTCGGTCTAGAACCATACCACAGGACAGGCTCTCTTCCCCTGAACTCCATAACTTTCCTTCGCCATGTGCAGCTCATGTGCACTGTAGCAGACCCGTCTGACAGCTTTGGCAGCCCCTGCTGCCATCTTATGTGCAGCTTTCTTGCAAGAGAAAGGCGGAAGGCTCAGGGCCCTCCGCCTTCTTGAAGCGCATCTCTCTTCTGCCTCAGCGCTCGTCTGGATCTTCATCCTCCGGGCGGCGCATGATGAGCGTTGCCGGCTCATCTGCAGGAGCAGAGCTCTCGCCGATGGCAGGAAGGCCTCCTGCCAGGCCCTTCCTCTCGGGCTCTTCTGCAGCCTTATCCGGCTCTTCTGCAGGCGCAGGAGCCGCTTCAGGCGTGCCCTTGTCCCCAGGCGCAGGCGTCGCCTGGGGCTCTGCGGCAGCCTGGGCCGGCTCGCCAGGCATCTCGGCGTCCTTCTTCGCAGAGTCAGGCAGGGGGTCCTTCGAGCTTCCCCAATGGGGGACATCGAACTGCTGGAACCAGAGGCCAAGCGCATTGACGGCTACAGTCTGGAGCGCTGTGGCGAAGACAGCTGCCAGATAGAGCACAAGCACCATCCAGGGCGCGAAGCGGGCAAGGAAGTGGGCCGCCAGAACCGCGATGGCGGCAGCGGAGCCTGAATAGGCAAAGAGGCCGCCCAGCTCGGCCAGAGACGGCACGACGATGATGAGGGCGCAGAGGATGCAGAAGCCCTCAATCAGGAGGCTCCCCAGGAAGAGCACGAGGGCGATCTCGGCAATGCTTCCGAAGTCGCGCTTCAGCATGTCCCAGATGCGGTCAAGCTGATATCCCGCACGTGCATGCTGGTAGATTGTCGCGCGGATGGCGGCGACCCAGGCAATCGTGCTCCAGAGGATGGCGACGAAGTTCCAGAGGAGCGCAGCCAGGCCATCTGCCGAGGGGCGCACCGCTGCCAGGAGGATGAAGTAGACAGCGGCGTAGCCGAGCATCGCCAGGAATGCCCGCCAGCCGCTCTTGATGCAGGCACTGACCTTCACGCCGGACTGCTTCGGGTAGGTCTCCTTCCCCCAAGCGGAAAGCCGTGCCCACTCTGCCTGGTAGCCCCAGACACCGAGGGGACCGGCAATCGGCACGAGCTTGGCAAGCGGCAGCACGAGCAGCGGCTTGTACCATCCCTTGTCATGCGTGAGCATCCGCCAGGAGCGGCCCATGTATTCCTTTGTCTCAGCGCTTTCTGCCATGCGCAGACCTCCAACATAGTGCAGCATGCTCATGCATGCGTCTGACAGCCATCTGACACGTCTGCTATATACCCTACTCGCCCGGATGCGGCACCTCGGCGCAATACCCCATGAGCATCGAGGATTCCTGAAAAGGCCGATAGATATGAAAAGAGCCCTGAAGCATCAGGGCTCGGACTCATCTGGCGGAGAGGGTGAGATTTGAACTCACGTACCCGCGAACGGGTAAACGGTTTTCGAGACCGCCGCATTCGGCCGCTCTGCCACCTCTCCAATTATGAAAGAACGTGGCGCCCGAAGGCGCCACGGAAGCTTGCTGGCGGAGAGTCTGGGATTTGAACCCAGGATACGCTTTAGGCGTATACACGATTTCCAATCGTGCTCCTTCGGCCACTCGGACAACTCTCCTCAAAACCGCGAAGGAAATTGTACAATACTGTCCCTGCGTTGGGAAGAGGATTTTTTCGTTTTCTTCTGAGGTCCGGTTTCCAGGCCTCGTCCACGCCTGCCAAAGCCCCGCCTGAGCGGAAAGGATGTCCGTGTTCGACCTGCTGTTTACTGGATCTGCGCAGGCACAGGCCGTGCCGATGCCTGCCTGGCTCGATCTTGCCGCTGTCGTCGTCGGCTCGCTCACGGGCTGCATCGTCGCCGAAGAGCGCAAGCTCGATCTTGTAGGATTTGTGGGACTCTCGATCCTCTGCGGCCTCGGAGGCGGGCTTCTGCGCGATATGGCCATGCAGCAGGGCGGCGTCTACCTGATCGATTCCCCCTATGCCATCCCTGGCTCGGTCGCGATTGCGCTCATCTCGTTCGCGTTCCCCTCGCCCTTCTTCGGCAATCCTTCCGCACTCGAATGGTTCGATATCCTCTCGGTCTCGCTCTTCGCTGTCTCAGGCACCGACAAGGCGCTCCTGCATGGCCTTTCTGTCTGGGCCTGCGTCCTTATGGGTACGCTCACGGCCGTGGGCGGCGGCATGCTGCGCGATGTGTTCCTCGGAGATATCCCGCGCATCTTCAGGAAGTCGAACCTCTATGCCCTCTGCGCTGTCGCAGGCTCTCTTGCCTATTTCGTCTTCGGCACGATAGGTCTCAACAAGGTCATCTGCGCCCTCATCTGCATTGCCGTCACGGTCGGGCTCAGGCGTGCCTCGCTTCGCTACCACATCATGTCCCCTGCCGATGTGGACCTCACGCCCAAGGTCGAGGCAGGCGTGAAGCGGGCAGAGCGAAAGGTCCGGGATGCACGCCAGAAGCGCAGAGAGCGCTAGCAAGCTCCGAAACAGACCTCAGATAGCACAGGGCCCGCCTCCGAGGAGACGGGCCCTGTTCATTGCTTCCAGAGCGTCTTTGCCTACTTGTTCACGAGGCCATGACGGACACGCCACTTGCGGCGCTCGATCTCGGAGAGGATGCGCTTGCGCATGCGGATGTGCTTCGGCGTGATCTCGACGAGCTCGTCGTCCATGATGTACTGGAGGGCCTCCTCGAGCGTGAACGTGCGCGGCGGCGTCAGCTGGACGGCGATGTCTGCCGTCGAGGAACGCTGGTTGCCGAGGTTCTTCGTACGGGCAACATTCACGACCATGTCGCCTGGCTTCGAGCGCTCGCCGACGATCATGCCCTCATAGCACTCCATGCCCGGCTCGATGAAGAGCGTGCCGCGGTCCTGGAGCGTGCCGAGTGCGTAGGCAACAGCCTTCTCCGTCGACATCGAGATCATGGCACCATTGCTCCTGCCGCCGATCTCGCCGGCATAGGGGCCATACTCGAGGAACGTGTGGTAGAAGATGCCCTCGCCGTGGGTGACGTTCAGGATGCGGTTCTTGAGGCCCATGATGCCGCGGGTCGGAATCGAGAACTCGAGATGGCAGGAGAGGTCGGTCTGCTCCATGCTCGTCATGTTTCCGCCGTTGTTGCCGAAGACCTCGATGACCTTGCCGGAGTACTCGCCCGGGCACTCGACGACGGCCTGCTCGATCGGCTCCAAGCGGTTGCCGTTCTCATCCTTCTTGAAGAGGACCTTCGGGCGTCCTACCTGGAACTCGAAGCCCTCGCGGCGCATCTCCTCCATGAGGACGGAAAGATGCAGGATGCCGCGGCCAGCAACCTCGACGCCGGTCTTGTCGGGCAGCTCCTCGATGCGCATCGTGACGTTGTTCTCGCGCTCCTGCATGAGGCGCTCCTTGAGCTGGCGGCCGCCCACGATGTCGCCGTCACGTCCGACGAGAGGAGAGGTCGAAGGCTCGAAGATGATGGAGAGGGTCGGCGGATCGATCTCGATCGGCTCGAGCTCGACCGGGTTCTCCGGATCGGTGTAGACATCGCCGATATCGGTGGAGTCGACACCGACGACAGCGCCGATATCGCCTGCGACGACCTCGTCGCACTCCTTGCGGCCGAGGTAGTCGAACGTGAAGAGCTGCTTCACCTGTGCCATGGCACGGGAGCCGTCGTTCTTCACGACGAGGATGCGGTCGTTCTGGTGGATCGTGCCGGAATAGACACGGCCGACGCCGATGCGGCCGACGTAGTCGGAGTGGTCGATCGTGACGACCTGCATGGCAAGCGGGCCATCCGGATCCACATCGGGGGCAGGCATGGCATCGATGATCATGTCGAGCATCGGATACATGTCCATGTTGCCGTCATCCGGGTCGAGGCGGGCAAATCCGTTCACGGCGGAAGCGTAGATCACGTGCTCCATCGTGAACTCGAGCTGCTCGTCCGTGGCGCCGAGGTCCATCATGAGGTCAAGGGAGTCGTTCATGGCCTTCTGGGGATCTGCGCCCTCGCGGTCGATCTTGTTGATGACGAGCATGATCTGGAGCTTCGCGTCGATGGCATGGCGAAGGACGAAGCGGGTCTGGGGCATGGGGCCCTCAGCGGCATCGACGAGCAGGAGCGCTCCGTCTGCCATCTTGAGGACGCGCTCGACCTCGCCGCCGAAGTCGGCGTGGCCCGGGGTGTCGATGACATTGATCTTGACGCCCTTGTACTCGATCGAGATGTTCTTGGACAGGATCGTGATGCCGCGCTCGCGCTCCTGGTCATTGGAGTCGAGGATGCGGTCCTGGACCTGCTGGTTCGCGCGGAAGGCGTCGGTGGCCTTCAGGAGCTTGTCGACGAGGGTCGTCTTGCCGTGGTCGACATGCGCGATGATTGCGATGTTTCTGATCTGCTTCTGCAGCATTGATTGCCTCTCTAATCTCAGGGACAAAAGACGCGCACCCGGCTTCATTTCAGCCACTGCGCGCGGTTTTCAGGCCATTCAGAGGATTTACGCTTGCAAATATAGTTGATGAAGATGTGACGATGTGGCGAAGAGCCAGGCTCCACGTAAATTCTGCTGCCTAGATGAGCGGCTCGAGCTCTCCTGCAGGCGCAGGATCGGTCCAGGCAAACTTCTCATGCTCCCCTCGCCCCTTGAAGAGCGAGTAGGCAGAATAGGCCTCGTAGCCCTCTTCGCCGAACTCGAGGAGCACGGCATCCTCGTAGGCGCCATCCTCGTCCTCGATGGCTCCCTCGTAGACGATTGCATAGCGCACCGGCGTGGCAAGGTCCGCCTTCGGATCCCCTCCGGCAGAGACAAGCTCGCCTACCTTGTCGTGTGCGCCTTCGATGCAGGCCTCTATCCCGTCATCCACGAACTCGTAGGATGCGGTATGGCCCGCCGCGTCCTGGACAGCAAGCATCGGCTCCACGTCCTTGCCTTCGGCCAGAAGGTCGAATGCCTGGCCCATGAGGTCGCAGGAGAGCTTGTCGAGCTCAGGCGTCACTCCTTGCTTTCTTGCCACAGCACCAACCCTTCTGCCGGCATATCCGGCGTATCTCTTCCGGACCCATTCTAGCAGGTCCTATGCGTCCGTCTCGTCAGTAGCGCACCGTATAGAAGCCAAGGTCGCCACGGCGCAGCGTCCGCGTGTGCTCTATGGCCTCGCCGTCCTGGTCATAGCTTATGCAGTCGTATGCCATGGCCGGTCCTCCCGGCTCCACACCGAGGAAGCGCGCATCGTGGACGCCGAGCTCTGCGATATCGAGATGCTCAAAGGTCGCATCGACGACCTTGCCGTAGAAGCCGAAGACCTCATAGAGGGAGAAGACCCCTAAGTCTATGCCCTCGAGCCTCGGGAACCTCACGAGCGGCACGACCGTGCGCTCGAGCGAGAGCGGACAGCCATCGACGCTGTTGAGCCTTCTTATCGCATAGACAGGATCGTCTGCCTTTATCTTGAAGAGCTCTGCGTACCAGGGGCCTGCTGCCCTCGTCTCATGCGAGAGGATGCGGACCTGGGGCTTCTTGCCCTCTGCCCTCGTGCTCTGGCGGAAGCTCCTGCCATCGCCGATATCGAGCGTGCCAGGGCTGCCTTTCGTGACGAAGACGCCCTTGCCCTGGGCACGGCGGACAAGGCCTTCTGCCTCGAGCGCCGCGTAGGCATTGCGGACGGTCTGGCGCGTCGTATGGAAGATCTCGGAGAGCTCCTGCTCGGAGGGCAGCACCTCGCCCAGGCCGTAGTCGCCGTCCTCGATCTTCGTGCGGATGGCCTCGCGGACCTGCTGGTAGAGCGGCGTCCGCTTTTGCTCCTCACTCATCCGCAATCACCTTCTCCGGAATCTCATGCCCACGCGAGAGATGCTCCTGGCGCGCATAGAACGTATAGCGGTCGGAGCGGATGACGGCCTTGAAGTACTCGACAGGGGTCCTTTCCTCTGTCTCGGAGACGCCGGTCTGGAAGTAGACGGGGTCTCCTTCGACAAGTCCCAGCTCTTCTGCCTCGTCTGCGTCGACACGGGTGATCGAGAGGCGCTCCTCGCCGTGCGGCAGCGTGATGCCGTACTCCTGACGAAGCGTATCGAAGAGCGAGCGCTCCTGGAAATCGTATTTTTCGATGCCAGGGCAGACCGCCACATTGATATAGACCGTCTCAATCATGCAGGGAAGATCGTCTATGCGGCGGACACGCCTGAGCTCGAAGATCGGGTCTCCTTCCTCGAGCCTGAGCTTGTGGGCGACGTGGACATCCGCGACCTCGCTCTTTGCCCAGAGCACCTTGGAGGAGGGGGTCTTGCCGACAGCACGCACGGTATCGCTGTAGCCGTTGTAGCCACGGCAGTTCGATTCCGGCCGCCTCATCGCGACATAGGTGCCAGAGCCTCCCCTGCTCTCGAGCACATGGCGGGCAATGAGCTCACGCAGCGCCGCCCTGAGGGCTGTGCGCGAGATGCCCCACTCATCGGTGAGCGTCCGCTCGGCGGGCAGGCGGTCGCCTTCCTTGAGGCCAGCTGCATCAAGATAGGCAAGTATGTTCTCGAATGCCGCCTCGGAAGGGGCGACCCTGCGTTCAGCCATCAAGCTTTCTTTCTTCTGGTCTTGTCGAGGAGCTTCTGATATCCCGCACGGAAGCTCTCGGAAGTCTTGCCCGTTGCATCGGCCGCAGGCACGACGCCGTGCTCGTCCGAGACAAGGAAGTACTCGGCAGCATCTGCGCTGCCTTCGAGATAGGCAGAAGCGAGGTCCGGCATGCGCACGACCGGCATGCCCAAGGTCTGGGCAAGGTCCTGGATGAGGGAGGTGGCACCAGCCACGCGCTCCTCGGGACCGGCGCCCAAGATCAGAGTTCCGTCCGGACGAACGGCCCAGAGCGTCTCGGGGGCAATGGCGGTCTCCTCGAACTCGCGCCTCGACTTGAGCGCACGGATGGCAAGCTCGCGGGCGGCGGTCTCCTGGAGCGGCTCATAGGGCCCTACCGTCATGGCAGCACGGCCTTCTTCGTCGACGATGATCATGAGGACGCCGAAAGGATGGGCCGCAGAGCCTTCCTCGAGCGTCCACTCGATGTGCTGCTTGGCCCATTCGAGGAGCGTGCCACGCAGAGGCGCACCCTGGATCCTTCTTGCTCCAAGCGCCCGCATATGGCGGTTCTCGAGCGGCAGCTTCTGGTCGTAGAGCCTCCAGCGGCAGACCAGGGCAGGCTTGCCGAGCGTGAAGTCCTTCATGTCAGGTTCCGGGGCAGCCTTGTTCTGGCTTTCATCCTTCGTATCCACAGGCAGGCTCCCTTCCTTCTTCTCATATCTTCATACCAAAGCTTACAACGAACAGTTGCGCCTGTGCACAGAACGCGTATCGTAGGCATGCCAGATCAAGCATCTGCACAGGAAGGAGAGACATGGAGGAGAAGGTGATACGTGGGCGCTTTGCACCGACGCCTTCGGGCCGCATGCATGCTGGCAACATCATGGCCGCCCTCCTGGCCTGGCTCTCCTGCAGAAGCGAAGGCGGCACCATGGTGCTCAGGATCGAGGACCTGGATCCCAGAGCCCAGGACCGGAAGAACGCCGAGCTCCTGATGGACGACCTCTCCTGGCTCGGTCTTGGGTGGGACGAAGGCCCCTTCTATCAGAGCGAGCGGCGCGATATCTACCGCGAGGCCATTGCAGAGCTCAGAGAGCGTGGCCTCACCTATCCCTGCTTCTGCACGCGCGCAGAGCTCCATGCTGCAGCCGCTCCCCATGCATCGGATGGCACCTATATCTATCAGGGCACCTGCCGCCATCTCACGAAGGAGGAGGTGGCCAGGAAGTCTGCCGAAAGGCGTCCGGCAACCCGCCTCATCGTGCCTGATGCAGATGATCCCAGAGGAACGATTTCATTCACGGATGCTGTCTATGGACCGCAGTCAGAGGTCCTTGCCCGCGACTGCGGCGATTTCCTGATCGAGCGCTCGGACGGCGTCCCTGCCTACCAGCTTGCAGTCGTCGTAGACGATGCCCTGATGGGCGTCACGGAAGTCGTGCGCGGCCATGACCTGCTAGGGTCGTGTGCACGCCAGATCTACCTGCAGCGCCTCTTCGGCTACCCCGAGCCTGCCTACGCCCATGTGCCGCTCCTCATTGCCCCTTCTGGCAGGAGGCTCTCGAAGCGCGACCATGACCTCGACCTCGGCGTCATGCGCGAGCGGGCAGGACGTCCTGGCCCCATCATCGGCGCTCTGGCAGCAGCGGTCGGTCTCGCAGAACCCGGCGAAGAGGTTCTGCCAGAGAACCTCATATCCCGCTTCTCCTGGGAGAAGGTCCGTGCGCATCGCGCAGATATTGTGGCGAATGCCCAATTTCTTGCAGGCCCTCCCCTTGTAGGCAACCACGCAAGTGGGGTATGATGCTTGAGCACCTATTGGAGAGCTGACCGAGTGGCCGAAGGTGCTCGCCTGCTAAGCGAGTATAGGACACAATCCTATCTGGGGTTCGAATCCCCAGCTCTCCGCCAGCATATGACAGGGACTGCGCGAAAGCGTGGTCCCTTTTTCTTTGGCCTGAACCCGGCCACATGCAGTCTTTTGCCTCATAGCATGCCCATCAGAATCCAGCGCACATGAAGATGCCTCCCCTCTCCTGCGTCCAGGAAAGGGGAGGCAGCGTCCAGCAATCGGAGATCTTGCCCTCGAGGCTAGTCCATCTTCTGGCCCAGGAAGTAGGGCACCGCCACGAAGCAGATGCCGCCGACCATGTTGCCCAAGGTCACGGTGATCAGGTTGTAGAAGTAGCCAACAAGAGACACCGCCTGGCCAGCAGGATCGAGGAGCGCCACCGTGAGCTGCGTCATGTTGGCAACAGAGTGCTCGAAGCCGCAGGTGATGAAGGCAAAGAGGCACCAGAATACCATGATGAGCTTCGCGGCATCGTTCGTGGTCCTGAAGGAGCACCACACTGCCAGGCAGACGAGGATATTGCAGAGGATGCCACGTATGAAGAGCGGGACGAAGGCGGCACTCATCTTGCCTGCAGCGGCCGTCGAGAGGAAGGTGGAGGTCGCCTCGCCGTTGAGCCCCGAGAAGTGGAAGAGAAGCGCCAGGACCGCCGCTCCCGCGAGGTTTCCAAGCCAGCAGACGATCCAGACCTTCGCGGCATCTGCCAGCGTGACCGTCTTCTTCATGATGCCGAGGCTCATGACCATGGTGTTGCCGGTGAAGAGCTCGGAGCCGGCGATAACGACCAGGGAGAGGGCGATACCAAAGGAGACGCCCATGACGGTCTTGGTGGCAGGAGAGCCGGCAAGCTGTCCGCCGATCACGTTGATGAGGATATTGCCGAATCCGATGTAGGCACCTGCCAGCATCGAGAGGACGAAATAGCCTGCCGGGTTCTTCGAGAGCATCGCTCTCTTTCCTGCTGCCGCCTTGGAAGCGGCGGTCACCTCTGCTGCGTACATGCGCGGCTCCTGTCTGATCGTCTTTTTTGAGACACGGTACGAACAATCTATCATGAGATGCGTTGCCCTGATGTCACAAAGCCCGCAGATGCTTGGAGCCTTATATCGCTTTGGAGCCCAGGACGGCAGCAGATGCCTATATCCAGGGCCGACAGGAGACCATCAGGCAGGCAGCAAACCCCTGTCACAGAATGTGCACATATCGGATCTGCCAGAATCCGTACATGCAGCAGCCTCATGAAATCCCAGAAATATGCCCTTCACCAGGCATGATGCAGCTGCTGCACCTGCAGAGGCTTTGTCTTCAGCGGGTGCAGCAGAACTTTTTTCCTCATCGCCCTTGACTCAGGAGGGCTTCCGGGGCATTATATCTACTTGCTTCGCGGCGTTACCTCAGCTGGATAGAGGAACTGACTACGAATCAGTCTGTCATAGGTTCGAATCCTATACGCCGCACCAGCGAATGTTCAGAGCCCCTCTTGAGGGGCTCTTTTCATATCTACGCACGCCTATAGGCGTCTTCCCCGTCCGAGGTCCTGAAGACAGCGCACGCTGGCCCGAATGCCCTGAAGTCGTAGGCGATATCATTCCTGTCGAGATAGTCCATGAGGTCCGCAAGCACACGGTAGGGCGCAATCTCGAAGAAGCGTTCCACGGCAGAAGGCAGCCCTTCCCCATCCGTGCCGAAGGCATCTGCTGCTGCCTCGATGAAGAGGGGCTTTATGAGCATCTGCTGCACATGGTAGGGCTCGCCGAAGACGGAGCGCGTGAGCGCCCCTGCCGTCCTCTCCTGGATCCAGAGTCCATCTGCATCTCTCCAGAGGCCCACCTCGCGATGCTCGCCATCTGTCTCCCGTACGAACAGGGTCTGTGCCTTCATCTCGTCTGTCATCGAAACCTCCTCCACGCGTTTTTCTTTCCAGATCTCATGATACGCCTAACAGGAGGATGAATAGAACAGATGTTCTAAGATTTTCCGAAAAGAGAGGGAGCCCTGAGGCTCCCTCTCTCCCAGCTCATATGTATCTGATGCGCCCTTATGCGAGAGGCTTGATGACCTCCATGTCGCGCATGTAGGGGCGGAGCACCTCAGGCACCGTGATGGAGCCGTCGGCGTTCTGGTAGTTCTCCATGATGGCTGCCATCGTGCGGCCCACAGCGAGGCCAGAGCCATTGAGCGTATGGACAAGGCGCGTGCCCTTGAACTCGGACGGGTCGCGGTACTTGATGTTGGCGCGGCGTGCCTGGAAGTCCCAGCAGTTCGAGCAGGAGGAGATCTCCTTGTAGTTGTTGTAGCTCGGCAGCCACACCTCGAGGTCGTAGCACTTCGTGGCAGAGAAGCCGATGTCGCCCGTGCAGAGCGTGACCACATGGTACGGAAGGCCGAGGAGCTGCAGGCACCTCTCTGCCTCTGCAACCATGCTCTCGAGCTGGTTCATGGAGTCCTCAGGCTTTGCGAACTTCACCATCTCAACCTTGTCGAACTCGTGGACACGGATGATGCCACGCGTATCGCGGCCGGCAGAGCCTGCCTCCTCGCGGAAGCACGGCGTAAAGGCCGTATACCACAGCGGCAGGTCGGCACCGTCGAGCACCTCGTCGCGGTGGATGTTCGTGAGCATGACCTCAGCGGTCGGAATCAGGTACATGCCGCCGCTCACGTGGTAGAGGTCCTCGTCGAACTTCGGGAGCTGGCCCGTGCCGAAGAGCGAATCATAGTTCGTGATGACAGGCGGCCACCACTCCTTGAAGCCGGCCTTCACGTGGGTATCGATGAAGAAGTTGATGAGGGCGCGCTCCATGAGGGCACCGGCGCCACCAAGAAGGTAGAAGCGCGTGCCTGCGAGCTTGATGCCACGGTCGAAGTCGATCATGCCCGTGGACGGGCCAAGATCCCAGTGGGCCTTCGGCTCGAAGTCGAACTTCGTCGGCTCGCCCCAACGACGCACCTCAGGGTTGTCGGAGTCGTCGACACCGTACGGCACGGACTCGTGCGGGATGTTCGGGATGGCAGCAACGAGGTCGAAGAGATCCTTCTCGACCTGGGTCCTGCGGTCGTTGAGGTCAGCGATGCGCTGCTTGTTGGCAGCGACCTCAGCCTTTGCAGCCTCGGCCTCGTCGCGCTTGCCCTCGCGCATGAGCTCGCCGATCTTCTTCGAGACGGCATTGCGGTCTGCCTGCAGCTTCTCGACTTCGGCAATGACGGAACGGCGCTCCTCATCGAGCTCGAAGAAGCGCTCACGGTCCCAGTGGGCGTTCTGGCGCGACGCGCAGGACTTGTCCACCACATCTGGATTCTCTCTGACGAACTTGATGTCAAGCATCGACTGCTCTCCTTATCTCGGCCGGCCCTGGATTCATCTGGGCCCATCCGAGCTCGGCATGACCAACAATGGCCTCAAGTATATACTTGAGTGAGACTGCCGCGCATCCTGCTAAGAAAGGCGCAACAATGATAGTGGATTTCTTCATGTGGCTCTTCACGACACGCACGGGCGTGCTGTGCCTCGTCGTAGGCGGAATACTCCTGTTCCTTCTCATCGCATTCATCCTCGAGCGCAAGACGAGGAAGCAGTACTACAACCACAAGAAGTCGGACGATGACTGGGATCTGTTCGACGACGATGAAGAGGACAAGGACAAGTAGGATTTCTGTCTTCTGCATGGACGGTGATGCAAGGGCTGCTCTGCAGCCCTTTTTCGAGGCTTCGGTAGTTTGTGTGACAAGGGGCTAGCCTAGGCAGCAACGCTCTTCGCTCCCTTCACGCCCTTCTTCCTCGCCTTCACCGGGCGACCCGGGAGCTGGGGCTGGCAGTCGCCGCA
>NZ_JAZGJP010000018.1:0-34589 GCF_036408795.1 Olsenella kribbiana
TGCATGTCCCGCTCTCCGGCATCGCAGCCACGGCCACGGTCCAGCCGAAGCTTCCTGCGAGCTTGCCTAAGCCGTTTGCAGTTCAGGGAGCCTAACTATGCCGGAGGTACTCAGCCATTTTTGCCGATTTCCATGAGCGCTTCGGAATCGAGGACATGTATACAGGAGGCTTCTATCCCTTCCCGGACAAGGAGACCTTATGGGCATGGTGGAGCCGATCGATCTGGCTGAACCGCTATGCGTGTCCCGTGGGCGAAGCATATAAGGACCTTGCCGCCCTGCTTCAAGGGCGCGACTACTTCGTGCTCACGACGAATGTGGACCATCAGTTCCAGCGCGCCGGAATAGAGAAGGAGCGGCTCTTCTATACGCAGGGCGACTACGGCCTTTTCCAGTGCTCCGTTCCCTGCCATCAGGAGACCTACGATAACAAGGACATGGTCGAGGCAATGGTGCGCGAGCAGAAGGATATGCGCGTGCCGTCAGAGCTTGTGCCGCGCTGCCCCCGGTGCGGCGAGCCCCTCGTTCCCAACCTGCGCTGCGACGACACGTTCGTCGAGGATGCAGGCTGGCATGCAGCAGCCGAACGCTATGACAAGTTCCTCAAGGACCACCGCCGGGACCGGGTCGTGCTGCTTGAGATCGGTGTCGGCGGCAATACGCCTTCGATCATCAAGTTCCCGTTCTGGCGCATGGCGCTCGGGAACAGGCACGCAACGTATGTCCAGCTCAATGCCGGCGAGGTCTTCGCTCCGGCGGAGCTTGCGGAGCGGGCCATCCTCGTCGATGGGGATGCAGCCAAGATGCTCTCCACGCTGAGGGAGAAGCTGGCATAGCATGAAAGAAGAGGCAGCTCCCTGGGAGCTGCCTCTTCTGGTGTCGCTGCCTTTCTTTCCCGCTATGCCTGCACAGGCGGCATGGGCGGCTTTGCGCCACCCTGGGCCAGGCCCTCGAGCTTCTCGAGGACGCCGTCGAACTGCTGTACGATCTCGAGCGTGCCCTGGTAGGTGCCGTCCTCATCGCGCACGGCAAGATACTGCACGCGGGTCGGGATGCCCTCCTTCGGCATCCATACCTCCATGCTGTCGCGTGTGCCGGCCTTGAAGTCGGCAATGAGGGAACGGACGATCGGCTGGACGCGGGGCGGATGGCAGCTCCAGACCTCGCGGCCGAGGCAGGAGAGCGGACGGGCAAAGACCTTGCCCTCGTTCGTGAAGAACTGCGTATGGTCCTCGGCGTCGACGAACGTGAGGTCGACCGGCAGGAGCTTCAAGATCAGGGAAAGCTGGGAGACCGTGAGCTTGCCGGTCGGCAGCGTCACATAGCCATCCTCGGAAGGAGTGGCTTCGCCCTTCTTTGCCTCGAGCTTTGTCCAGACCTCGCCGTCAAGCCACTTCGGGGCAGACTCGATGAAGGCCCAGCCGAAGTCAGGCAGGTCGCGGTAGACCTCATACCAGGTATCCTTGTCGAAGTTCTCCTGGCAGAGCGGGAAGAGGATCTGCTCCTCCTTGTAGATCATCTCGCGGATACGGGAGACGAGCTTCTCGAGACGGGGCGTGAGCTCTGCTGCGGTCTCTGCATTCCAGCTCCTCGAGATGTCGGAGAGCTCGTGCACGATCTCGTCGTCCACGCCCCACATGACATCAGAGGGGCCGGTGAAGCCTGCTTCGTAGAGAGGCGGCATCAGGAGCTCTTCCTTCTTTGCATAGTGCTTCCTGAGGTCGCGCAGGGCATTGAGCTGCTGCTTCACGCTATCGGCATCTCCTGCTGCAAGCGCCCTGTCGAGTGCATCGAGCACCTGCTCGAGCCCCGTGTTCTCGAGCTTCAGGATCGAGACGGGATGGCCCTGGGGAAGGGTGTTCGGCGTGAGGTTCGAGAGCGTGCATTCCTCTTCGGTCCTGCCGTGGAAGAGTGCGGAGTGTACGTCGCAGAGCTTCTGGACCTCAGGCACAGGCACGCCGCCCTCGATGAGCTTCTGCTCGGCGTGGGCGATCTCCTCTGCAGAGACCTGCGCAAAGTCGCGCACGAAGTCGGCGCGGACGCTCTCGAGGTCCTCGCCCTGAGAAAGGCGGGAGACGAAGCCTGCGAGCTCCTCCTCGCGTTCGGCTGCGGTCTTGGCGCCCTTGGGAGCAGCCGCCTCAGGAGCCTCGGCTGCCGGCTCAGGCCCGGCTGCGGGAGCAGGAGCCTCGGGCTCAGCTGCCTTCTGTGCCTCCTCATAGCCCTTGACAGCGAGGCCATGAGCCTGGAAGGTGCGGACAAGCTCGTCGAGATTGACGCCCCTGACGCTGCATCCCTTCCTGATTGTCATGAATTTCCCCATCGTCTGGAGCATCCCGGGCTTCACGATCTCCGAGAAGCCTGCTCCGGCCATAAGGTCCTTGACTTCAGGGTGTGCCGTGCATGTCTCAAAGACGCTGGCATCGAGATCTATCGCTTCTGCCATGATCCATATCCTTTCCGGCAGCGGGTTTCTATCAGATGAGGGAGATGAGGAGCGCCATCTTGAAGCGCTTGTCGGCGCGGATGGCGTGCCTGCCGCCCGCATCGAACTTGAAGGCAGAGCCTGCCGGGAAGGCGTGCTCCTTGCCTTCGTAGATGACGGTCGCCTCGCCGTCGAGGGCAAGCAGGAGCGCATCGCCCGGAGCGGCATGCTCGGAGAGGCCGGTACCGGCGTCGAATGCCATCTCGACGAGCTTCAGGTGTGCATTGTGGGCAAGGTCGCGGTTCACGATGCGGCCGTCAGCGTAAGGCACAGCATCTGCGAGCGTGAAGGCCTTGCCTGCCTCGGCGGGAAGGTTCGTGGCAGAGTCCTTTGCAAGAGCGATCTCGAGGTAGACGGTGTCCTCCGTCGCATGTTGGCCGGAAGGGACATCGATCGGCGTGAGGTAGGCGTCTCCTGCCTTGAGGGTGGCCGGATTGACTCCGGTCTCCTCGAGCGTGCCCGAGACGACATAGTGGATCTTCGGGTAGCTATAGAGCTCGGCCGAGATGTCGGTGTCTTGGCCGAGGCTGAAATAGGAGATGGTGTTGCCGCTCGAATCCTCGATGGCCTTGGAGATCGTGCAGCCCTCGGCTGCTGGATTCTCGTCTGCGATGGAGAAGGTGCGTCCTGCTGTCTCGTTCATAGGGTGCCTCCTGACTGATGTATCTTTGCTTCGCTGGAGACCAGCGTATTGGGTGCCTACCCCAAATTCCGTGGTTATGACAACACCTAGCGCAATAGTAGGAAAAAAATGATAGAAAAATGGTGCCAATTAGACGGAACGCGGTCTTTTCACATGAATGCGGCCTGGCGGGGATGCCGCCAGGCCGCAGGACAAGGTTGTGCCGCTTTTCTACTTCAGGGGCAGGAGCGGGATCAGCAGGGAGAGCATGCCCTGGGACTCAGTCGGGAACGTGAAGATAAGCTGGGAGAGCGCAAGGCCGCTCATCTTCTGCGAGATCACGAGCGCTGCGAGGTCGGCCCAGATGCCGGCATCCTCGCCGAAGAAGGCCGCGCCTTCAAGGAGCCCCGTCTCCTTCGAGAACACGAACGTGAACTCGGCGTCCATCTCGTTCTTTGCCTCGAAGAGGAGCCTCTTGCCGTACTCCACGGTCTCGGTGCGCCAGAGCTCGGGATGCTTCTCGGCTTCATCGAGCGTGACGCCGACCTGGGAGATGCGGGGCAGGGTGAAGACAAGGTTCGGGATGGCAGGATAGGAGATCGGGGCATCGGAGAGGCCGAGGATCTGCGCGGCGATGTAGTTCGATTCGAAGGTCGCGGTCGGTGTGAGCTTCGGGATGCGCTTTGCGACGCAGTCGCCCGAGGCATAGATGTTCGGCACGGAGGTCCTCATGTGATCATCGACCTCGATGCCGCGGGAGGAGCAGGCGATGCCCAGAGCTTCGAGGCCGAGGCCTTCCACATTTGCCTCGCGCCCCGTGGCGCCGAGGACATAGTCGGTCTCGAGCGCCTCTCCGTCGGCAAAGACAAGCTGGTAGGCATCTCCTGCCTTCCTCACCTCCGCCACATCGTGGTCGAGAAGGAACGTGACGCCTTCCTGCTCCATCTTCTGGACGACGCGGTCCACATACTTCTTCGGGTACATGCCGAGGATCCGCTGGTCGTGCTGGATGACAGCAGTCTCAGCACCGAGCTTGGCAGCGATGGAGGCAAACTCCATCGAGATGATGCCGGCGCCGATGAAGGCAATGCGTGCCGGGAACTGGTCGAGATCGAGGAAGTCGCGGCTGTCGTGGATATGCTCGGAACCGGGGATGGCGAGCTTTCGGGGGTGCTCTCCTGTGCCGATAACGATCGTCTCGGCCGTGATGCGCTCATCTCCTGCCTGGATTGTATGGGCATCGACGAGCGCTCCATGGGCATGGTAGACCGGCATGCCGGCCTGCTCGAACATGCCCTCGAGCACCGTGTGCATCGGGTTCACGACCTTCTTCTTGTAGGCCATGAGCTCCTTCCAGTTTACGGAAGGCACCGAATCGATGCCCATGCCGCGGAAGCGCTCGAGGCCATCCACATAGTCGAAAGGCGTATCGAGCAGGATCTTCGCATTGCAGCCCCAGTTTGTGCAGGTGCCGGCAACTGTATCCTCCTCGACAAAGGCAACGCGCTTTCCTGCTTTCCTGAGCATCAGCGCTGCATGCCATGCTGCGTGGCCTGAACCGATGAATGCGACATCGTAATCGTACATGGGAGCCTCCTGAATCCATGAAATATTGCGTGCAATATAATTGTGTACAATCAATATAGTAAGTCAAGCCAGATCCCGAAAAAGACAGCAGGAAGTTCTTGACCCTCACGCAACGTCAGGGTCTAGCATGCAGATGTCAGAGAGAAAGGAAGCGCCCGTGAGCGCACATGGCTATTCGATACAGGAGCTTGGCACGCTTGCCGGCGTGAGCGTGCGTACGCTTCGGCTCTACGACGAACGGGGGCTCCTCGTGCCGAAGCGGCAGGAGAATGGCTACCGCATCTATTCGGAGGCTGATGCAGCGCGGCTGCAGAAGATCCTTCTCTGGCGTGCCTGCGGGATGCCGCTTGCCCGCATAGGGGAGCTTCTCGAAAGACGCGGCGTGGATGAGGAAGAGGCGCTTCAAGAGCAGATAGCGCTGCTCGAGGAGCGCGAGCGCGGACTGCGTGCAGCACGGGAATGCGCCGAGCGCACGCTCGAGAACATGCAGAAAGGAAAGAAGATGAGCTCGGAGGAGAGGTTCCGTGGCCTCAAGGAGGCTGCAATCGAGGAGAACGAAAGGCGCTATGGCGGCGAAGCCAGGGCCCGGTACGGCGATGCAGCGGTCGACGCGGCAAACGAGGCTGTGCGGAGCATGGACAAGGACGAGTGGAATGACCTTGCAACGCTCGAAGGAAGAATCATCGTGCAGCTGAAGGCTGCCATGGAGTCCGGCGACCCGTCTGGCGCAGAAGCGGCGGAGCTCGTGCGCCTGCATGCAGCCTGGGTGCAGGCGCATTGGGGCAAGAGCCGTACGCTCACACATGAGATGCATGTGGGCCTGGGCCAGATGTATGTGGCAGATCCGCGCTTCCAGGAGTACTACGACTCCAGGGCAGGCGAAGGTGCCGCTGCATTCCTGGTCACCGCTATCGAGGCATCCGATATCTAGGCAAGCTGCTGCTCGAGCCATTCCTTGAGGATGGGGCCTTGGCTCAAGGCGGGGTCCTTGGCGCCGACGAGGAGTGTGATCGTCTCGGGCGCAAGCTCCTTGAGCTTTGCTGCCTCTGCTTTTGCCTCATCGGATGAGCTGAGCTCGGCCAGGTACTGCTGCCTGAACGTATCGAAGTTCTCCGGCTTGTGGCCGAAGGCCTTCCTTGCTTCGGTCGAGGGGGCAAAGCACTTTGCCCACTCGTCCATGTTGAGATTCTCCTTCTTGATGCCGCGGGGCCAGAGGCGGTCCACGAGCATACGGTAGCCGTCGTCGGGCGCTGCCGCCTCATAGGGGCGCTTGATCCTGATATCCATGGAGAGCCTTCCTTCTCTTGCTGTCTTCCCTATGGTAGGTCTCTTTCGCCGTGCAGATTCTCTGCTGTGCCGGCATGCAATGACAGATGTGAAAGCTAGAGGACAAGATGTGAAAGCTAGAGGACATATAGATAAGATTTGAAGCTCCTCCCGCCGCTATCGTTTCCTGCAATCGAAGGCTGGACAGATGGCGAGAGGATTCCATGGAGGAGTTCATGGTCGGCGGCACAGGGCTTCTGGGAAGCGAGGCGGCGCACGAGCTCATAGCCCGCGGCCATGAGGCGGCAACGCTCGCATTGCCGCCGCTGCCGGAAGGGGCGCCGCTTCCTCCGGAGATGAAGATCGAGTTCGGCAACTACCTCGAGATGTCAGATGATGAGCTCAAGGCCCACTTCTGCAGCTGCGATGACTTCATCTTCGCAGCAGGCGTCCCGTCTGGGTCTTCCTTGTCGAGTCCATTGCCAAGATGAAGAAGAACGTGCTCTTGACACGTGGCGGCACGGCCATGGTGACCGTGTGCCAGGTGGGCCAGGCGCTTGCCGGTGCCATCGAGCGCAGGATGTGCACTTTTCGGCCTCGTCAACTGCGCAGGAGGGGCTATGCCGGTATGGCTGGCAACGAGCCTCCTCAACATCGCGAATGGCCATGCACCTTGGCACAAGGCATAGAGATAAAAGAGTTGGACGGATTGCAGAAAGGGGAGATGCTCGGGGCATCTCCCTTCTTCTATATGCTGAGGGACTTCATGGCGGTGCGCCATCGGCGGATACAATGGAGTTGCTGTTTCTGCCGAGACGAGATGAAGGAGAAGCCTGTGAAGCTCTCGCTGGCACCTATGGAGGGAATAACCGGACCTGTCTTCCGCAAAGCCCATGCTTCCTGTTTCGGTGCGCTCGACAGCTGCTATCTCCCCTTCATCGCGCCGGCACATCCAGGGAAGGCCTTCACCGAGAAGACGCTGAAGGCATTGGGAAAACAGGATGGCCGCTCTGTCATCCCCCAGCTGCTGACGAAGGATGCCGACGATTTTGTCTGGACAGCGGGCCTTCTGGCCGAGCTCGGGTACAGCGAGGTCAATCTCAATCTGGGCTGTCCTTCCGGAACGGTTGTCGCAAAAGGCAAGGGCGCCGGGCTTCTGCGCGATGCGGAAGGGCTCGAGAGGTTTCTCCAGGACATCTGTGCCAGGTCGCCTCTGCCTGTCTCGGTCAAGACACGCCTGGGCCTTGCCGATGTCGGGGAATACGGGAGAATCCTTGCTGTCCTCTGCCGCTGCCCTCTGAAGGAGCTCATCGTCCATCCCCGGGTGAGGACAGAGCTCTACCGGGGGACACCGCATCTTTCATGCTATGGAGAGACGCTCGAGAAGGCACCCTTCCCTGTCGCATACAGCGGGGACATCTTCTCGGTCGCAGACTTCGAAGAGCTGCTGAGGAGCTATCCTGCGACCACGCATGTCCTCCTGGGCCGGGGCATCCTGGCAAATCCGGCCCTGGGGCGCATGCTAAAAGGCGGTCCTGCCGCTACAGCTGAGGAGATCAGGGAGTTCCATGACAGGCTATTCGAGGGATATGAGGAAGAGATGGGAGGCAATGCCCTCTTCCGCATGAAGGAGTGGTGGTCCTATGCGCGGTTCGCTTTCGCAGATCCGCAGAAGGTGTGGCGTCTTGTGAGGAAGGTCCGCAAGGCAGATGAGTACGAGAAGGCAGTGGAGCGTATCTTCAATGGGGTAGAGCTGGCAGATGAGGCGGTATATCGTCCCTGAAGTGCAATGAGCGCTGAGGTTTGGCTGCCCGAGCAATGTCGGAGACTGCGCCGGCAGCCAAACCCTAAAGCGGAACAGCAGCCAAACCCTAAAGCGGAACAGCAGCCAAACCCTAAAGCGGAACAGCAGCCAAACCCTAAAGCGGAACAGCAGCCAAACCCTAAAGTAGGGTACGATATTCCCTGATGGGAGGCCTAATATGAAATACATGCCTAGGATAGCTGACGAAGAGCTTTCAAAGCGTCTTGACCGTTCTGGTGCACTTCTTGTACGCGGGCCAAAGTGGTGCGGCAAGACGTCGACCTGTCAGCAGGTAGCAAAGAGCTCCCTTATGCTTCGCGATCCAGATGTGCTTGCTGCTAGCGCGGATGCACTTGAGATACAGCCGTCTCTCCTGCTGAGAGGAGGCAAACCGCGCCTGATTGATGAGTGGCAGGTAGCTCCTGTGCTCTGGGATACGGTAATCAATGCCGTGGATGTTGCGGGCGGCGTTCCAGGCCAGTATATCTTGACTGGTTCTGCAACTCCTCTCAGCCTCGACGAGGAGGATGCTCCGAAGCATACGGGAACAGGCCGTATCGCGCGCATGGAGATGGATACCATGACGCTGGAAGAGTCGGGGGATTCCTCCAAAGACGTGAGTTTGGCAAAACTCTTTGAGGAGAATGGGCGCGTTCAGGGAAGCTCGGATATCGATATCGAGGGCTATGCTGAACTCATCTGCAATGGAGGCTGGCCCGCGCCCATCTCGTTCGGAAGGCCAGATCCAGGCATCGCGGAAGATTACATAGAGGCGCTCTGCGAAACAGATGTCTCACAAGCTGCAAACCAGGATCTCGATTCATCAAGGACACGGGCTCTTCTGCGCTCTCTTGCGCGCTGCAGCGCTCAGGAAGCATCGTTGGCAACCCTTCTGGCAGATGTCCAGGACACGGTCAAGATCAGCGACCCGACGCTCAGGGTCTATCTCAATGCGCTGCGTAGGCTTTATGTCATTACTGATATCGAAGCCTGGGCTCCCAATCTTCGTTCCAAGACACCGCTTCGCAAGGCACGTGTCTGGCACCTGTGCGATCCGTCTCTTGCGGCAGCTGCGCTGGGCTGCAATGCGCAAGGACTGCTCAACGACCTGAATACCATGGGCTATCTGTTCGAGACGCTCTGCGTTCGCGATCTGCGCGTGTATGCACGTCCGCTCGGAGGGAGAATCTATCACTATCGAGACAAAAACGGCCTCGAGGCTGATGCTGTCATCCAGCTCAATGATGGGCACTGGGCTGGCATAGAGGTGAAGCTCGGAGGCAAGGACCGCATAGAGGAAGGCGCCGGCAATCTCTTGTCGCTATCTGAGAAGGTGGATCACGAGAAGATGGGTGCTCCGAGTTTCCTGATGGTGCTGACCGGGGGCAAGTATGCCTACACGCGGCCTGATGGTGTCCATGTCGTTCCGCTTGGCTGTCTGGCACATTGACCAGATGGCTCCATCTTTCGATGCTCCTCTGATACAAAGTCGGCCCGCCTCCATCTGGAAGCGGGCCGACTGGGCAATTGGCTGTCTGAGTAGGCTCTACTTGACGAGCTGGATCTTCTCCACATCGTCGCGGTGGGTCTCGCGGTAGAGCACGAAGCGGTGGCCGATGACCTGGACGACGGCAGAATGGGTCGGTCGGGAGAGGGCAATAGCAGCCTCGCGGGTGTCCATGCCAGCGCTTCCCTGGACAGAGCACTTCACCAGCTCATGGGCTTCGAGTGCATTGTCCATCTGGTGCACGACAGCATCCGTGATGCCTGCCTTGCCGATGCCGACGGTTGCCTCGAGCCTGTTGGCGAGGCTGCGGAGCTGCCTGATCTGGCGGCCGGTGAGTTCCATGGAATCCTCTTTCTGGAAAGTGCAGGCAGAGATGTCTGCCTGCCTCGTATCTGTGATGGGCCGGCAGCGGTGTCCGGCAATCTGGTCCACCCGATGATACGGTATCGGATGGCAGGATGAGGCAAATACTCCTGCAATCCATGAGCGGAAGGACAGACATGCAGGAGCTGCGCCCCTGCCTACTGCCGGTTCAGGATCCCTGCCGCCTCGCGGCCGCTCATGCCAGGCGTGATGCCAAGGGCTTCGGCGGCAGGCGTCATGCCGGTGATCTTGTTCGTGAGGACCTCATCGAAGCTCGACCCTGCGACACGCACGGCTGCATCGCCGAGCTGCTCTGCCTTCTCGAGGCTCAGGTATCCGCACATGAGAAAGCCCCTGGCACAGCGGATCACAAGCAGGTTTGCGTGTCCCTCGCCGGCAAGTGCCGGCACCATGGTTCCTTCTGCATATCCATTGTCCAGTCTGATGAGCTCGGTCGTAGTCATTGCTCCTCCTCTGTTCTGGCTGCTCTGACAGCTTGGATCGGTCCGCTTCGATGATACGGCGGATACATTTCCTGCTCGTTTACTTGGCAGGGCGTCCCTTGCGCTTCATCCTGATGGGAAGGGCCGCCAGGGCCTCGAGCGCCTTCTGGGCTGCCGCCTCTGCCCGAGCGATCTCGTCAGCGGCAAGGCCTGCCTCCTCGAAGGCTTCCTGTGCCGCTGCGGCATAGTCCCTCTTGTGCTTCTTGTTGAGGGCATTCCAGTCGATATGCGCAAAGCGGGGGACGAGCATATCGGCGCAGGGCAGCTTTCCCTGCTTCATGAGGACAGCGAGGACGGGATATCCTGCGTATCCTTGCCAGTAGCTTGCATTGTCGTTCGAGGAATACGTGTCTTCGGTCCAGCTGACCGTGTAGTGCTTGGCACCGTTCGAGGAAGCGACGTCTGCGGTGTCCTCTCCCATCTCGACCCTGCCATCGGCAAGGGCGCTCCATGCTTCATAGATCTTCTGCAGAGGCGGCAGCTTCTCCATGCTTCACCTTTCTCGCGGCTCTTCTGACTGCCATCATAGCCGTCCTTGGCAACAGGACTTCGCTTCAGGGTAGTGCCGTGCCGTCAAGAGTCTGTCTGCCTTTGCAGGCGTCCCTGGCAGAGAGCCGGGGCTGTGGGAGAATGGTCACGCTCTGGAAAGCGGCAGAAACAGGAGACTTCCATGAAGCAATACATTGTCGATGCCTTTACCGACCAGCTCTTTTGCGGGAACCAGGCTGCCGTCTGCGTCGTCGACGAATGGCCTACCGACCGGCTGATGCAAGACATCGCGAAGGAGAACCGGTTCTCGGAGACGGCATTCGTCGTGCGAGAGCAGCAAGGGTGGCATCTGCGCTGGTTCACGCCGGGCGGTGAGATCGACTTCTGCGGGCATGCGACCCTCGGCACCGCATTCGTGCTCTTCCGCTTCTATTGTCCGGATGCCGCATCCATTGCCTTCGACACGCAGGTGGGCAGGTGCTCTGTCGAGCGGCAGGGCGACCTCTATGTGATGGACTTTCCGTCCTACGCCTGCACAGCCGTTCCTGTCACTGATGCTATGGAGGCAGCGATTGGCGTGAGGCCCAAGGAGGCCTATCTCGACCGTGATCTTATGCTCGTGCTTCCCTCGGAGAAAGACGTCCGCGAGCTCCATCCCGACCAGGGACGCCTGAAGGAGCTGGACGGGCTTCTTGTGGCCGTGACGGCACGAGGCGAGAAATACGACTGCGTCTCGCGGGTCTTTGCACCCAAGCTCGCTATCGACGAGGATCCTGTAACCGGTAGCACGCACTGCATGATTGCGCCGTACTGGTGTGCAAGGCTGGGAAAGACGGAGCTCAGCTGCTATCAGGCATCCGAGCGGGGAGGCGAGCTTCGTGCCACCCTGGCGGACGGCCGTGTGAAGATTGCCGGCAAGGCGGTTCTGTTCGCGGAAGCGGAGCTGAGCGTCTAGCCGCCGATGCCTTGCCTTCAGGCCCGCCCGGCCAGCTGCAGCCACGTCTGCAGGTCCGTCCGGAAAAGCCAGGGAAATGCCCTTTCGGTATCGCAGTGGCCCGGGTGCCGGAGCGGCTCGCATGGGCCATAAGTCCGGCCCGGAGGCTCCAGTCTGTTCTATGTGCCATGGACACGCCGGACAGGTCCGCGGCAGTCTCCATCATCACGCACGCAAGCAGGCGCGCTGGCTGGCTCAAGGGCTGGGCTGCCCTCAACCGGGCAAAGGAGGCCGGGACGGAGGAAGAGCTCGCGGACAAGAAGAGCATGCGCATTGCCGATCCGTCGGGCTTCAGCAGGAATGCGTTCCTAGCGAAACTGGTCAGCGGGCAATCTCGGACAAGACCGTGTTGACAAAACACACGGAGCATGGCATCCATGCCAGGGGGCAGGATGGGCTCACGCCTCATGCCCTTTTCGAGCCACAGACGCTGGTCATGGCCCCCGGGCTAACGGCGGTCCAGATGGATTCGGCGCTGCGCATGCCGGGCGGGGCTGTCTGGCGGATGCCGAGGCGCGCGGCCGCACTCGGCAGGCTCTTTTCCTGGATGATGCGCTCCCCAGTGGCCGAGATGAAGGCCACAACAGGAACGCTCGGGAAGGAGCGGGAGCGCATGCCCAGCTGGCGGAAGAGAGAGTCTGTCCGCGAAGGCCTCGATGCGACGATCCGGTCCGCCGCAGCGCTGCCAGGGGCTTCAGGAGCATCGCCTGCTACAGAACGATGACATTCCTGAGATGGGGCCACCTGGGCTTCGCTTCCCAGAAGAAGCTGGCAGGTGTTGCCCGCCAGAAACAGCGAAGAGCCCTTTTTGCCGCTTCAGACGGCTGGCATGGCGCATGGAGCGCGCTCCGATGCGGTGCTTTGGAGACTGTGCCGCAGGGGCTTTCCGGGCTTCTTCTCCTGGCAGCCTGATGCCGTTCCCCGAGAATCATCAAGCGGCGAACGGTCTGAATGGCTGGCCGCCTCTAAGGAAGCTTTCTTTCAAGGGAGGACGCACGACCTGGTCCGGCTGCAGACTTTGGCGTTCTTGCCTGCATGTGGTAACCGGGGCGTTGCGGATCCGTCCGCTCGATGCGCCTGGGTCTACAATGCCTCAGACTGCGTCGCTGCCGGCTGGTGGCGCCACGGCGCAGGCGGATTGCGAAAGGAACCTTGTGGACAGCTTCATCTTCAGCGTCAATGCGACATTTCCCATCTTTCTTACCATGCTCCTGGGCATGTTCCTGCGGCATATCGGGCTGATGGACAGGCGCTTTGCAGACTACCTCAACGCCTTCGTGTTCAAAGTGGCCCTTCCCGTCCTGCTGTTCCAGGATCTTGCGACCCAGGATTTTGTGGCTGCCTGGGATGGGCGCTATGTGCTGTTCTGCTTCGTCGCTACAGCGGCGAGCATGGTGGCAATCGTGCTGCTGTCCCATCTGGTCGTGCACGATGTGGCCGAGCGCGGCGAATTCATCCAGGCGAGCTACCGCAGCTCGGCAGCGATTCTGGGCATTGCCTTCATCCAGAATGTCTATGGAAGCTCTTCGACCAGCATGGCGGCGCTCATGATCTTGGGGAGCGTTCCGCTCTACAACGTGGCTGCCGTAGTGGCGCTTACGCTCACGGCGCCAGGAGATGGCTCGTCTGGCCCTACGGTGGGCGCGCTGGTGCGCAAGGCACTCTTCGGCGTTGCGACCAACCCCATCATCCTGGGAATCGCTGCAGGGTTTGCCTGGTCGCTTCTGGGCCTGCCCATGCCCAAGATTCTGGCGTCGACCGTTGGCAACGTGGCGGTGCTCGCGACGCCTCTGGGTCTCATGGCTCTGGGGGCGGAGTTCAGGTTCCGCCTGCGCGCAGGAGCCTGGGCGCCTCTGCCGTGGCAAGCGTCGTGAAGCTTGTGGGGCTCGTCGTGGTCTTCATGCCCCTGGCTATCCATATGGGATTTCGCAACCAGCAGCTCATTGCCCTGCTTGTGATGCTGGGGTCTGCCTCCACGGTGAGCTGCTATGTTATGGCGCGCAATATGGGACACGACGGGACGCTCACCTCGACCATCGTGATGATGACAACGCTGGGATGTGCCCTGACGCTCACGCTGTGGCTCTGGATGCTGCGTGCCGGCGGCTTCGTGGCATAGGGAAGCATCGGCTCTGCGTCCTTTTCCCTGTCCCATAGGCAGGGAAAAGGGGACCCTGGCCTGGCCAGAATCCCCTTCTTCATGCGGCGGATGGGGCAGGAGTGCCTGCTAGCAGGCAGTGGAGCCCTCGCCCTTGGAAGCAAGCAGTGCCTCGCCCTGGGCATTGGTCGCGACGATGGCGGCATAGAGTTCGTCGGGCGTGACATCGCCTGCAAGGTTGTGGATCGTCTCGCCGGGGACGCAGGCATGCTCTGCGATCGTATGGATCTGCTCGTCGGTCGTGACGCCGAGCTCTTCGAGCGTCACAGGCAGGCCGACATCCAGGCAGAAGTCCTGGATGTCCTCGAACTCCTCCTTCGTGGCACCTTCGAGCGTGAGCTGGACCAGCGTGCCGAAGGCGACGCAGTTTCCGTGCGGCACGCTATGGCCGCCGAGTGCCGTGAGCCCGTTATAGAACGAGTGGGCAGCAGCGCAGTTCACGTTGTCTGCGCCCACGCCGGACAGATAGACGTTTGCCTCGATGATTGCATCGAGTGCCGGCGTGACCACATGGTTCTCGCAGGCAGCAAGAGCCTGCTTTCCGTAGTTCCTGAGTGTCTCGTAGCAGAGCTTTGCCAGTGCCATGCCGGCACGCGTGATGCCGGTGCCTTCAAGGCTCGGGGACTCGGTGCGGATGGAGGCGCGGCCCTCGAAGTAGGTGCCCAGAGCATCGCCCATGCCGGCAATGAGGAAGCGTGCCGGTGCATCAGCGATGACCTGGGAGTCGACCATCACGGCGTCCGGGTTCTGGGGATAGAAGAGATACTTGTCGAAGCTGCCGTCGTCGTTGTAGATGACGGAGAGTCCGGTGCAGGGGGCATCGGTCGCGGCGACCGTCGGGATGATGACGACCTTCTTGCCGGTGTAGTAGGCTGTCGCCTTTGCGGTATCGACTGCCGAGCCGCCGCCGCAGGCGACCACGGCGTCGATCTTGTCCTCTTCGACGATCTTCTTCATCTTGGCAATCTCGCCCTTGCTCGAGATGCCGCCGAAGACCTCGTAGCGGCGATAGCTTGAGTCATCGCCGAAGCTCTGCTCGATCTTGTCGTGACAGGCCTTGTAGCCGCTCTTGGAGCAGATGAAGAGCCAGCGGCTCCCCATGTATCCCATCTCGTCCTTGAACTTCAGGAGCGCATCCTTGCCCTGGACATACTTCAGGGGCTCGCGCATTGCACGAAGAAGCTTCATCGTTATCCTCTCCTTTTTTGCCATGTGCCGGCATCGCAGGTTCCGGGAAGCCGAAGACCGCTGTGCGGCCCTGGCGGCCTTCCTGTGTTGATACCCCCCCAGCCGTCGCTCTGGCATGGAAAGGGAGAAGAAGACAGCTGTCGGAAAGAAGGCGCCGTGCCGCTCTTTGGCATCTGCCGGACGGAGCCTTCTTCTCTTTCCTACCGCGCCCCGTCTTCGCTGTCCGAGGACATGAAATCGAGCAGATGCACGATTCTCAGGTCAGGGACCACCCAGAATGCGAAGGCAAGCGCTATGGCGGCCAAGGCGATATGCGTCTGGGGAGCAAAGATTGCCAGAACGATGCCAGCAACTTCCAGGCCAAGCGTTGCGCGCTCCTTCACCAGCGAGCGCTTCTGGAGCTCTTCCATGCCCGTGACGGAGTACTGGCACGCCAGGTCGTGGCGGATGACGCGCTCGAGGTTCATGTAGGAAAGCGACAGCAGCAGGTTGAGCACGACGTAGACGGTGGTCGGAAGCGTCTGGAAATGGGTCTTCTGGAGCCAGTCGGTCGCTACCGGCATGAAGGACATGACAAAGAGGAAGAGCAGGTTCGACCACAGCATCCTGCCGTCGACCCGCTGCACCAGATTCAGCAGATGGTGGTGGTTGTTCCAGTAGGTGCCGACGCCGACGAAGCTGATTGCGTAGGAAAGCACTGCCGGGCCGAGCGAGGCAAGGTCTTCGAACGTCGCTCCTTCAGGAGCCGAGATGGTAAGGACCATGATCGTGATGATGATTGCAATGACGCCGTCGCTCATGGCTTCCATACGCCCTTTTGGCATGAGCCCGCCTTTCTGATCGCTTTTCCGAAGGGCCAAAGCCCCTCTCTGCTCCCGATTGTAGAAGATGCGCGGCAGAGCGGCAGTGCGGGCTGCTGCATGCTCGAGAAGATGTCTTTAGCCGACGGGGCTGATGCTTCTGGGCAGGCTCAGGCGCGGCCATGCGCTTGCTTCTGGGGGCGGTCCTCGATGAAGTAGGTGGGGAAGCGGTCGATGACGGCAGAGGATTCCTCGAACAGCAGATGCAGGTGGTTGCTGACCAGAAAGTCGGTCTCCTCTGCATCGTGGCCGGAGATTGCGTCGAAGATCCTGTCATGCTGGTGCATGATCGCATTCCAGTCGAGCTTCTCTGTCAGCACGCGCAGCCACCGGTAGCGCTGCAGGTCCATATCGAGGGTGCCGAGCCACTCCCAGACCCGGTCCCTTCCGGCGATGCGGTAGAGCGCCTCGTGGAACTCGTTGTCGCTGTCGAAGAACTCCCGTGTCCCGTGGGACGCGCAGGCATCCTGGGCACGGTGCATGATCTGGGAGAGCAGCTCCTCGCCCGCGGCATCGATGCGTGCACAGCATTCGACGGCGACCTGGCGCTCGAGGGTCTCGCGCACATAGCGTGCGCATTCGACAGAGCGCAGGCTGATGCAGCGCACGTAGGTGCCGCTCTGGGGAACGGTCTCGACCAGCCCCTCCTGCCTGAGGCGTACCAGGGATTCGCGGACCGGGGTCCTGCCCATATCGAGATCCTGGCACAGGTCCTTGACCTGGAGCCTGTCTCCGGGGGCATAGGTCGCATACAGGATGCCTTCGCGGATGGTCTCGTAGGCTCTGAGCTGGAGGCTCTCTCCTGATTCCTGGGTCTGCTCGTCTGCCATGACAGCTCCTTGGTTGGTATTGATGACGCTCAAGAGTATATTAGTTCATTTTCATGCGGTAGCGAACCGGCGTGATTGATATACGAGTATGGTCAGAGGAGTTCATCGAATGGTGCACGGATTCTGGGTCTGTTTGGGCATATTTGAGGTCTTGACAAGAATTGGTATCAGACAGTGACCGAAATCTCAAGAATTTCAGGCGAAACTGTACTATACAAAGCATCTCAACTGATATACTAGTAACAGCATCAATACCAAGCAGGAGCCCGAACAGCGCCCTAAAGTCAAGGAGATCGACATGTTGTCCCTCAAACAGTGGCAGAGCCAGCGCAGGGAATTCGAGGAATACGGCATCAGGCTGCCGAAAGGCGACGTCGATGCCGTGCGCGAGGCCGGCAGGAAGCAGCCGGTGTGGATCCATGTGGGAGGTGGCAATCTCTACCGTGCCTTCCATGCAGCGATCGCCCAGGACCTGATCGATGCAGGAGAGCTTTCCCGCGGCGTCGTCGTCATGGAGACCTTCCGTCCCTTCACGGTCGACGAGCTCTACAGGCCATATAACGACGATATCCTCCAGGTCGTCATGAATCCCGACGGCTCGCTTTCGGAGCGCGTGCTTGCCTCCACGGCAGATGCGCTCTTCGCGAATGCGGAGCGTCCCGAGGACTGGGCACGTGCCAGGGCCTACTTCGAGAGCCCCGAGCTCCAGCTCGTCACGGTGACGATCACCGAGAAGGGCTATGCCCTGCGCACGGCAGATGGCAGCTTCTCTGCCCAGGCAGAGAGCGACTTCGCTTCCGGCCCCGCTGCGCCGGAGACGACGATGGGGACCTTCGCGGCACTGCTCCATGCCCGCTACCAGGCAGGCGCTGCCCCCATCGCCATGGTCTCGACCGACAACTTCAGCCGCAACGGCGAGCATTTCCGCACGGCGGTCCTCGATGTCGCCCAGGCATGGCAGGAGAACGGATTCGTGGACGGGGGCTTTGTCTCCTATGTGTCCGACGAGTCCCAGGTGAGCTTCCCCTGGACCATGATCGACCGCATCACGCCGAACCCCTCCCCCGAGACGGAGGCGGCCTTGAAGGAGCAGGGCTTCGACGACCTGCCGCTCATCGCTGCCGGCCGTGCGCACTTCGCCGGCTTCTCCAACACCGAGCAGGCGCACTACCTCGTCGTCGAGGACTCCTTCCCGAACGGCCGCCCCGACCTTTCGGCCGGCGGCGTCATCCTCTGCGACCGCGAGACGGCTGAGCGTGCCGACACGATGAAGGTCACCGCCTGCCTGAATCCGCTCCACACGACGCTTGCCGTCTATGGGTGCCTTCTCGGCTATACGCGCATCTGGCAGGAGATGGAAGACCCGGATCTGGTGGCGCTGATCCGCCATATCGGCTACGACGAGGACCTGCCCGTCGTCGTCGATCCCAAGGTGATCGACCCAGGCTCCTTCATCGACGAGCTCCTCGAGAAGCGCCTGCCGAACAAGGCGCTTCCCGATGCGCCGCAGCGCATCGCGACCGATACCTCCCAGAAGGTGCCGGTGCGCTTCGGGCATACGCTCAAGGCCTATGCAGATGATCCGGATCTCGATCCGTCCAGCCTGACCTTCATCCCCCTCGCGATCGCAGGGTGGCTGCGCTACCTGATCGGCGTGGACGACAATGGCGCTCCGTTCGACCCCAGCCCCGATCCGCTCCTGGACGAGCTCCAGGCACAGCTCTCTCCGCTTTCGCTTGGCTGTGCCGATGCGGCATCCGTGCATGCCGCGGCAGGGCCGATCCTTTCGAACAGGGAGATCTTCGTCGTCGACCTCTATGAGGCGGGGCTCGGCGCGAAGGTGGAGCAGATGCTGCTCGAGGAGCTTTCCGGTCCGGGAGCCGTTGCAGCAACGATCAAGCACTATGTCGGATAGGCATCACAGCGAAAAGAGGATTCCGCTCATGAAGATGACATTCAGGTGGTACGGGGAAGGGTCCGATCCGATCCCTCTGGACTACATCCATCAGATCCCGGGCGTCTCGGGCATCGTCGGATGCCTGATGGACGTGCCGGCAGGCGAGGTATGGCCGAAGGAGAAGATCGCGGCGCTCGTGGGCCAGGCGGCGGAGCATGGCCTCGAGTGCGAGGTCATCGAGTCCGTGAACATCCACGACGACATCAAGGCAGGCCTTCCCTCCCGCGACCGCTACATCGAGAACTACAAGGAGACCATCAGGAATCTCGCCGAGTTCGGCGTCAAGGTCATCTGCTACAACTTCATGCCGGTCTTCGACTGGGTGAAGTCCGACCTCGACTATCGCCTTCCCGACGGATCCTCCACGCTCTGCTTCAGGAAGGAGGACATCCCCGACGACCCGGACGCGCTGCTCGAGCGCTACGCGCACGGCACGGACGGCTATGTCCTTCCCGGCTGGGAGCCCGAGCGCCTCGCCCACCTGAAGGAGCTCTTCGAGCTCTACAAGGACGTCGACGAGCAGGCCCTGCGCGACAACCTCGTCTACTTCCTCAAGGCCATCATCCCGACCTGCGAGGAGTGCGGCGTGAAGATGGCAATCCATCCGGACGATCCCCCCTACTCGATGTTCGGCCTTCCCCGCATCATCAAGAGCCGCGACGACCTCGACTGGCTCTGCCGTGCGGTCGATTCCCCCGCGAACGGCATCACGCTCTGCTGCGGGTCGATCGCGGAGGAGCCCGCAAACGACGTCTACGCGATCCTCGACGAGTTCTCTAAGCGCGGACGCATCCACTTCGTCCACATGCGCAACATCCGCTATCTCGAGCCGGGAAAGAGCAAGGACTTCTACGAGGCGCCGCACCTGTCCCGCGAAGGCTCGCTCGATGTCTGGCGCATGTGCCGGGCGCTCTTCGAGAACGGGTTCGACGGCTATATCCGTCCCGACCATGGCCGCATGATCTGGGGCGAGACCGGACGTCCGGGCTATGGCCTCTATGACAGGGCGCTTGGCTGCACCTACATCAACGGCATCTGGGAGACGCTCGAGAAGGACGCCGCCCTTGCCAAGGAGGCATGATCTCCATGTTCATGGACGATGATTTCCTGCTCGACACCGAGTGGGCCAGAAAGCTCTTCCATGGGCATGCAGAAGGCCAGCCCATCATCGACTACCACTGCCATCTCGATCCGGCCCAGGTCGTCGAGGATGTGCACTTCAAGGATCTGACCCAGCTGTGGCTCTTCGACAATGGCGGAGGCGACCATTACAAGTGGCGCCTGATGCGTGCGGAGGGCGTGCCGGAGCGCCTGATCACCGGCGACGGGGAGCCATACGAGAAGTTCTGTGCCTATGTCCGCACGATCGGGCGGGCACCAGGCAATCCGCTCTATGAGTGGAGCCATCTGGAGCTGCGCCGTGCCTTCGGGATAGACCTCACAATCACGGAGAAGAATGCGCCCGAGATCTGGCGGCGCGCAAACGAGCGCATTGCAGAGCCTGGCTTTTCTGCCCGCGGCCTCATCCGCCGCTTCGGCGTGCGCTGCATCTGCACGACCGACGATCCGGCATCCGATCTTTCCTGGCACAGGAAGCTCGCCGAAGAGAGGGACCCCGGCTTCAAGATGCTGCCGACCTTCCGTCCTGATGCCCTCTCCGCTATCGAGGCAGAAGGATTTGCGTCCTATATGCAGCGTCTCTCGGCAGCGTCCGGTATCGAGATCGTGGACTGGAAGAGCCTTAAGGAGGCAGCAGCGCAGCGCGTGGAGGCGTTCCACACGGTGGGCGGCCGTCTTGCTGACCATGGACTCAACAGCTTCAGGTTCGTCGCGGCAGATGAGGAAGAGGTCGCGGCCATCGTCGCTAAGGCGCTTGCCCATGAGCCGGTCTCTCCTCAGGAGGCAGAGGCCTACCGCACGGCACTCACGCTCTTCCTGATGGGGGAGTACGAGTCCCATGGCTGGACGCTCCAGCTCCACATGAATGTCTTCCGCAATGCGAATACCCGCCGCTTCCAGGAGCTTGGTCCTGACACCGGCTTCGATTCGGTCGGAGACCAGCCGGGCCTGGTGCATGAGGTGGCATCGCTTCTCGATGCAGCGCAGACGCACTCTGCGCTTCCGCGCACGATACTCTACTCTCTCGACGAGGCGCAGTGGATGGGGCTTGCGACCCTCATGCAGTCCTTCCAGGGCGGCGTGCGGCAGCGCATGCAGCTGGGATGCGCCTGGTGGTTCTCCGATTCCTTCGCAGGGATAACGAGGCAGCTCGAAGTGTTTGCCCAGGAGAGCCTGCTTGCCAACTTCTGCGGCATGCTGACCGACTCGCGCAGCTTCCTGTCGTATCCTCGCCATGAGTACTTCCGGCGTGTCCTGTGCCGCCTGCTTGGGCAGTGGGCAGAGCAGGGAAGAATTCCTGCCGACGAAGAATGGCTCGGCGGGATCGTGGAGGACATCTCCTACAGAAATGCCCGCGACTACTTCGGCTTCTTCGAAGAAGAGCGCTAAGCCAGAAAACATGCAGAATGCCTCCCGGCAAGGCCGGGAGGCATTCTGCTCTTTAGCCTGGCTCTCCCCGCATGAAGCGGCGTGCCTCAAAGTCCTTGCTCGCAGAAGCAATGGCATGCACCCTGGCTGCTATTTCAGCTCATGGCGTCAGAAACTGCCGAGAGGGAAGAGAGCTCTGCCTCGGCAGGGTTGAACAGGCGCTCGGTGTGTGCTGCCCGGTTCCTCACGCGGAGTATTCCGTTCAGCAGGTGCTGGAACTCCTTCCTTCTCGTCCCCTTCGGCCACGCGCGATAGAGGCACGTCCTCCATATCGCGGTCTCGCGGGAACGGTCGGTGAGATGGACCCAGAATCCCAGCGCTCGCACATCACGCGGTCGTAGGCATTTCGCAGCGCGACCTAGAAGCGGCAGATTTTGCGCATGACTACCTGCGTGAGGGTGGCGTTCCACTCGTAGAGGTCCAGCGCCTTCTCTATGCCGCCGCACGACGCGAGGTAGGGTGCGAGGCGCTCGGGCGAGAGCCATCGCTCTGCCCACGCGCTTGCTTCATCGCCCTCGGAGAGGCATTTGACGTTTTCGTCGATGGGACTGCCAGGTTCTTCGTGCATCGAAGACCCCCTATATACAGATCGAGGTCCGGTGACTTGAATCAGAGGTCATTCCCGGGCCCAACGACAGATATCTCACCTGCTTTCGCGAAGTCCAAGAAGAGGACTCGGAGAGCGTACATCATGCCGCCAGCCCTTCTGTTACCGCCACCCCAGAACGTGTGGAAGGAGCTGCCGGCTCCGGATTTGCTCCGGAGTGGCATGTGTACTGATATACAAGACATCTTGTAATTCGTACAAATATACGAGTTTGATGGATGGCAATTGAGGAATCTGAACGAATGATTACCCCAATAGGACGAATTGAATAGCGCATTACCAGCAAAAAATGCATAATGCCAGCAGCACAGTGTGGAAGAACTCCGTTCACAACTGATATATAACCACTGGCCGATGGGCAGGAAAAAGAGAGATTCTGACGATTGCGGTATGACTGATATACTAGTATAGGAGTCAGGAAATGGGAGACAGGAGGGACAGTGCGCAATTGTCTTGATCTGGACAAGGGCTGGCAGTTCACAGGCCCTTCGGGGGAAACGGTTCAGGTCGATGTACCGCATACCTGGAACGCCGAGGATGGCCAGGATGGAGGAAACGACTACTGGCGTGGCACCTGCACCTACAGGCGCCGCTTCGAGGTCCCTGACGGCTTCGATGCTGCCACCATGGAGGCATGGCTCGAATTCCGCGGCGTCAATGCCTCTGCCGACGTGACGGTCAACGGACATCTGCTTGCCCACCATGATGGTGGATATTCGACCTTCAGGGTCGATGCCACGGACGTGCTGGCTCCGGCAGGGACTGCAGACGAGCTCGAGGTGGCAGTCGACAATTCCGTCAATGATCGCGTGTATCCGCAGAAGGCAGACTTCACGTTCTACGGAGGAATCTATCGCGACGTGAAGCTGATCGTGGTGCCGAAGACGCATTTCGAGCTTGGATATGCCGGCACGCCGGGCATCCATGTGGTGCCTGAGGTGCATGACGGGGACAGGGACGTGCCGGTCCAGGTGAGGACCTGGGTCTCGGGTCCGGACGCCGGAAGCTGCGAGACGAAGGTCCACATCTTCGATGCGGACGGAGCATGTGTGGCCTCGGGCGCCGGCACGGATGTGACGCTCGTGCTCGAAGGCGCGCACCGCTGGGATGGCACGCATGACCCCTATCTCTACCGTGCAGAGGCCGTGCTCATGGCGGCAGATGGCACGCAGCTCGACGAGGTGAGCACGCGCTTCGGCGTGAGGAGCTTCTCCTATGACCCGAAGAAGGGCTTCTTCCTGAATGGCAGGAGCTACCCTCTGCACGGCGTCTCCCGCCACCAGGACAGGAAGGGCATCGGCAATGCGCTCACGCCTGCCATGCACGAGGAGGACATCGAGCTGATCTGCGAGGTCGGCGCCAACACGGTGCGCCTTGCCCACTACCAGCATGACCAGCACTTCTATGACCTCTGCGACGAGCGGGGCCTGGTGGTGTGGGCAGAGATCCCCTACATCTCGGAGCATCTTGCCCACGGCAACGAGAACACCCGCTCGCAGATGGAAGAGCTCATCGTCCAGAACGCGAACCACCCGTCCATCGTGTGCTGGGGCCTTTCGAACGAGATCACGATCTCGACGCACGACAAGAAGGCGATGCTCGAGAACCACCATGCGCTCAACGATCTGTGCCACAAGCTCGATCCTGCGCGCTTCACGACGCTTGCCTGCTACGCGATGTGCGGCCCCTTCAACCGGACAGCCTTCGTGAGCGATGTGGTCAGCTGGAATCTGTATCTGGGATGGTATGTGCCAGGCCTGTTCCTGAACGACCTGTGGTTCGGCTTCTTCCATCTCGTGCATCCGAAGCGCACGATCGGCATGAGCGAGTACGGATGCGAGGCCATGCCGAACCTCCATTCAGAACATCCCAGGCGGGGCGACCACACGGAAGAGTACCAGTGCATCTACCATGAGTACATGCTGCGCTTCTTCGGCAGGCACCCGTATCTGTGGGCGACGCATGTATGGAACATGTTCGACTTTGCAGCTGACGCCCGCAACCAGGGCGGCGAGCCCGGCATGAACCACAAGGGGCTTGTCACCTTCGACCGGGCGACGAAGAAGGATGCGTTCTATCTCTACAAGTGCTGGTGGAACCCCGAGCCCATGGTCCACATCTGCTCGAAGAGGTTCCGCGACCGTGCGCAGGACAGGATCCGCGTCAAGGTCTACTCGAACCAGCCGGAAGTCACGCTCTGCGTGAACGGCGAGGCTGTGGCAACGAAGCGGGCAGACAAGGTCTTCACGTTCGACATCACGCTCCAGCCTGGCAAGAACGTGATCGTTGCCAAGGCTGGTGCGCTTTCCGACACGGCCGAGTTCTGGCGCGTCAGGAAGGAGAACGGCGCCTACAGCCTGAAGGGCAAGGGCGGCGGAGGCAACTGGACGTAAGAGCCTTCGGCATCACAAGAGATCAAATCCAATATGGCAACCGCGCCTGGCCCTAAAGGCCAGGCAGGGAAATAGGTGCCTGCCATGCGCAGGCAGAGAGATATCCATGCGAAATGGGGGAGTGAAGTACATGGGCAAGAAGTCACCAGAACACAGGCTGATGACCCGCCGCGGCTTCTTTTCGGTAGGAGCGCTGGGCCTTGCGGCGGCATCGGGCATCGGTAGCGCTGTCGAGCAGTATGCTGCGACGCTCGACCAGAATTTCGGTACGAAGAGCTCCGAGTTCATCTCGACGAGCACCGACGCAGAGCCGCTGTATCAGGCATTCAGGCCAAGCGAGGAGCTTCTCAACGCAGATGGTTCCGGAAACTCGCATGCACTGATCCAGAAGGCAATCGATATGGGAAGGCGCCAGGCAGTTTCTGGTACGGTCCTTCTGAAGAACGAGACCGCAGATGGCCGCGGCCTGCCCCTTGTGCCTGGCGAGCGCGTCACGCTTTTCGGCTCCCGTTCCCATACGCCCCTTCTCGGCTCTGGCATGGGCACCAAGGCGACCGGCCCCTGCATCACGCTCGAACAGGCACTGGGGTCTGATACATCGACCGACTTTGCCCACACCATTGCGACCGGTGTTGCAATGAAGCGCGTGAAGAATCCGGATGGCTCTTCTGCCATTGCCTTCAGCGATCCTGCTCCGACAATCCCGTCCTGGGCGGGAGACGAGTTCGAGATCGAGGGTGCAGGCCTCGAGCTGAACCCCACGATGATCTCCGCCTATGATGCGGTGAACCAGAGCAACAAGCTCGGCAACAACGAGCCTGCTTCCCCTTCGTTCGATCCTCATGAGGCATCGCAGGACCAGCTCGAAGCGGCAGCGCCGGGCTTCCGTGACAGCTTCGGCCAGTACTCCGATGCTGCCATCGTCGTCCTGGGACGCCCGAGCTCCGAGTCGATCGACTTCCTGCCGGGCGGCGTAGCCGAAGGGACCGGTGCCAAAGAGCCGCTTGCCCTGACCGACAACGAGCGTGCCGCGATCGAGATGGCCAAGCAGTGCTCCCAGAACGTTATCGTGCTGCTGAACTCCTCCAACACGATGGAGGTCAGAGAGCTTGCCGACGATGAGGGAATCTCTGCCATCCTCTCTGTCGGCTTCCCGGGCTGCTATGGTCTTCTGGGCGTCGCAGATATCCTGATTGGCCGCGAGAGCCCGTCGGGCTGCCTTTCCGACATCATGGCAACGCACAACATGAGCGCTCCTGCCATGCAGAACATGGGCAGCTACAGCTATGCGAATGCAAAGGATGTCCTGACCCGTCCGAGCGGTATGTCCGATACCTCTTCCCACTATGTGGTCGAGGCAGAAGGCATCTATACTGGCTACCGCTACTATGAGACGCGCTACGCCGACGCCGTGCTCGGACAGGGCAATGCCTCCTCTGCTGCTGGCGCCACGGTCCTCGAAGACCGTTGGGACTACGCCTCCGAGGTCACCTACGGCTTCGGCTATGGCCTTTCCTATACGACGTTCATGCAGACATTTGCAGGCGAGCCGAAGCTTTCGGTCACGAAGGGCAAGCAGGGCAGCACCGAGGTGCGCCTTACCGTCGCGGTCGATGTCGCAAACACCGGGTCTTCTGAGGGCCGCTCGGTCGTCCAGATCTATGGACAGGCACCGTATGTGGCAGGAGGCGTCGAGAAGCCTGCCATCCAGCTTCTGGGCTTCGCGAAGACCTCCGTCATCCAGCCGGGTGGCCATGAGACCGTGACGGTCGAGGTCGATCTCGAGCACCTTGCAAGCTATGACGGGACAAAGACGAATGCGGACGGCACGACGGGCTCCTTTGTCTTCGAGCCGGGCACCTACTGGTTCGCCTTTGGCAATGGCGCCCACGATGCCCTGAATGCAGTCCTTGCTGCCTCGGGCGTCGATGCCGGACGCCTCGCGGGAAGCGCAGATGCGTCCCATGCCTGGCGTCTCGATGTCACGGATGCCGTCCTTCCTGCCGATGCGTTCTCGGTCTCGAAGACGGGCGTGGCAGTGAGCAACCATCTCGACTATGCAGACTGGAACCACTTCCAGCCGGGCGAGGTCACCTATCTTTCCCGCGCAGACTGGGCAGGGACCTACCCGCACTCCTACTCCGACCTCACGCTCACGGACTCCCAGCTTATCGACTACCTGAACGGCAACTACTACGAGGTCAGGACCACAGACGACACTTCCGGCATCGTCTGGGACAAGAGCTCGGACGTGATGTTCTGGGATCTTGCGGGACTCGACTACGACGACGAGCTCTGGAATGATGCCCTCGACAAGATGTCTCTCAAGGAGGCGCTCTTCCTTGCGACGTTCGGCGGCCCTGCCATCCCAGGCGTGAAGTCTCTGGGGCTCTGCGAAGCGAACATGACCGAGAACATGGGCATCGGCTTCGCGGTATCGCTGACAGCCAATGTCGATGCCAACTCCCCCTGGGCAATCGATCCGAAAGATCCCAATGCCGCATGGCAGGGAAGCGTCCTGGGCGGAGCCACGCTGCTCGCTGCATCGTTCGATTCCGATCTCATGTATGCGGAGGGCCAGCTCGTCGGCGAGGAATCGCTCTTTGTCGGCCTGCCGATCCTCTGGGGCCCGGGCCTCAATACCCACCGCCATGCCTACAACGGCCGCAACGGCGAGTACTATTCCGAAGATCCGGTGCTGACCGGCACCTGCGGCATGGAATTCGCGGTCGGTGCCGAGGACTTCGGCCTCGTGGTCGCACCGAAGCACTTTGCCTTCAATGACCAGGAAACGAACCGCGCCGGTGTCGCTCCGTACATGACCGAGCAGAAGGCACGCGAAGGGGATCTGCGCGCCTTCCAGATTGCGTTCGAGGCTGCGAAGTATGCCGCAGACGATCCGTCGCGCCGCCTCAAGGGCGTGATGACATCGTTCAGCAAGATCGGTGCCGTCGAGTGCACCTGCTCCGAGGGTCTCATGACCGACATCCTCAGAAACGAATGGGGAGGGCACGGCTACTTCGTCACCGACATCTACGACGATACCGACCTCTATGCCGCTGTCCTCAATTCCGGCGTCAGCTGCTACGATACCCGTGGCATCTCCGGCTTCGACAGCGCCGGCACCACGATCGAGGGCAACCAGGTGTTCAGGACCCAGGCAAACGGGATCCAGGCAGGCATGGCAACGGTCGAGCATGATGCGAACCTGCAGCAGCATGTCAAGGAATCGGCACACAACGTGCTCTATGCCTTGGCACAGAGCAACCTCGTGAACCGCTACAACACGACGGCAAAGGTCGAGAAGCGCATGACCTGGTGGAGAGGATCGTATCTGGGGCTCGCTGCCGCATCCGGCGTCCTTGCCATCGGTGCGCTCGCATCCCAGGCCCGTCTCGCATCCAAGGGCGCAGCCGATGACGGCGATGGCGCCGGCAAGGAGGAATAGCAATGGCTGCTATGAACAAGAAGAAAGGCGCAGGCTTCTACATCGGAGCCGTCGCCCTCATCCTGGCTGTGGCAGGTGCCGCTGCAGCTGTCTTTTCGAGCACGATCAGCGCCGACTATGCGCTGGCCAATCTGCCACTCGTCCTTCTGGGCATCGTCTGCGCGATCGTGCTCGCAGCCGTGCCGAAGGCAGTCCAGCTCAAGGGCAAGGCACAGCTCTTCGTGCCCTTCATCGCCCAGGGCGTGAGCGTGTTTTTGCTGGCGCGCGTCGCCCTCGATGTGCTCGCAGCGCGAATCCTGCTGATCTCCGGCCTCTTCACCTGGAACTCCGGCAATGCAGTCGGCTGGAGCGTCTTCAGGGCCACCGTGGTAGCGGCTGCCCTTCTGCTTGCGGCTGCCGTGCTCCTCGTCGTGAGGGCCTTCGCTCCTGACGCAAAGCGCGCCTAGCATCTGGCTGCCGCCTGCATCCTTCCCGTGCAGGCGGCAGCGCCTGATGCGCAATCCGATCTGTCCGAACAAGAAAGCGAGATATCCTATGCCACAGGCAAGCAAGACTGACGGACGCACGGACGCCGCCAGCATGCGCACAGGGGCAGACGGGCTCAACCGCGCCAAGCTCTACCAGCTCGTGCTCTTCCCCTTCAACAATGGCGCGACGAACGTCTACTACGTCCTCCTCATGAACTATATCGCCTACTACGCAGAAGGCGTGCTCGGGCTGCTTCTGGCCTTCGCGACGACGATGGTCACGGTGACGCGTGCGCTCGATGCCTTCATCGACCCCGTCGTCGGCATGCTGATCGACCGCACCCAGACCCGCTTCGGCAAGTTCCGCCCCTTCATGGTGCTCGGAAACCTTGTCATGATCGTCTCGTCCCTCTGCCTGTTCTATGGCACAAGGCTCATTCCGGCAGACAACGTGGCTGTGCGCTATGTGGGCTACACGTTCTTCTACATCCTCCTCATGGTCGGCTACTCGATCCAGACCTCCTGCACGCGTGCGGGACAGACCTGCCTCACGAACGACCCGAAGCAGCGCCCGACCTTCACGCTCTTCAACACCATCGCCTCCCTTGTCGGCATGGGCGTCACGATGGCAGTGGCATCGCTCGTGGGCGGCGTCGTCGGCTTCAGGACCGAACAGTTCTTCAACATCGTGATCCCGCTCGTGATCTGCCTTTCTGCTGCCCTGACGGCGCTGGCCGTCATCGGCATCGCAGGCAAGGACAGGCCCGAGTTCTGGGGGCTCGGCGCCGGCGCAGATGCTCCCGAGCTCAAGGTCCGCGACTATGTACGGATCTTCCGCGAGAACCATGAGCTCAAGCGCCTGATCGTCGCTGCCTCCGGCACGAAGTTCGCCTTCGCGGTCGCCACGAACACCTCGGTCGGCATCCTGCTCTACAGCTGCATGATGGGCAACTACAACGGCCTCTATCTGCCGATGTATGTCCTGGGCTATGCGTTCTCGGCTCCGTTCTTCCTGGGCGGCCTGAAGCTCTCGCAGAAGCAGGGCCAGAAGAAGACGCTGGTCACGTTCACGTCGCTTGCGCTTGTGCTGTACCTCGGCGTCTGCGCGCTGCTCATGCTGTGGCAGCCAGGCAATCCTGCGCTGACTCTTTCCATCTTCTCGACAGAGGGCGGCTTCCACCTGACGCTCAATGCCTACACGATCATCTTCATCGTGCTCTATGGGCTGGGCTATGGCGCCTACTACTCGACGGCAGACATGGCCATCCCGATGATTGCCGATGTCTCCGACTACGAGATGTTCCGTTCGGGCAGCTATGCGCCGGGCGTGATCGGCACGCTCTTCTCGTTCGTGGACAAGCTCGTGAGCTCGCTTTCGACCACGGTGGTAGGCATCGCCCTCCTGGCGGTCGGCCTCAGCCATCTGCCCGATACCACCACGGCCTATGTGCCGGGCATGAAGGGCCTCACGATCGTGCTCTTCTGCATCATCCCGATGATTGCCTGGGTGCTCACCCTTGTCGCAATGAAGGGCTACACGCTGACCGGCAAGCGCATGGAGGAGATCCAGGCCGTGAATGGCGCCCGCAAGGCCGCCATCGAGGCAGGCATGCCGGTCGAAGAGGCGATGGAGCGCTGGAAGGATGCGCAAGACCTCGAAGATGGAGCTAAGGCCTAGATAGCCGCTTGCGATCGGTCTATATGGAGTCCGGCCCGAAAGGGCCGGACTTTCTCTTTTCCGGAGGCTTTGGAGTGGAGCCTCAGGGGAGGGGCCGTGCCGTGCCTTGCGCCGCTCCTATTTGGAGTATGGTGGAGCTGATGAAATGGTGTGGCCGAAGGAGGAAACCCGATGTTCGATCATGAGCCGGTGCCGGGCAGGAACGATCCCTGCTGGTGCGGAAGCGGGAAGAAATACAAGAAATGCCATGAAGCATCCGACATGAAGATGGAGCGGCTCTACGATGACGGCGAAGAGGTGCTGCCGCGCTCGCTTTTGAAGATGCCGAGAGACATCGAGGGCATCAAGGCCTCTGCTGCCGTGAACATGGGTGTGCTCGACTATGTGGGAGAGCATATCCGTGCCGGCATCTCGACGATGGACATCAACGAGTGGGTCGAGTCCTACCTTTCGGCACATGGCGCCGTGTCGGCCGACCTCAACTTCGAGGGCTACCCCTATAGCGTCTGCACCTCCATCAACGATGTCGTATGCCATGGCTTCCCGAACAAGGATGACGTGCTCCAGGATGGTGACATCATCAATGTGGACATGTCCACGATCAAGGGCGGCTACTTCTCCGATTCCTCCCGCATGTTCTGCATCGGCGAGGTCTCGCCTGAGCGCAGGCGCCTGGTCGATGTCTGCCATGAGTCGGTGAAGGCAGGCCTTGCTGCCGTGAAGCCCTGGGGGCATCTCGGCGATGTGGGTGCAGCCGTGCACAAGGTCTGCACCGACGCAGGGTTCACGGTCGTCGAGGAATACGGTGGCCACGGTATCGGCAAGGAGTTCCACGAGGATCCGTTCGTGAGCTTCGTCTCCGATCCAGGAACCGGCCCCATCCTCGTGCCGGGCATGTGCTTCACGATCGAGCCGATGGTAAACGCCGGCAAGCCGGGCATCCGCACGGACCGGAGCAACGGCTGGATCGTCCGCACGCGGGATGGCTCCGACTCCGCCCAGTGGGAAGTCCAGCTCGTCGTAACCGAGGATGGCTACGAGCTTCTGTCCTGGTAGGCAGAGACTCGAAGGACGCTTCGTCGGAAGGCATGCGGGGGCATTCCCTGCATGCCTTCTTCCGTATCGGGCGTGCCGTCTGCATGCTGGGGTCTTTGAAGCGCCGGAGCGCGCGGCTAGACTGGAGGAAATGCGTACAGGAAAGGGGTCCTGCCATGCTGAACCATTTCTCGAAGCATCCTCTCTGGGAGTGCCACGCCCCGCTCATCCGGGTAGCACAGGGCAAGGAGCCGGCCGATATCGTTCTGAGGCATGCCACGCTCGTGAGCGTGACGACCCATGAGTTTCTGGAGGATGCCGACATCGCGATCGCTCAAGGCCGCATCGCCTATATCGGGATAGAAGGGCATACGGCAGAGCACTGCATCGGCGAGAAGACCAAGGTCTTCGACCTTGCCGGTGCCTACGTGGCCCCTTCCTTCATGGATGGCCATATCCATGTGGAGTCCGCTATGGTCGGCCCCGCCGAGTATGCCCGTGCGGTCGTGCCCCATGGCACCTCTGCCATCATGTGGGACCCGCATGAGGCAATGAATGTCGCCGGCATGGGCGCGCTTTCTGCTCTCATGGAGGACGCAAAGCGCGTGCCCCTCAAATGCTATGTGACGCCCGGCTCCTGCGTGCCGGCAGTACCGGGCTTCGAGGATACGGGGGCCACGATCGATGCGTCAGACATCCATGAGGCGATGAAGCTCGACGAGGTGGCAGGCCTCGGCGAGATGATGAACGACCCTGGTGTGCTCTCCTGCGCAGAAGGCCCGCTCGAAGAGATCGAGGAGACGCTCAGGGCAGGAAAGACCGTCACAGGCCACTACACGATGGGGGATACCGACCAGGGCCTCGAGGCCTATATAGCTTCCGGCGTCTCATGCTGCCATGAGTCGGTCACGCGCGAAGATGCGCTGGCAAAGCTGCGCTTCGGGCAGTATGCACAGCTGCGTGAAGGCTCTGCCTGGCACAATCTCGAAGAGCTTGCACATGCCGTGACGGACAACGAGATTGACACGCGCTTCGTGAACCTCGTGACGGATGACACCCATCCCGAGACGCTTGTCTCGGAGGGACATCTCGACCGGATCCTTCGGAAGGCGGTCTCCTTCGGGATCGACCCCATCACCGCCATCCAGATGGTCACGATCAATGTGGCGCAGTGCTTCGGGCTTGCAGGAGACCTGGGCTCTGTGACGCCAGGCAAGTGTGCAGATATCGTCGTGCTCGACGACCTCAAGGACTTCCATGCCCGCCTTGTCTTCATCGACGGCGACCTTGTGGCAGAAGATGGACGCGCGCTCTTTGCGCCCGAGCCCTTCGCCTGGCCAGAAGAGTTCCTCCATACGATGCATGTCACGGACGAGATCTCGGCCGAGACGTTCCGTATTCCTGCCGTGAAGAAGGATGGCACGGCGATTGCAGACGGAGCTGCCCTTGTCCGCGTCATCGCCTCCTCAGCAGGCTCGACCCTGACGAAGGAGGAGCACCTCACGGTGCCCGTGCGGGACGGTGCGCTTCTGGCAGACCCAGCACAGGATATCCTCAAGGCCTTCGTCTTCGACCGCCACCACGCAGGCGGACGTCATGCCTGCGCCTTCGCGAAAGGCTTCGGCATCCACGGCGCGCTTGCCCAGACCGTGGCCCATGATGCGCACAACCTGCTTGTCGTCGGAGACTCGGACGAGGATATGGCCATCGCAGCACGCACGCTCATCGCTTCGGGCGGTGGCGAGGTAGCCGTCCAGGATGGGAAGATATTGGGAAAGGTCGACCTTCCCCTTTTCGGCATCATGTCCACGTCTCCTGTCGAGGACGTCGCGCATGATGTCGCGGGCATCGAGCGCGCCTGGAAGAAGATGGGATGCACGATGCCGAGCCCATTCATGACAATGGGGCTGCTGTCGCTTGCCTGCATACCGGAGCTGAGGCTTACTGACCGTGGCCTTGTCGACTGCTGCCGCTACTGCTTCGTGCCGCTCCTCGTCGAGGACGAAGGCTAGGCTTCTCTCTTCTGGAAGAGATTGAGCTGGAAGCGGGCTGCCTCGCTCATGGGCAGCCCGCAGAAGCTGTCCAGCTCCTCTTTCGGCACCATGAGGAAGCGTCTTGTCTCGAAGTTCTGGGAGATGCCTTCGAATGAGGGAAGCACTGCCTCAATGAGGGCTATGGGCTGGAGCTTGCGCTCGCCGATGAAGATGCCAAGCAGATGGAAGGCATCCTCAGGAATCGCGGCTCCGAGCTCCTCTGCGCATTCGCGGGCAGCGCAGGAACGGATGGGGTCTTCTGCTTCCAAGTCACGCTCGTCGAGCGCTCCTGTCACGGAGACGGAGAACGTTCTCGGCGCGATTGCGACAGCGCCTGACCGTTCTGCAAGAAGACACCTTCCCTTCCCGTCATGCACAAGCACGCTCACAGCGAGGTCATTCGCCAGAAAGGGACAGGAAAGGATCTGGAGCGAATCTTCTACAAGGCTCAGAGCTGCGGCCTTCTGCTTCAGGCGTGCAGCAAGTGCCTGCATCGCGGGCGTCCAGCCTGAGACATCGCGGCTCACGAGCAGGTTCGTGGACAGAAGGTCGAAGTAGCGCGAAGGTGCCAGGCCGAGCGTGAGCGTATCGGCTTCTTTTAAGAGACGTTCGAGGCGTACGGTCTTCCCGTTCCAGGCCCCTTGGGCAATCTCGCCTGCAAGGATCGTCTCTTCTTCCGGCGTGAAGACGGAGGAGAAGGTCGAAGACAGAAGCTCGTAGCGCATGTGTTCCGGCGCGGCTATGAACATGGACGCTCCTAGACCTCGACCACAAGAACAGAGGCATCATCGCGGTGTTCAGAGGCATCTTTTTGGCTGCATGATGCCGCGAGGTGCGCTGCCGCTTTCGGGATGGCGGCAAAGATATCGGTGCTGTCCTTCGCTTCCTGCTCGAGCGTTGCCACAAAGCCGTCGCTTGCAAGCGCGATCCTCGTGCCGGCAGGGGCATTGATGCGCGCTCTCGCGACATGGGCGAGGCCTTGTCCGTCGAGCGTCCCTGCCCAGTAGCCATCCTCCCGGTTCATGAGCTTCCGGGTGTCCTGGAAGATCTTCTGCCGCGCTTCCGGCGTGTCATGCTCGAGCGCTGCGATTGCGCGCCTGTTGCGCTCGACGATTGAGGTGAAGCGTGTGTCGGTGAAATGTGTGCCGGTGTCCATGAAGAGATGGCAGTCGCAGAGGGCTGCTGCTTCGATTGTGCCGTCATATCTGTCCTGTACGAGCATGAAGGCAAAGGAGGGGAGTGTATAGGCGGGGACTTCCTCAATAGTGGGGTCAAGCTCTGTGGCCAGCTCGCTGCAGAAGGAGAGGGCCTCTTTCATAAGGGAGGCAGGATCGTCTTCCGGAAGGGCCGGGAATCCATCTGCATGGGTTGCGAGCTCGAAGGAGACAAGACGCGCAAGGAACTGGCTGTCGCTTGACGCGAAATGGCGGTCGGGGAAGACATCGGTCGCACCGTCGATCATCCAGGCATAGCTGCCTGCCCTGCCGAAGACATCTTCGTTGGCTGCTTTCGTGCCGCGGAGCGTGAAGGAGAAGATGGTATCCATAACCTGCCCTCCGGAAAGTGCATTGCCTGATGGTTCAAGTCTAAGGGGTCCGCGTTTTGCGGCGCTGTTACGTTTGCCGAGGGTAACAATCTGCTAGTCGGAAAGCTTGCGATAGATTGTTTGAATCTGCTATTCTTTGCTCTATGAGAGCCAGGGAATGGGCCGAGCGAGAGGGCCTCAACGAACAAACCGTGTGGAAGTGGTGCCGCGAGGGCAAGATGCCGG
>NZ_JAZGJP010000019.1:0-34284 GCF_036408795.1 Olsenella kribbiana
CAGCTTCTTCCTGCACGTCGTCTGGCCGGCCTCTCCGGCCACCACCGCACAGGTTCCGCCATCCATCCGCACATGTACAGCTGACTTCCGGAACCGTTCGTATGAAGTCTGTAATTGAGCGAACCGTGGGGATATAAGGCGCGTCCGGCGAAGCCGGATTGTTAGACAGCTGCACGTGGTATACTCTGCTCATGGAGTACAAGAGCAACAGAAACGTCGTCTACAGCTGCAAGTACCACGTGGTCTTCTGCCCGAAGTACCGCAGGCGCGTGCTCGTGGACGGCGTGGACGAGCGCTTCAAGGAGATCGCCCGGCAGGTTGCCGACGAGATGCGCTTCGAGATAATCGAGATGGAGGTCATGCCCGACCACGTGCACATGCTCCTGGAGGTCGACCCGCAGCTGGGGATCCACAAGGCCGTCAAGCGCATCAAGGGCAGGACGAGCCACGACCTTCGCGAGGAGTTCCCTTGGCTCAAGAAGCGCATACCGTCGCTGTGGACGAACAGCTATTTCGTCTCCACCGTCGGCGGCGCGCCGCTTTCCATCGTGAAGCAGTACATCGAAAGCCAGAAGAGGATCTAGCTTGGGCGTCTCGATGGCATACGAGGTCAGGATCTACCCCAGCGCTTCCCAGCGCGCGCAGATAGAGCGCACGTTCGGAGCTGTGCGGTGGGTCTACAACAAGTGCCTCGAGACGTGCAGGGACGCCTACGGGGAGACGGGCAAGTCGCCGACAAGGTGGCGGCTCGACAAGATGCTGCCCGGCTGGAAGGCCGAGTTCCCATGGCTCAAGGAAGCCGATTCGACGGCTCTGCAAAGCGCGGTGCAAGACCTGTCGCGCGCCTACGACAACTTCTTCCGTCGTTGCAAGACGGGCGGCGCGCCCGGATATCCGCGGTTCAAATCGAAGCGGGATGTGCGGCAGAGTTACCGCTCGAAGCGCGTCGGCGGCAACGTCGCAGTTCCGGATGCCCGCCATGTGAAGCTCCCGAAGCTCGGGCTGGTGAAGGCACGGGTGAGCAGGCCTGTCGAGGGCCGCATCCTGTCAGCCACCGTGAAGCGCGTCCCGTCCGGCAAGTACTTCTGCGTGCTCTCGGTCGCTGACGCGCCCGTGGCCCCGATGCCGGAGGGAGCGGTGCCCGTGATGGGCGTAGACGCGGGCGTTGCCAGCCTCGCCGCGCTCAGCACGGGCGAGAAGGTCGCCAACCCGAAGGCGCTCGCTAGATCGGAGGCCAAGCTCGCCCGCGAGCAGCGCCGCCTCTCCCGCAAGAGAAAGGGATCCAAGAGGCGCGCCAAGCAGCGCATCAAGGTCGCCCGCGTGCACGAGAGGATAGCCGACCAGCGCAAGGACGCCCTGCACAAGGCCGCCACGAGGATAGTCCGCGAGAGCCAAGCGGTCGCCGTGGAGGACCTGGGCGTGCGGGGCATGGAGCGAAACCGCCACCTCGCGAAGGCGGTGGCCGACGCCTCGATGTCGTAGATGATCAGGCAGCTCGGGTACAAGTGCGCCTGGCACGGGCGGACATTTGTCAAGGTGTCGCGCTGGTACCCGTCGAGCAAGACCTGCTCGGCGTGCGGGTATGTGCTCGGGGAGCTGCCGCTCTCGATTCGCTCGTGGGAGTGCCCGGCGTGCGGGACGCGCCACGACCGCGACGTGAACGCGGCGGCCAACATCGCGGCAGAAGGTGCGAGGATGCTATCGGAAGGTACCGCAGGGCTTGCGGGAACCTCGGGCGCGGATGCGACCGGAACGCTCGTGGAGCAGGCGTAAGACCCGCCTCCCCCGCAAGGGGAAGGAAGGCTATCTGCGACGAAGCGAGAATCCCCCGGATTTATCCGTGGGGAGTGTCAAGGCAAAGGCCCTCTCTTGGTACGGATGAGCCCTGCTTTCATGGTCTTTGGGGTACATGCAGCGATACCGTTTTTCTCTTGTACGGTGCTGCGTCGGGAAAAGCGGGAATGCTAGACGTATACTCAATCTGACTGTTTCGTTTTGATATGACCCGCATGGCAGGTGGAGCATACATATGTCCAAGACGCACGAATATCTGAACTACCTGGATGAGCAGATAGGCATCGCGCCGGCTAACAGCCAGGAGGAGCTGCAGGCTGCCCAGACCATCTCTGAGGTCATGGCAGACCATGGGGTGAACCCTGAGATCGAGGAATTCAGCACGCCGACAGGAGCCCAGACCGCAAAGTCGGTCGTCACTCTTGCCATGCTCCTCGGCCTCATCTTTGCAGGCTTCGGCGGCATCATCGGCTTTGTCGGTGTCGTTGTCGCAATCGCCTGCGCTGTCCTGCTCCTCATGATCCATGCAGGGCGCACGCCGTTTGCGAAGATGGGCCCTGTCGTCCAGAGCCAGAATGTCGTCGCCTTCCATGCCCAGACCGGCTCCAAGGTCATGAAGGGCAACCGTCCCATCATCATCGTCGCCCACTATGACACGCCGCGTGTCAACCCGATGGTTGCGAACAAGGGGATGGCACGCTTCTATGCCCGTGCCTATGCTATCCGCGTCTATTGCCTCTACGGCGTTGCGATCGCCTCCTTCGTGCAGCTCCTCGGCTTCCTTCCGCCTGTTGTGAGAAGGGTCTTCTGGTTCCTTGGCATCCTCGCCGCCCTGGTCCCTGCCCTTCTTGCTATCTCCGATATCGCAACCCGCTTCGGCGACTGCACGGATGGCGCGAATGACAACAAGGCTGCTGTCGCAGCTCTCCTCTCCATCCTCAACAATGTCCGTCCTGGCGCAGATGTCGCACTCGACGCAGAGGCTGTGCGCCTGCAGCAGGAGGAAGAGGAGCGTGCGCGCGAGGCAGCACGCCGAGCCCGCGAAGAGGAGGAGGCAGCAGCCGCTGCCGCCGAGGCAGAGGCGAAGGCCAAGGCCGAAGCGGAGCGCCTTGCCCGCTACAAGAGGCATGGCAAGGTGACCATCGAGGCGCTGGGCATGCTTCCTGCAGGCTGCCCGATTGTCTACGAGGATCCGCATGTTGAGCTCGAGCCGAAGGAACAGAAGGAAGAGACCGCCGAGACACCTGCTTCCACAGAGCCTGAAAGCAATGAGGCAGTGCCCGAAGAGGCAGCAGCTGCTCCGGCACCGGAGGCCGCCGAGGCCGAGCCTGAGAAGGCTGGGGCTCCTGCAGAAGAGGAGAAGCCTGCCGACAAGACACTGAAGAAGCCTTCGATCGGAGGCCTCTTCAGCCGTGTCCGCCATTCGCTCGAGAGCGATAAGGGCTACGACGACGAAGAGCCGAAGCCTGAACCTGCCGATGAAGATGCTGCAGACAAGACACTTGTCCGTCCGAAGGAAGAGGAAGCTCCTGCTGCTGAAGAGGCACCTGCTTCCGAAGAGCCGGAAGACGACGAGGCAACGACGACCTTCGAGAGGCTGCCGGAAGATCTCGGCGAGACGCCTGTCCAGGCGCCAATCGAGACCGAGAGCGTCTACAAGCCTGCCGAGTCCGAAGAGAGCCCCTATCAGGGGCAGACCTTCGCAGACCGCCAGAAGCGCCTCTGGCCGAAGGTCATGGATGCCGAGTGGGAGCCAATCGATACGGTGACGCCTGCCGGCATGGCACCGGACGAACCGCCCTCGGCAGCAACGTCTGTCGGCGAGCCAAGGCCGAGAAGCGAAGCTTCCGATGCAGGCGAGAAGAAGGATGAGGAAGGGGAGAGCGGAGACGGCGACGTTCCGCTTGCGGAGCCCGAGACGGGCGACACCCCTGAGGAAGAGAATATAGAGGCACCTGAGCCGGAAGCACCAGCCCCGGCGGAGGAGCCTGCTGCTGCAGAAGAGCCCGCTCCTGAAGAGGCAGACGATGAGACGGCTGAGGCTCCGGCTCCTGTCGAGCCCGAACCAGAGGCGGCTGTCCCGGCAGAGCCTGAGGCACCAGCTGCTGCAGAGCCTGCTCCGGCTCCGGCACATGCGGATGAAGCCGAGTATCTGGCACACCGCTCCGAAGACATAGCATCCTATGTCGATTCCATCTTCGCCGAAGAGATACAGGCAGCACAGGGCCTGGGCACAGACCATGCACCGGCCCCTTTGGAAGCGCCCGCTGCTCCTGCTGCACAGGAGCCAGAGCCCGCACCGGCAAAGCCTGGCCCCGATGATTCTGCTGTCATGGCAGCGCTTGCCTCTCTCGACACCATGCCTCAGGCGAAGGACTATGCACCTGCCGCCGAAGAGGCAGCTGCACCAGAGCCCGAAACTCCTGCTCCGCGCAATCTCGGCAAGCACCTTGCAGACATCACGCCGGCTGTCGATCTCGCCGACATAAAGGATGTCTCATCTCCTGAAGAGGATGCTTCTGAGGTTCCCGAGCCAGCCGAGCCTGTGGCTGAGGAGAGCGTGTCTGAGCCTGAGAGCGAAGAGCCCGTCCACGCTTCGTGGGAAGAGGACCCCTTCGCACATATATCCAAGTCAACGCCTGTCGATGCTGTCTTCGAAGAGATAGAAGAGGAGGCAGAAGAAGAGGCGCTTTCTGACTACGCTCCTGAAGAGGAGACGGCTGAGACGTCCGAGGCCGATACCGAGGAGGAGGCCGAAGAGCCTCAGGCAGCCCCTCCTGAAGAAGTGCCTGTCCAGCCGGAAGAGGATGAGCCTGCGGCACTGGAATCTGAGCCCGAGCCATCTGCACCGGCATTCGAGCCTGAACCTGCTGAGGCAGAAGAGATGCCGGCAGAGCCTGAGGCTTCTGTTCCTGAAGATGATGGGGAAGCTGCTCCTGAAGATGCAGCGTCGCAGTCCGATGCATCCGATGCCGCTCCGATCGTGAACGAAGAGCCCGAAGGCCATCCGGAGGAGGCTGCTGCCGAAGAGAGCGAACCCGAAGCAGAGACTCATAAGGAAGAGCCCGCGGCTGAGCGGCAGGAAGATGCAGAGGAAGATCCCTCTGCACCCGATGAGATGGATTATCCGCCCAAGGCGCCCCGACCCCTCTATCCTTCCGTCATGGACGCCGAGGCGATAGAGGTCATCGAAGAGGAGCCAGAGCCTGTCGAGGAACCGGAACCTGAAGAGGCCGAACAGCCTGAGGAGGCTGCCGCCACAGAGCCAGTCCCCGAAGCCGAAGCGGAATCTGAATCCGCACCGGAGCCGGAGTCAGAAGCAGTCTCTGAAGAGGAGCCTGAAGAGACATACGAGCCAGAGCCAGAATCTGAGCCGGCAGCCGTTTCCGAACCGGAGGCGGAGCCTGCAGAGGCACCTCAGCCTGAAGCAGAAGAGGCTTCCGAAGCAGGGCCGGAGCCTGAGCCTGTGCTCCCTGCAGAAGAGCCCGCACCTGTCCAGGAGGCAGAGCCGGAAGCAGAGGCTGCGCCTGCTCCGATCGAGGAAGAAGCTGCAGAGCCGGAAGACGCAGCGGGCGACACCGCTGCCATGCCCGTTTCTGTGCCTGAACCTGAGATGAGCGAAGAAGAGCCAGCGCCTGCGGCTCCGGTTGCAGAGGAGCCTGCAGAGGAAGATGTCGCCGCAGCTGAATCCGAAGAGCCCGCTTCTGAGCCTGCCGAAGAGGCAGCTGCTCCTGCAGAAGAGACCACTAAGGCGGAGGAGACGGATGCTCCTGTGCTGCCCCAGAACTTCCAGCTCGATATGGACGATGTGACACCCGAAGATCCTGACATCGCGCCGAAGGATCTCTCCGGCGTCGTCACGGAAGCTGAGGATATGGAAGAGCCTGAGCCGGCACCCCGCGAGAAGCCTCAGATGCCGGACGATCCCGAGTGGGGCAAGACAAGCTTCAAGCCTGCCATCTCCCAGATGGCCCGCCGCGTCATCCTGAACGACCTTCCCGATCCCTCGCAGCACTCGATCGATCCGTTCGGATCCGGAAGCATTGCCAGCCAGCCCATGCAGATACCCGAAGGACAGCAATCCATGCCGAAGAAGCCAGAACAGGGGACATTCGATGTGATCACGCCGGAGTCGCTCGACCGTATCGCGAAAGAGTCGCATCAGGAGAAGAAGCATCATCACTTCGGCCGCCATGGCGGGAAGGGTCGCCACTTCACCGAGGCTCCTGTCCGAGAAGACCATGAGACCGGCATCCACGGCAGCACCTCTGCCCGTCCTCACCATGGCTCGAACCATGGCTGGAAGGGCGGCGCTACGCCGAAGGACGAGCTGCGTCTCCCGCAGCTCGATCTTGCGGATGATGGTCCGGAGTCCCATGGCTATGAGCTCGATCCTGAAAGAGCGGAAGCCGTGCGTGCGCAGGCAGCAGCGGATGCAGCTGCCCAGGCCCAGGCCGAAGCAGAGGCCAGGGCTCAGGCTGCAGAGCAGGAAGCAGCAGCACGGAGCCAGCAGGTCTCCGAAGAGGAGCTCCGTGACGCGGTCCTTTCCATGAACGACGAGGACCTCATCAGCCACGACATCTGGTTCGTCGCAACAGGTGCCTCCGAGCTCGACCATGCCGGCATCAAGGCCTTCCTCGATGCCCACAAGCAGGATATCCGCGGCGCCTTCCTGATCGATCTTGACTGCGTCGGCGCAGGAGACCCGACCGTGCTTGTGGAAGAGGGGCATGACAATCCGAAGCGCGCCGACCGCCGTCTCGTGCGCATGTTCCAGAACATCGCACAGGACTTCGGCCTCCCGCTTGGCAGGGCCCGCTACAGCATCGGCGAGACCGATGCGACCACCGCGCTCCGTCGCCATATCCGCTCCGTCACGATCATGGGCATGGACGAGAATGGCCTGCCGGCCTTCTCCCACACGCTCGATGATGTTCCGGAGAACGTGAATGGCGACCAGGTGGCAGATATCGTCGAGATGGTGACAGAGCTCATCCGCCAGTCCTGATGCATGCGCTGAAGAGACACGAAGAAGGCGGCCGGGATTTCCTGGCCGCCTTCTCTCATGACGCATGCCTTTTAGCTGCTAGTGTCTCGAGCGGACCCAGATGCCTCCGACAAGCGCTGCGATGCCCGCCAGGGCAAAGGCTCCCCAGGCAACAGAGGAAGTGTCGCTCGTGTCAGGCACGCCCGTTTCCTCGAAGACGACTGTCTGGCCCTCGTCGTGGATGTCTTCATGCTTTCCGACGACATGCCCCTTGTGCGTGAGCTCCTCGAAGACGACGATCTTCGTGCCTGCGAGGTTCTGTGCATTGAACTCTATCGGCACATCGACCGTACCATCTTCGGATTCGGGCACGAAGTCCTTCGTGAACGTGATGGTCTCGCCGGCGGAGTTCACAAGCGCCCCTCCGTCATTCCCCTTGCTGTCGACGACGTGGAGCGTTGCGGTGAGCGTGTAGGTCTCGTTCGGGATGAGTCCCGTGTAGGAGACGGTATCGGTGAGCTCTGCGGCATCGGCTGCCTTGAGCGTATGGCTGCCGGATCCGCTTTCGGCTGCCGTCGTGTGGAGCTCGGAGAAGCGCACGCTCTGCCCCTCGTCCTCTATGTCAGCGTGCACGGCAATCTCCTTGCCTTCTTCCTTGAGGCTTTCGAAGGCGACAATGCGCTTCACGCTCGAGGGAAGACCTGTGATGGTGAAGGTGACCTCCGTCGTGCCGCTCTCGGAGGCTGGCGTGAAGCTCGTCGTGACAGGCTCTGCATAGGGCAGCGCCTCTCCGGTGTCGTGGTCCATGAGGGTGCCGGTGAGCTCATAGGTCTTGCCGGGCTCGAGGTTCGCATAGGCGACCGTATCGACGAGCGTGAAGGTCTCGTCCGTTGCTGGCACGATGTGCTCGCCCTCCTCATCTGTGAGTGTCGTCTCGATATGCGGACCCTCTTCGTTCGTGACGGTGCCAAGATGCACGCCGAAGGCATCGCGCGTGATTGTTGCCTCGAAGCTCACGAGCTTCTTGCCTGCGTTGGCAGGAGAGGAGAGCTCTTCGATCGTATAGACGTCGTAGGGGAGTGCCCCCTTGCTGTCGTCTGGATCGGAGGATCCATCCTTCGTGCCAGCGAACCAGATGCCGGCATCGCGCACAATCTTCGTATCGTCGAATGTTCCGTCATCCTTCACGGCTGCATCGTTGGCATTCGTGCTCTGGGTATGCGGGTACTGGGCAGCCGCGGTATCGAGGATGCCATTGGCATCGGTCACGGCGATATGCCATTCTCCTGTCGTCTTGGACGCGATCTTGAAGGGGATATCGGCCATCCTCGCCGAGGTCGTGCCATCCTCCTTCACGAACGAGAGGTCGCCTCGCTTGACCTGGTCTGCGCAGGCGTCGTCTCCCTGAAGCTCCAAGATCTTGCCGTCCTCGGTGATGGAGACGGTCTTCTCCCAGTCGCTGTTGAGAAGATAGCCCTCAGGTGCCTTTGTCTCATGCACGGTATAGGTGCCGAAGGGGAGGGCATCCGCTGCCGTGGCAGCGCGTCCCGTGCTGTCGGTCTCGATGGCGGCGACCGCCTCGCCCGGGGCATAGCTCGTGCCTCCGACGACGACCGCATGCCTGCTTGCATTCACGATCTCGAAGACAGCGCCAGAAAGCACCGCCTTGCCCTTGGGAGAGGCGCTCTTCGATTCGGCATCGACCTTCTGGACAGCAATGCCGCCACGCATGACCTCTTCCTCGACGGTAGCTGGCTGGAGTATGGTGGCGCCTGTCGGAGCAGAATCGTCTGCCGCAATCCTGAACTCCTGGCGGCTGTTTCCAGGAAGACGGTAGCCTGAAGGTGCCTTCGTCTCCTCGACGACGAGCGTGCCGAGAGGAAGGACGATGGTGCCATCCTGCTTCCTGTACCAGTCATCGCCTGAAACCTTGTGGGCATCATCGAGCCTTGCTATGCCGTCCGCATCGCAGCGGATGGTCCAGGTCCGCTCCGGTGTGCCAGAGGTATCGGTCCCTTCCGGATAGAACGTTGCCGTGAACTCGGCGCCTTCGAAGGTGGCGTCGCCTTCAGCCTCGCCTCCCGTCTCTGCATCCTGCTTCTTTATCAGGATGTCAGGCACGCTGTAGCGGGGCTGCTCAGGAACCTCGGTATGGATCTCCTGGCCTCCTGCCATCGCGATCTCGAGGACATCCTGGCTCACGAGGAAGCCCTTCGGTGCCTTCTTCTCCTTCAGGTAGTACGTGCCTTCGGCGACAAGGCCGGTCTTGCCATTGCCTTCGGCGTCGGTCGTGAAGCTCTCGACCTCCTGCGTGCAGGCCTGGTCGAGATAGAGGCCGAATTCCGCTCCTTCGAGCGAATAGCCGGTGCCGGAGACCGAGACGAGCGTCTCTGCACTCTGCTTCGTGACAGCAAGCGATCCATAGGGCGGGATTGCGATGATGTTCTGCCTTCCGCCATTGGGCGAGACCCAGAACTTCGCGACATGGTCCCAGCTGCCTGCTTCCCCGTCATGTGTATGTGCTTCCTGCGCAAGCGTCCAGGCGAGGTCTGCCTGCTCCTGCGTGCAGCTGTTGACAGTAAGGCCACGTCTTTCCTCATAGCGGTCCTTCGTGAGGTCGCCCTGATACATCCAGATCGCTGCCTGCGAGACCGTGGCTGCGCCCTTCGCATCGAGCGTCTGGCCGCTGAAGGTGCTGTTCAGAGGGTAGCAGTGGGCAATGAGCCAGGAGAGACCATGCGGATCTCCTCGGAGCGTCCCCAAGTCCATCTCGCTTACCCAATGCCATTCCGTATAGGTGCCTTGAGGCCCTGCCTTCTCGGCCTGCGCACAGTAGCCGCGGCTGCCGTCCGAGCCATAGAAATCGGTGATCAGGTTCGTCGGGTCATAGTTCCAGGTGACGCTTCCGGAATAGGCCTTGGCTGCCTTCGGATTCATGAGCCCGATCACGAGGGCTGCCATAGCAAGGCAGGCCGCGAGCATGGCAGTGCGTACAAGCTGCCGCCTCCCCGCATGTCCGGTCCCTCTTGCACGTGTCCTGGACCTGCGGAGCCATCCCGTCTCTCTGTTCTGCGTTTCTGGCACTTCCGGATGGGGCCTTTGTCTGTTCCTGTGCACAGCTATCTCCTTCCGCTCGGCTGTTCCGGGGAGCGGAAAGCGTAGCGGGCACGTCTTGCAGGAATGCATGCCTGAGAAGGCAGGGATGTCGCAGGTCTCTGACGGGAGCAGATGAGCTCGCAGGCAGGACGTCTGACAAGGAAGGATGCCTTTCTCCTGCCCAGGTGTGTCCTCCATCCAATCTCCTCCGAGGAGCTTTCTGTCTGCCTTGCGTCCGCTTTTCGGAGTGGCCGGCCCGAGATGGCTGTGCTATCATTCATCCAGCACATGCGGGCATCGCCAAGTGGTAAGGCAACGGCTTCCCAAGCCGTCATCCGCGGGTTCGAATCCCGTTGCCCGCTCCAGAGCTACTGACGGGCCCTTTCGAGGGCCTTTTTCGTAAAACGGAGGCATCTCGTGGCGAGGATGTTGGTGAATCTCGGCAAGGACTTCGTCGAGGCTGTCGAGTCATGGATCGACGACTCCGGCAAGCTCGATCTGCCGCAGCAGGTGAAGCCCGAAGCGCTCCTCAAGCTTGCGCAGGAGATCTGCCGCGACGACCTCGACTACTTCGAATCGGCTGAGATGCTCGTCTGGGAGGTTGCCCGCCACGAGGGCTTCGTCATTCCTGACTACCCCCTTGCCAGCAACTCCGAGGTCAAGGCCTTCCTGAAGGAGTATGATGCCCGCGATGTCGCGGACTGGTACCAGAAGCGCGGCGTCCTGCGCTCGAGCTACGACCAGTTCTGGAAGAGCTCCGCGCTCATGGCGAGGAACAGGACCTTCTGGCGCAAGGTCATCGTCTTCCCGAAGTCCGATATGGATGATGCGAATCTTCTGGCCCGCGATTTGTGTGTCGCGGTGACGTTCTGCATGGGTAAAGAAGACGGTGAGAGAGACTCCAGGCTCTTCTCCATCTAGGACCTGGAGACACAATATAAAAGCTTCAACAGAAAAGGTGCTTCTATGCCGCTACCTATGACGGATGAGGAGTGCGTCGCTGGCATGCGCCGCCTCCAGCCCCAGATTGCCCGCTATGCCAAGCTGCTTGTCCAGCAGGGCGTGAACCTCCAGAAAGGCCAGGAGCTCGTGGTCGAGTGCCCGATCGAGCGTGCCGACTTCTGCCGGCAGCTTGTGGCTACAGCCTATGAGTGCGGCGCTTCCCATGTGACAGTCCTCTGGGCAGACGATGAGACGAAGCGTCTCGAATACGAGCATGTCGGACTCGACTGGTTCGAGCATGTCCCGTCCTGGAAGAAGGAGCAGCTGAACTCCCTTGCCGAGGCAGGTGCTGCCTTCCTCTTCATAGAAGGCCAGGATCCCGAAGCCTTCAAGGGAATCGATCCGGCAAAGCCTGCCGCCGCATCGCGTGCCGCCCATATCGAGCTCAAGGCATTCCGTGACGGGATGGACTTCGGCAGGAACACCTGGTGCATCGCTGGTGCCCCGATTGCATCCTGGGCGCACAAGGTCTTCCCCGACCTCAGCGAGAACGAGGCGACCTATCGTCTCTGGGAGGCAATCCTTCAGGTGAGCCGCGCTTCGGGTGAAGACCCGCGCGAAGCCTGGGAGACGCACAATGCGGCTTTCGAGAAGAACAAGCGCTTCCTGAACGAGCATCACTTCGACCGCCTGCACTACCGCTCGCAGAATGGCACCGACCTCACGGTCGGCATGACTCCCCGCCATATCTGGAAGGGCGGTGCAGCCCGTACGGTCAAGGGCCTGCCCTATTTCCCGAACATCCCGACCGAAGAGGTCTTCACCTCGCCTGACCGCATGAGGGTTGACGGCATCGTGCATTCGGCGCTGCCGCTGGTGCATGCTGGATCGGTCGTCCGCGACTTCTGGTTTCGCTTCGAAGGCGGCAAGGTCGTGGAGTATGACGCAGCGCAGGGCAAGGATGTGCTGAAGCATATCCTCGAGATAGACGAGAATGCCTGCCGGCTCGGAGAGTGCGCCCTCATCAGCAAGAACACGCCGATCAGGGAGTCGGGCATCCTCTTCTATGACACGCTCTACGACGAGAATGCCTCCTGCCATCTGGCGCTCGGCATCGGCTTCCCGGAGTGCTACGAAGGCGGCTTCTCGATGTCCGAGCAGGAGCTCCTCCATGCCGGCGTGAACCAGAGCCACACCCACGTCGATTTCATGATTGGCACGGAGGACATGGATATCACCGGCATCACGGCATCGGGCGAAGAGATTCCCATCTTTGTGAATGGTCAATGGGCCTGGGAGTAGCAGCCTCTTTGGTGATAGGATAGGACGACGCATCTGGAAGCAGCCCAATTGCCGAATTGGGTGCCGGCGGCAAGCCTCATGCCGGTACAATGGAGCTCGCAGATGCCACAGAAGCCTGCACCGTTAGCTCAGCTGGTAGAGCAGGGGACTTTTAATCCCAAGGTCGAGGGTTCGAGACCCTCACGGTGCACCACTTGAAATGCAGGCAGGTAGAGGCTATGCCTCCGCCTGCCTTTTTTGGTATCCGAGGAGGACCACCGTGGCAGAAACGCAGCACGTATCGAAGCACATGAAGAAGACTGCAGCCAAAGAGGATGCAGCAGAGGACGACACAGACAAGACCCAGGTGGCACCGGCGGGGAAGGCTGCCAGAAGCGCAGCTCCTCAAGGCACGGCTCCCGGCACGACCGCACCGCATGCCCCTGTGGCAGAGCCCCTGAACCACGCCGTCGGCTACAAGCCGATCTCTCCCTATGAGCCGCGCCAGGTGAACGTCCCCGACAGCCGCCGAAAGAAGCACCATCCAATCCGCAACATCTTCCTTCTGCTCCTTGTTGCCGTGCTGGTCCTTGCAGGCTTTGCGGCAGAGAGCATGATAAGGATCTCGAAGACAGTGGGATCTGCCGAGGCTTCAGCGACGCAGCTCGAGACGGCTGCCTCTGCAGGAGACCTCACGGGTGCAAGAAGCGCCCTTTCGAGCCTTGCCTCCGATATGGACGAGCTCTCGTCCGAGTCCGACGAATGGATCTGGTCGCTTGTCGAGAAGGTTCCCTATATCGGGACCGATGTCACCTCGGCCAAGACCATGGTGAGCGCGATGGAGAAGGTCAATACGCAGGCCCTCCAGCCGGTCCTGGCAGAATACGACAAGGCGACAGCCACCGATGCAACAGCTGAGGACCGCATCCAGGCAGCGTCCGACCTTGCTGCAAGCCTTGAGAGCGCGCAGACGATCCTCGAGGAGGGGAGAAGCGAGATTGCCTCTGCTCCTTCCTCACATATCGATGCCTTGCGCGACCTGCAGACGAAGCTCGAGAGCAGCCTTTCTGCGGTCGACTCGAATCTGCAGACGCTCAACAGCGCGGTATCTGCGGCATCCGACGCCGCTTCGCTTCTGGCATCTGCCCTCTCTGCGGCGGGCCTTTCGTAATCATTGTGTTTCAATCTGATGGCAAATGCACCTCGCGGGACTTCCGCGGGGTGCATTGTCCTATAGTTCAGCTCAACAGCACACAGAGGGTGTGCAAGCTGCAGCCGCAGGCATGGTGCCTGCGCCACTCGCTTATGAGGAGGCCACGCAATGAAGCGTACGTTCGCACATAGGAACATGTTCGATGCGAACGAGGTGGCCTGCCGACGTCAGGGACGACGAATCACGCTGCGATGACACGTGGCGGCAGTCCCGCTTAAGCGATTTTCCAAAGCTTAAACCTGACTTCGCCCGGCATCGCCGGGCATTTTTGGCGCAAAAATGCCTGATGAGATATACAAGCGCCCTGGCTTATGTGCCAGAACCGTTCTGTTTGCCATTCAATTGAATTGAGGAGCTGGAAATCATGGCAGAAAAAGAGAAGGTCGTACTTGCATACTCGGGCGGACTCGATACTTCCGTCATCGTCAAGTGGCTGCAGATAGAGAAGAACATGGACGTCATCGCAATCTGCGGCAACGTCGGCCAGGACGAGAAGGACCTTTCCTGGATCAAGCAGAAGGCACTCGATATGGGCGCCATCGCCTCTGAGGCCATCGATATGCGCGAGGAGTACGCAGAGACGATCCTGTCGAAGGCCATCTGGGCAAACGGCAAGTACGAGGGCATCTACCCGCTGCTTTCCGCACTCTCCCGCCCCATCATCTCCAAGCATCTCGTCGAGATTGCCCACAAGTACGGCGCAAAGTACATCGCCCACGGCTGCACCGGCAAGGGCAATGACCAGGTCCGTTTCGAGACAAGCATCCGTGCCCTCGACCCGACGCTCGAAATCATCGCTCCTGTCCGTGAGTGGGACCTCACGACCCGCGACTCCGAGATGGAGTGGGCAGCTGCCCACGGCGTGCCCGTGCCTACGACCCACAAGAAGCCGTACTCCATCGACGACAACCTCTGGGGCCGCGCTATCGAGTGCGGCGTCCTCGAGGACACCTGGAACCAGCCACCTGCGGACATCTGGACGATGACAAAGAACCCGGAGGACTGCCCTGCAGATCCTGAGACTGTCGTCATCGGCTTCGAGAAGGGCGTGCCCGTCTCGATCAACGGCGAGAAGATGTCTCTTCTCGACTGCATCATCAAGGCAAACGAGATTGCCGGCCGCAACGGCTTTGGCCGCATCGATATGATCGAGGACCGTGTTGTCGGCATCAAGAGCCGTGAGTGCTATGAGTGCCCGGCAGCGCTTCTCCTCATCCAGGCACACCAGTCCCTCGAGACCCTCTGCCTCGACGCCGAGACGCTGAAGCAGAAGGCAAAGCTCGATGTCGAGTGGGCCTCCACGGTCTATCGTGGTCTCTGGTACTCCCAGAACCGCAAGGCAATCGATGCCTACAACGCCTACACGCAGCAGTATGTGACGGGCGAGGTCCGCATCAAGCTCTGCAAGGGCGGCCTCTTCGTCGACGGCCTGCGTTCGCCGTACAGCCTCTATGACTACAACCTGGCTACCTACGACGAGGGTGATACCTTCGATCACACCGCATCCAAGGGCTTCATCATCATCCACGGCCTGCAGTCGAAGACCTGGTCCCGTGTCCAGGGCCCGGGCTCTGGCCTCCAGGATGGCGAGTAGCTTTCTGGCGCTCGCCTCATAGCGCGACTCGGTGCCGCTGCCAGGGCATGCCCGGCAGCGGCATTTTCGTCTCGGCGAGCCGCAGGCTCGATTGCGCGAGATGCGGACGGCCATTTGTGATTCTGGCATGTTGCCAGCCTTCTCATAAGTGGTGCAGAAGGTCCGCTGCAAGGCAGCTCCGTGGCATACTTGAAGTGTCGACAGAAGAAGAGGGAGGAGCTCATCCATGGCTCTCTGGGGTGGCAGGTTCGAGAAGGGCGTCGATGCCTTCACGCAGGAATTCGGTGCATCGCTCGAGGTGGACAAGGCGATGGCGCAGCAGGATATCAGGGCATCACGTGCCCATGCGAAGATGCTTGCCCGCCAGGGCATCATCTCGGATGAGGACCAGAAGGCAATCGATGCCGGCCTCGAGAAGATTGCAGGTGAAATCAAGGACGGCACCTTCGAGTGGGATGTGAACGACGAAGACATCCACATGGCGGTCGAGTCGAAGCTCACGAAGATGGTGGGAGCCCCGGGGGCGCGTCTCCATACCGGGCGCTCGAGGAACGACCAGGTGGCTGTCGATATCCGCCTTCTTGCGAAGGACCTCTCCCGCGATCTCATGCAGGGAAACCTCGAGCTCAGGGGCGTGCTTCTGGATCTTGCAAAGAAGTATGAGGGCATCGTGCTTCCGGGATACACGCATCTCCAGCATGCACAGCCCGTCCAGCTCTCTCACCATCTTCTGGCCTACTTCTGGATGTTTGGCCGCGACTATGTGCGCCTGAAGGCTGCCTATGACGGAGCAGACGCCAATCCGCTCGGTGCTGCCGCCCTTGCGGGCACGACGTATCCTCTCGACCGTGCCTATACCTCGGAGCTCCTGGGCTTTGCCACGACGATTCCGAACTCGCTCGATGCAGTCTCTGACAGGGACTATCTGCTCGATCTCGAGTACGCCTGCTCCGTCTCGATGATGCATCTCTCCCGTCTCTGCGAAGAGATCGTGCTCTGGAGCTCGACTGAGTTCGGCTTCATCACGCTCTCCGATTCCTACTCCACGGGCTCCTCGATCATGCCGCAGAAGAAGAATCCCGACTTCGCCGAGCTTACCCGTGGAAAGTGCGGCCGCGTCTTGGGCGACCTCATGGCCCTTCTCACGACGATGAAGGGACTCCCGCTTGCCTACAACAAGGACCTCCAGGAGTGCAAGGAAGGTCCGCTCGATGCCGCAAAGACGCTCTCTGACTGCATGCAGATCGCTTCCGGCATGCTCGAGACCATGCAGGTGAACAAGGACAGGATGCTCGACGAGGCAGGCAAGGGCTTCACTGCCGCTACCGATGTGGCCGACTACCTCGCAAAGAAGGGCGTGCCGTTCCGCGAGGCACACCGCATCGTGGGCGAGCTCGTGCTCTATTGCGAGCAGCACGGCAAGGGCCTGGAAGACCTCGCGGCTGCAGAATTCAAGGCAGCAAGTCCGCTTTTCGAGGACGATATCGCACGCGACCTCGACCCTGCGGCCATTGCCTACGCAAGGAACACCTACGGCGGCACCGGTAAGAAGGCCGTGGCCGCACAGCTCGAGGAGGCAGCGGCACGCCTTGCTGCCGACAAGGAGAAGCTGCCGCAAGAGGCCAAGTAGCCATATTCCATGAGTCGTTCTTGTAGCGCCTGCGTCTTCCTTCTGAGAGGGGATGCGCAGGCGCTATCATGAGGAAAGCGAGAATGCAGGGCTTGCCTGCTCTGGTTCACAGAAAGGATTCCCATGATTGACCGCTATACCCGCCCCGAGATGGGACATATCTTCTCCCTCGAGAACAAGTATGCCATCTGGCAGGAGATCGAAGTCCTGGCCTGCGAGGCGCATGCCGAGATCGGAGAGTCCGGCATAACGAAGGAAGAGGCCAAGTGGATCCGCGACCATGCTGACTTCAACAAGGAAGAGGTCGATGCAATCGAGGCTGTCACGAACCACGATGTCATCGCCTTCCTGACGAACATGGGCTCCTACATCGACAAGGATGTGCCGGAAGGGGAGCCGAAGCCGTCGAGGTGGGTCCATTACGGCATGACAAGCTCCGACCTCGGCGATACGGCGCTCTGCTATCAGCTCGTGCAGGCAACCGACATCCTGCTTGATGACTGCAAGAAGCTCGGCGAGATCTGCAAGAGGCGTGCCTTCGAGGAGAAGGAGACGCTCTGCGTCGGCCGTACCCACGGCATCCACGCCGAGCCCATGACCTTCGGCATGAAGTTCGGCAGCTGGGCCTGGGAGCTCTACCGCGACTATGAGCGCCTGAAGGACGCAAAGAAGAATGTCTCCTTCGGTGCCATCTCCGGCGCTGTGGGCACCTACAGCTCCATCGACCCGAGGGTCGAGCAGTATGTCTGCGAGCACCTGGGCCTCAACGCCGACCCGCTCTCCACGCAGGTCATCAGCCGCGACCACCACGCCTATCTTGCAGGCGTGCTCGCCACGACCGCAGCCACCTGCGAGCGCATCGCAACGGAGATCAGGAACCTCCAGCGCACGGATACCCTCGAGGCCGAGGAGCCGTTCCGCAAGGGCCAGAAGGGCTCTTCTGCCATGCCGCACAAGAGGAACCCGATCACGGTGGAGAAGGTCTGCGGCCTTTCCCGTGTCGTGAAGGCCAATGCCCAGGTCGCCTTCGACAATGTCGCCCTCTGGCACGAGCGCGACATCTCGCACTCCTCTGCCGAGCGTGTCGCCCAGGCAGACTCCTTCATCGCCCTTGACCACATGTTCCAGTGCCTCATCAGGATCGTCGACGGCCTCATCCTCTATCCGAAGCAGATGATGGCAAACCTCAACAAGACCCGTGGCCTCATCTACTCCTCGAAGGTGCTCCTGGCCCTCGTCGATACCGGCATCACCCGCGAGGATGCCTACAAGATCGTCCAGACGAACGCTATGGCTACCTGGCACGAGGTGCAGCAGTGCGAGCAGGGGACGACCTTCGAGGAGAAGCTCCTGGCCGATCCTGCCTGCACGCTCTCCAAGGAGGAGCTCGATCACATCTTTGATCCCTGGTCCTTCCTCGGCAGGATCGACTATGTCTTTGACCGCCTCGAGAAGCTCGAGTTCGAATAAGGAGTTCCATGTTCCACTATGATTTCAGGCCCCGGGGCGTCTGCTCCCGTGCCATCCATATCGATCTTGCTGACGACGGAAAGACGATCGAGAACGTCAGCTTCGAGGGTGGCTGCAATGGCAACCTCAAGGCTATCGGCCGCCTGGTACAGGGCAAGTCTGCAGACGAGATTGCAGAGGTCCTCGCTGGCAATACCTGCGGACCCCGTCCGACATCCTGCGCAGACCAGCTCTCGAAGGCCCTGAAGCAGGCGGAAGCTGCAGCACAGCAGGAAGCGTAAGGATGGCCCGCACCCACCACATCTTCTCGCGCCGTGCCCTTCTCAAGGGCACGGCAGCAACGGCTGCCACGGCGGTAGCCGTCGACATGCTCTATGGCTGCAAGAGCTCGAACTCGACCGATGCGGCGTCCTCTTCTGTCGTCGTGGATGATTCCTCGGGCACCGATGTGCTCGAGGAGTACACCTACGATGAGAGCACGGTCGACGCCGCCTCGACCTGGTCGCTGCCTTTGGGCTGCGTGCTGCATCCGGCAGAGGGCACCTGGATCCCTGTCACGGCAGCAGGTGCCAAGGCATCTCCTCTGATCACCGGCTCTGCACTCGATACATCCTCCGGCACGCTCAAGACTGTCATCGCGCAGCCCATAAGCTCTGACTCCAACATGGAGATCTATGACGCACGCTGCTCTGACTCTGCCTATGCGTGGGTCGAGATCAATATCCTCAACAGGTCCTGGAAGCTCTATGGCCAGGCCTTCTCGGATGGTGCCGTGACAGGCACTGCGTCGCTTCTGTGGGAGGCAGACTCCAACTGGGATCCGCCTGCCTTGGCAGTCTCTGGCTCCAAGGTCATCTGGCAGGTTCAGCCTTCCACCTCAGGCTCGAGCACGAAGGAAAGCTCGCACTGCTATCTCTGGAAGACCGGAGATTCGAGCGCAAAGGCGGTCATCGAGTCATCCGGCCGCTTCGGCTGCGACATCTCCATATCTGATGGCAACGCGATCCTCGCGCCGCGCGTCAACGCCTCTTCTGGCACCTATTACGGCATCACCGCCTACTCATTGTCCGATGATATGGGCACGGTCACAGACCAGCTTGTGCTGCCCCAGTCGGTAAAGCCGATGTGCGCCACCCGCATCGGAGACGAGTTCGTCTTCTCGATCGAGGCAAACTACAGCACAGGCGGCCTTCTTGCCTCCATGGGCACCTATGTAGGACACGGGGATGGACCGTTCCTGTCTGTCGGACGCGAGCCCTTCTGCGTCTCTTCCGGCAAGGATGACACCTACATCGTGAAGGTCCGAGCCTCCTACTATGTGATCGATACAGCAAACGAGTCCTACCGCGTGATCTCTGCGGTCGACCGCTCGCTTGACTACGGCGAATATCCGGCACGCATGGGCGCCTGTGACACCTTCGTGACCTTTGCCACCGTGAAGGATGCATCGACCGGCTACCCCTCAGCTGTGACCGTCAGGACCTTCAATTTGTAAGGCTTGACGCACAATCTGTGCACGGTAGGGTAGAATGTAGAGTGTATGAAAGTTTGCTCTCATGTCTTATAGGGGGGCCGATATGGCTTCAGACGAGAAGAAGATTCTGCTGGTCGAGGACGACAAGGCAATCCGCGATGCAGTGGCTGCATATCTTGAGCGCGAGAATTATATCGTGCGTGGTGTCGGCGATGGCCAGAGCGCAGTCGAGGAGTTCGAGAAGCATTCCTTCGATCTCATCATCCTGGACCTCATGCTTCCGAAGCTTTCGGGCGAGCGCGTCTGCCGCGCAATACGTGAGACCTCGAATGTCCCCATCATCATGCTGACCGCAAAGGGCGAGGTCGAGGACCGCATCATCGGCCTCGAGCTCGGTGCCGACGATTACCTGATCAAGCCGTTCTCTCCGCGCGAGCTTGTTGCCCGCGTCCGCGCGCTTCTGCGCCGTGCCCACACCGAGGTGGAGAGCCAGCTCGAGGTGCTCGACTTCGGCGACCTTGTTATCGATATCTCCGGCCACAAGGTGCTCGTCGAGGGCAAGGAAGTCGATCTCACGGCTTCCGAGTTCAAGCTCCTGACGACGCTTGCGCGCTATCCGGGACGTGTCTATACGCGCATGGAGCTCGTCGAGAAGGTCCTCGGCTATGACTTCGAGGGCTATGAGCGCACGATCGACTCCCATGTGAAGAACCTCCGTGCAAAGCTCGGCGACGATCCGCGCAACCCGCGCTGGCTCTACACCGTCCACGGTGTCGGCTACCGCTTCGAAGCGCCTGCCATGAACAAGGAAGAGAAGAAGGCATAGGAGCGCATAGGTGCCACGAGCAAGATTCGAGATAGGCAGATCTGACAGGCACGCCTCCCAGGAGGGGGGCGTGTCTTCTGCTAATGAAAGCAAGGCTTCCTGGAACACGATCCGCCCGCACGAGAAGCCGAAGGCCAGCTATACAAAGAAGATGACTATCGCCTTTGCGGCGACCTCGGTCATGACAGCAGTCGTGTTCCTGCTCGTGCTGGCAGTTGTCTGGGAAGACCAGTTCAATACCTACACGCGCCAGAACATGCAGAGCCTCGCACAGGCCACTGCCTCGACGCTTGCCTCGAAGTATGAGGAAGCGGGCGGCTGGACGCCTGAGGTCCTTGACTATGCAGCGATGGCATCGAACACCTCGTCCGATATCGCGGTCCAGGTCCAGAATGCCAAGGGCACGACGATCTACGACGATACGTGGGTCCATGGCAAGGATATCGATGCGGGAAAGAACGTGCCTTCCGGCACCGACTCGATTGTCTCCTCCGACATCACCCTCACTGATGGGGAGATCGTGGGCACGGTGCGCCTCTGGGCCTTCGGATCGGATGCCCTCCTCACGCAGGCCGATGCAACATTCCGCACGAACTCGTACATGGCCATTCTTGCTGCCGCCATCATCGCGGTCATCCTGGCATCGATTATCGGCTTCATCATCTCGAGGAAGCTGGCAGCGCCGATCGGCACGATCACGGCGACCGCGCGCCAGATCAGGAACGGCGACCTCTCGGCGCGTACCGGCCTCAAGGGCTCGGATGAACTGGGACAGCTCGGCGAGACCTTCGACGATATGGCCACCTCGCTCGAGAAGGATATCAAGCACGAACGCAGGCTTACGAGCGATGTGGCCCATGAGCTGAGGACGCCGCTCATGGCAATGCAGGCGACGGTCGAGGCCATGCAGGACGGCGTCTATCCGACGGACGCGGAGCACCTCGAGGTCGTGGCAGCAGAGGTCAGGCGCCTTTCGCGCCTCGTTGGCGCCATGCTCCAGCTTTCGAGGCTCGAGAACGGCAAGACCCCGTTCAGACCGGAGGAGACCGATCTTGTCTGGCTCGTGAAGAGCCTCGTGACGTCGCAGGAGCAGCTCTTCGATGATAAGGGGCTGCAGCTGCGCTTTGCAGACGAGACCCCGAGCCAGATCCTCATCGCAGATGTGGACCCCGACCTCATCCGCCAGGCAGTCGTGAACCTCATGTCGAACGCGATGCGCTATACGCCCTCCGGCGGCTGGGTGCTTGTCGCAATCACGCAGGACCACGCAGATGCCTTGATCTCCGTCTCCGATACCGGCATCGGCATCGCAAAGGAAGACCTTCCCCGTACTTTCAGCCGCTTCTGGCGCTCCGATGCGAGCCGCGAGATGGAGTCAGGTGGCCTGGGTGTCGGCCTCGCTGTCACGAAGGAGATCATCGATCGCCATAACGGCACGATCACCGTGGAGTCCGAGCTCGGCAAGGGCACGACATTCACGCTGAGGATTCCGCTTCATCGCACCCGCACGCTTCCCAAGGCACAGAAGGGGGAGCAGAAGCAGTAATGCGCACGCTCTAAGGAATGAGCTTTGCGCAATGCAGCCGGTACACTTCGTTGGCTATACTCAATCTGTCAGCAATCCGATGAAATGAGGCAGGCAATGGCAGAGATTCAACTGCGTCCTGATTCGCACGGCAAGGTACGTGACATCTACGACTGTGGCGATACGCTCCTTATGGTGGCAAGCGACCGTATCAGCTGCTTCGACTTCATCTTGCCGAACGAGATTCCCTACAAGGGCGAGATTCTGACCCGCATCTCGGCATTCTGGTTCAATCGCTTCAAGGACCTCATGCCGAACCACATGATTTCGACGGATCCTGCAGATCTGCCTGAGCAGTTCGCACCCTACAAGGACTACCTCATGGGCCGCTCCATGCTCGTGAAGAAGGCCAAGACCATCCCCATCGAGTGCATCGTCCGCGGCTATCTCACCGGCTCCGGCAAGAAGACGTATGACCAGGACCGCACGGTCTGCGGCATCAAGCTTCCGGAGGGCCTTGCCGAGGCATCGAAGCTCCCTGAGCCGATCTTCACGCCGTCCACGAAGGCGGCTCTCGGCGACCACGACGAGAACATCTCGTTCGAGCGCTGCGCAGAGATCGTCGGCGAGGATGTGGCAACGCAGCTCCGCGATGCCTCCCTTTCCATCTACAAGGCAGCGGCAGAGTATGCCCTGACCCGCGGCATCATCATTGCCGATACGAAGTTCGAGTTCGGCTTCATCGACGGCGAGCTCACCCTCATCGACGAGTGCCTGACGCCGGATTCCAGCCGCTTCTGGCCTCGAGAGGGCTACTCCGAGGGCCACGTCCAGCCGAGCTACGACAAGCAGTATGCCCGCGACTGGCTGCGTGCCAACTGGGATATGCAGGGCGAGCCGCCCGAGCTTCCCGCCGAGGTCATCGAGGGCACCTCGAAGCGCTACCAGGAAGCCTTCGAACTCATCTGTGGCAAGCCATTTGTTCCCATGAAGGAAGCCTAATGTCATTCCGTGATACCCTGAACGGCGCCCGCGAAGAGCTGAACGAGAACCGCGATGCGTACAAGAAGAGCGAAGAGACCATAGAGCAGGATGCCCAGGAGGAGCCCAAGTCCACGGGCTTCGAGAAGAAGTCTGTGACGAGGGCCAAGCCTGCCCGCGAGGCAGCGGCAGGCGTGCGTGTCGTCACGTCTTCCGGCAAGGTCAAGAAGGCTTCGGGTACGTCCAAGCCAAGATCCGAAATGACAAAGGAAGAGAAGCGTGTCCAGCGCCAGAAGGAGCGCGACGCCGAGGACAGGCGCACCATGGCAGCACAGGCCCTCCTCAAGAAGGACCCGACTTACCAGAAGTGGCATGGCATCTCGATGGGCATGATTGTGGCAGGCCTTGTCTGCACTGCCCTCTCCTGGGTCATTGCCATCGCTGTCCCTGACTCCCAGACGGACCTCACGTCGTTCTGGGGCGTCATGGCAATCGTGATGCTCGTCGTCGCCTACATCGGCGTCATCGGCGGGTTCATTATGGACTGGGCCCGCCTCCACAAGGTGCGCAACATGTACAACGACCGTGTACGCAGCCTCAAGGAGAAGCAGCTCAACGCAATCATCGAGCAGAGCTATCAGGAGGTTGCCGACAAGCCATCCTTCTTCGACCGCTTCCGCAAGAAGAAGGAAGAGAAGTAAGGCTCTCGCCACACAGCAGCGGCTGTTTGGTATAGAATAGCTATCTGCGATAGGCCCTCATAGCTCAGGGGATAGAGCACAGGTTTCCTAAACCTGGTGGCGTAGGTTCGAATCCTACTGGGGGCACCAGCACATAAAGCCCGTATCTGCACAAACGCAGGTACGGGTTCTTTTTTTGTGTCGGAAGACAGAGCGCAGCGATGTCAGGGGGATGTCAGCAAGTCGCTATCGCTGGGGCCATCAGAGCTTCCCTCGGATCTGTCGCTGAATCAGTGCCTCAATGGGAATGATCCTTGCATTGCCTTGCCAGGGCAGTGCATCTCAAGACTGTCGAAGAGACCGGCGTACGAAGTGGCAGCCATGGTATTCGCGTGCCCATCCCAGGAGAATGACTCAGCGGCCTGCAGCTTCAGAGGCTTTCTGGAACTTCTCGCAATCCCGAGGCAGGAGGCTCATGTCGGATCTGAATCTGCGTCACCAGATTCAAGGAACCTGTTCTATGAATCTGCTCCAGCAGGGGAGAGAAGACGGAGCATCTCACACCCAGAATACCGGCAATGGCGCTCCGCTCAAAGCACTTGCGAGGAATCCAATTTCGGCGCAAGAAAGAGGCGGGCTCCCTGAGGAGCCCGCCTCTGCAGCAAGCATGTGAGCTGAGCTATTCGTCCGTTCCGCTGCTGTGTGTGGAATCGCTCGTATGGGAGCTGTTCGAGCTCGTGCCGGAGTTCGAGGAATTCGATCCGGAGTTGCCCGAGTTCGGAGAGCTGTTCGAGCTGTTGTTGCTGCTCGAGCTGTTGGAAGAGTTGCTCGAGGAGCTGGAGGGCGATGTGCTGTCGGTCGTGGTCGGCTTGGGTCCGAGGGAGAGCGTAATCTGGACGCTCGAGCCCTTCTCGAGGGAGCCGGAAGTCGGGTACTGGCGGATGACAGAGCCGGCAGCGACCGTGCTCGAGTATTCGGAGGTCGTACGGACGACCGTGAAGCCTGCAGACTCAAGCGCCTCCACGGCGTCAGCCTCGGTCTCGCCCACGACATTGGGAACGGTGATGGTCTGAGGTCCGAGGGAGAGGTGGTAGATTATTGTGTCTCCTGCCTTGGCCGTGGAGCCGGCTGCCTGGTCCTGGGATGCGACATGGCCCACATCGACAGAGCTCGAGTAGACAGAGTCGCCTGCCTGGGCTACAAGACCAAGGGCAGAGCATTTGGCGCTTGCTTCCTTCGGTGTGCAGTTCGAGAGGTCGGGCACCTCGACGGTTGCGGCAGGCTCCGAGCCCTTCGAGACATGGACCGTGATTGTCGTGCCTTCAGAGGCGCTCCTTCCTGCATCGGGATCCTGGTCGATGACCTTGCCCTCTTCGACGGAGTCGGAGTAGTCATAGGTGACAGATATCGTGAAGAAGCCATCGTACTTGTCGATGGAGGAACGGGCTTCGCTTTCCGTGAGTCCGACAAGGTTCGGGACATCCTTCGTCTGCGCGGTCTGGCTGCCGAGATAGGTGACGGCCGCATAGGCAGCGATTGCCACAGCGAGGATTGCGACAATGATGCCGATAGCGACATTGCGCCTGTGCTTCGAGCGCTTCTTCTCCTGCTCTGCAGCTTCGGCCCTTGCAGACTGCTGGCGGAAGCGGGTCGTGCCGCCAGGGACAGCAGAGATCGGAGCGACGGCACGGCCCATCTGCTGGGTCCTGCCGGCGTTGTTCCTGCCCATGTTCCTCGTCTGGGTGCCGCCGATGACAGAGGTTGCCTCGGAGACAGCGCCAAGCCTGCCTGCGAGGTAGTCCCTGAGCGTGTGGAAGAGCTCGTCTGCTGTCTGGAAACGGTCCTTCGGATCCTTCTGCATGCACTTCAGGATGATGGCCTCAAGGGCAGGGTCGACGTTCGGATTGATCTGGCTGGGCGGAATCGGCTGCTCCTTCACCTGCTTGATAGCGACAGAGATTGCGTCATCGCCGTCGAAGGGGACACGTCCTGTTGCTGCCTCGTACATGACGATGCCAAGGGAATAGAGGTCGGAGGTAGGCCCGAGCTCCTTGCCCTGCGTCTGCTCGGGAGAGACATAGTGGGCCGTTCCCAGAACCGAGTTGTCAGTCGTGAGATGGCTGTTCTTGGCGCGGGCGATGCCGAAGTCCATGACCTTGATGTTGCCATCAGGCTGGACCATGATGTTCTGCGGCTTGATGTCGCGGTGGATGATGTCGTGCTTGTGGGCGACGGAGAGCGCCTGGGCAATCTGGGAGCCGATCTGTGCGACCTTGCGGCAGTCCAGCGCTCCGTGCTTCCTGATGCCGTTCTTCAGGTCCGTGCCGCGCAGGTACTCCATGATGATGTAATAGGTGTCCCCATCCTTGCCCCAGTCATAGACCGAGACGATATAGGGGCTCTGGAGCGCTGCCGCTGCCTGTGCCTCCTGCTTGAAGCGGGCAGCAAACGACGGGTCTGCTGCGTACTGGGGCAGCATGGTCTTGATAGCGACGGTACGGCCGAGGACCTGGTCAAGGCCGCGGTACACTGTCGCCATTCCGCCTGTGCCGATCTTGTCTTGGACCGCATAGCGGCCACCGAGAACTCTGTTTGCCATATATGACCCCTAAATGCTTCGAGCGGTGATTCTGTCAGTGCTGGATGCAGGAAGATGCGCCTCTTCCTGCGGACCGGATCGGGAAAGGCTCCCGGTTATCGTGCCTCGGCCCCGGAAGCATCGGGGGAAGGCACCGGCCAGCTTCCTCATGATGCGCTCCCTTCTGCCTGGACCTGGAGGCACTGCCTGATGATGGAACCTGCCATCTTGGCTGCAGAGCCCTCGATGTTCGAGCCGTCTCCTTCGAGGCAGATGGAGATTGCCAGCGTCGGAGAGTCGTAGGGAGCAAAGCCGATGAAGAGCGAATTGTAGACATTGCCGCCGACCTCGGCCGTGCCGGTCTTGCCGGCAACCTTGACGCCGGAGACGCGGGCACCTGCTGCGGTGTAGCCGTCATCCACGACGCCGAGCATCGCTTCTGCGACTTCGGATGCCGTCGTGGAGGAGATGGGCTGGCCGAGCGAGCGCGGCTGGGTCGTCGTCGTGGTGACGCCCTCAGGAGAGAGGACGTGATCGACGATGTAGGGGTTCATCGCGACGCCGCCGTTAGCGATGGTGGCTGCGACGACAGCGTTCTGCATGACCGTGGTCTGGGGTCCTGCCGGGCTTGCGTGCTCGCCGACAGGCTGGCCGCAGGCTGCCCATGCCGTCTCCCATTCCGTCATCTCGCTCGGATCGGGCATGAGGGAGGCGACGGTATAGAAGTCCTGGCCGATCTGCGTGCCGTAGCCGAAGGCGTTCGCATAGCTCACGAGGTTCGCAGAGCCGACCTTGGCGCCGACCTGGCCGAAGGCAACGTTCGAAGACATCGACAGAGCGCGCTTCAGCGTGATCGTGCCGTAATTGTTGTTGTTGAAGTTTGTGACCGCCGCGCCGCCGATATCGATCGAGGACTCAGCATCGATCATGTCGGTGAGCGAATAGGCGCCCGTATCGAGCGCAGCCGAAAGTGTCACGACCTTGAAGGTCGAGCCTGGTGCATAGAGCGAGTTCGTCGCGCGGTTCACGAGGGCACTTCCGCCAGAGCTCAGCTGGTCGCCGACCTCGTCGTAGGTATAGGTCGGGGAGGAGGCCGATGCCAGGACCTTGCCGGTCGAAGGATCGAGGAGCACGACTGCGCCGGTCCAGCCGTCAAGTGCCTCCTCGCAGATCTCCTGCATCTGCGAGTTGATGGTAAGGACGACCGAGGACCCTGCCTGCGAGACGCCTGCCAGGGAGTAGAGGGCAGACTGCCAGGTCGAGTAGTCCTTGTGGCCTGTGAGCGTCTCGTTCATCGAGGATTCGATGCCGGTCGAGCCATACTGCGTCGAGAGGTAGCCGACCGTGTGGATCGCAAGGTTGCCGTTCGGATAGGTGCGGACATAGGTGCCGTCGGACTGCTGGATGCTTTCGGCCAAGGTCACGCCGTCGCTTGTCATGATCGCTCCGCGCTGCACGTGCGAGCTCTTTGCGATCGTGTGGTTGTTCGAAGGCATCGACTGGATGGTCTCTGCCTTGACGACCTGGATATAGGTGAGGTTGCCGATGAGCGCGGCAAAGAGGAGCGTGAAGACCGTGATGAGCGCTGTGAGGCGCTTGCCGAGGGCAACACGTCCGAGGACGCCCGACTCAGCCGTCTGGAGCTTGAAGCGGCCACGGGCATGGCTACCCTGCACGACGGCAGAGGCATGTGCTGCATTGCCGTCGACGACAGGCGTCTGGGACGTCGTGAGCGATGTCATCTCCTGCTCGCGTCCTGTCGCCTCGTCGCCGCACTTGAGAAGAAGGCCGACAGCGATGAAGCTGGAGAGGAGGGAAGAGCCGCCCTGGCTCATGAACGGCAGCGTCACGCCCGTCATGGGCAGGAACTTCGTGACGCCTGCGACGATCAGGAATGCCTGGAACGAGATGGCCGTCGTAAGGCCGACTGCCATGAATCCTGCGACATCGGACTTTGCACGTGCTGCCGTGGCATAGCCGCGGACTGCAAGGAGCATGAAGGCGATGAGGATGGCGGAAGCACCAAGCAGGCCCATCTCCTCGCCGATGGCAGAGAAGATGAAGTCGGACTCGACGATAGGCACGTAGTCGGCAAGACCGCGGCCGATTCCGGTGCCCACCAGGCCGCCGTCAGCAAGCGAGTAGAGCGACTGCACGATCTGGTAGCCCGTGCCCTGCGCATCCGACCAGGGGTCGAGCCAGATGGCGACACGGACCTGGACATGGTCGAAGAAGTGGTAGCAGAAGACCGCGCCGATTGCGAGCAGCACGAACGAGATGAGGACGAAGGAGAGGCGTCCTGTTGCCACATAGAGCATGACGACAAAGATCACGAAGAAGAGAAGGGCGCTGCCGAGGTCGCGCTCGAAGATGACGACAAGAAGGCTGAGTCCCCACATCGCAAAGACCGGGGCAAGCATCCTTGGCTGGGGGAGGGCCAGAGGTCCGAGCTTGCGCGTGGAGGCGGAGAGAAGCTCCCTGTTCTCTGCCAGGTAGCAGGCAAGGAAGATGACAAGCAGGACCTTTGCGATCTCGCCCGGCTGGAACGAGAAGCCGCCGAATTCGATCCAGAGCTTGGATCCATAGTGCTCCGTGCCGATGACCATGGGCAGGAGCAGCAGGACGACGCCTGCGATGCCGAAGGTGAACTTGTATTGGGCCAGATCGTCGATGCTCTTCACGAAGAAGAGGACCAAGATCATGGCGATGACGGAGAGGAAGAGCCAGACGACCTGTCCTGTCGCTGCATCAGGCGCCAAGCGCTGCACGAACGTTATGCCTATGCCCGAAAGCAGGAAGACTATCGGCAGGATCACCGGGTCTGCGCCTGGAGCGAGCTTCCTCACAGCGATATGAGCGACGGCAAAGGCAGCGAAGAGGCCGATGGGGATGGAGAGCGAGCTTGCCGTGAGCTCGGTTCCCGTGTTCATGACATACATCGCATAGATGAGGGTGACCGGTATCGCAGCTGCGATGAGAAGAAGCAGCTCGGTCGTGCGGCGGCTGCCGCCCTGTTTGCTCCTCTGGTATGCCATGGCTACTCACCCTGCCCTTCCTGTGTGCTGCTCTGTGCCGTGTCTGTCGTGGATGTGTCCTGGGATGCGTTCGTGTCAGCAGACGTGCTCTCCTGCGTTGTGTCGGTCGTCGAGGACTTCACGTCGGAGGCGACGGCTGCAGCGCTTGTCTTCTCTGCGTCGATCTGCTCGTGGTAGGAATTCACGGCAGAGAGGGCCTGCTCCTCGGACTCCATGCGAATGCCGCCCTGGGCAAGCTGGGACTGGACAGCCTGGGGGAGGTCATCGACCTCGACCGAGGTCGTCTCGACGAGATACGACAGCGGCACGTTCAGTATCTGGGCATCGATGCCCTGGTAGATGCCGACAGTCCCGCCGTTGTTGCCGAGATACCACGAAGAGTCGACGATGTTCACGCCGATGACGGCGCCAAGGCCGAAGAGGATGGCAAGCACGATGACCCAGACGAGCGCCTGGCGCTTCCTGATCTTGGCATGGCGTGCCGCTGTCCCGTCATCCTCCACGTCGACAACGATGACCGTGACGTTGTCGTGGCCACCGCCTTCGAGGGCTGCAGAGACAAGGGTGTCGGCTGCTGCCTGTGGCGTTGCGCAGGAGATGGTAACAGATTCGATCTTGGCATCGGGCACCATGGATGAGAGGCCATCGGAGCAGATGATGATGCGGTCTCCCGCATGGACATCGAGCGTGAAGTGGTCTGCATACATGTCCGGGTCCGAGCCGAGGGCACGTGTGATGATGGAGCGGGAAGGATGGACCCTTGCCTCGTCTGCCGTGATCTCTCCGGCATCGACAAGCTCCTCCACATAGCTGTGGTCGTGCGTGATGCGCACAAGGACGCCGCCGCTCAGGAGATAGACACGGGAGTCGCCGACATGCGCCACGGCCATGCGGCTGCCGTCGATCACGACAGCGGAAGCCGTGCAGCCCATGCCGTCCCTGCCCTGTCCCGACTGGGCAGCAGAAATGATGGCAGAGTTTGCCTCCTCGATGGCAGCGCCGAGGCGTGCATCGTCTGCGGTATCGGGGGCAAGCTGCGAGATCGTGCGGACTGCTATGGCCGAGGCGACCTCGCCTGCGGCATGGCCGCCGACGCCGTCGCAGACGGCAAAGACCGGGTCCTGCACGAGGAAGGAATCCTCGTTGTGGCCGCGGACAAGGCCCACATCGGAGCGGGAGCCCCAGGAGAGATGAGCGCTGTGGCCTGTGACCACATCGGCATCCATCCTGTCCTTGACAGGCAGAGACTCATGTCCTGGTGCAGGTGCTGGCTCGGGTCTGCGCTCCTCGCCGGTGTCTGCCTGCTGCTTTTTCGAGAAAGGAAGCCTCATCGACGTCCGACCTTGAGAATCGTATCGCCGATCTGCACCTCATCCCCGTCGCGCAGGGTGACCGGCTGGTCTATGAGCTTGCCATTGACGAGGGTGCCGTTCGTCGAGCCAAGGTCCTCGAGCACGAGTGCCGGTCCCTGGAGGGAGAAGCGGGCATGCGTGGAGGAGACGAAGGGCTCGTCGATCACAATATCGGAGGAAGGGGAGCGGCCGACGACGACCGGTCCCAGGATATCGACGGAAAGGCCGCGCAGGCTCTTGGCGCCCTTCTCTACGTCGACGCTCCAGATGGCTGCGTCGGTGCGCTGGCCGCGCACGAGGCCGATGCCCGAGCGCATGGCTGCGAACAGGAACAGGTACAGAAGTACCACCAGCAGGATGCGCCCGAAGAACAGGATGAGGTCGATCATCTAGCCCTCCCTGAACGTGAGATTCACAAGGCCGATGGTTATGACATCGCCGGTATGGAGCGCGCACGTCTGGATATCCATATCGTTCACGAGCGTGCCGTTTGTCGAGTTGAGATCCGTGATGTGCCACTGCCTTCCGTCATACGTGAGGCGGGCGTGGTGGCGGGAGACATTCGGGTCCCTGAGGACGATGCCGCCGGAGTTGCGCTCGCGGCCGATCGGGCACTCAGGTGCATAGGCGGTATAGGTCCTGCCGCTCTGGGTGTCGATGAGGGTGCAGCTCGGCTGCGTCGGTGCAGGCGGCTGCACCGTGACAGGAGCTGCGGCGCGGGCATTCACGAGCGGCGTTGCGGCGACCTGCGGACGGAGCATCGTCTTCGGCTCATCCACAGCAGGGGCTGCGGCTGCAGCGCTTGCCGCTGCAGCAGATGCTGCCCTGCGCGGTGCGGAAGCAGCGACGTGTGCGGCAGATGCGGGCATCTGGGGCGGAATGCGCCTTGCCTCGGGGAACGGCTCCTGCATGATGGGGACAGGAGCAGCAGAGGCGGAAAGGTCGAGCTCGGAGGAGACGGGCATCACGTCGAGGCCCTGCATCGAGGAATCGTCAGGGGAGATGGCAGATGCCGGCGTTGCGAGCGGTGTTGCCATGCGTGGCCTGCTCTTCACGGCCTTCCTGCGGTCTGCCTGGGAAGCGCCCTGGGCAACCGATGCCTGAGGCGCCTCTGCGATGGGGGCAGGATGGGCGCCGCCGACACGTGCGATGCCGCCGATGAAGGCAGACTCCTCCTCGCGCAGGCGCATGAGCGTGCGGGCATCGACGTTCTCGGCGAAGACGGAGAACTTGCCGCTCTTGAGGGAGGGGTCGACCATGAAGCGGACAAGGGGCTTGCCGACGAAGACATAGCCCTTCTTGTTTGCCTGGCCCTCGATGAACTGGGAGATCTCCTCGGTCAGGTTCGCATAGAGCGGACGCATGACCGCGTCATCATCGGAGGATACGAGGATCGTATAGAGGGCAGGAGCGGTGTTCGCGCCATTGATGAGGAACGTCTCGTCTTCCATCTCGCGGGCTGCATGCTTCGCGAGCTTCTTGAAGGAGAAGGGGGCCGTATAGCCCTGAGGAGTGGCATCGAAAATCGCGCTCACACGCTCTTCAAAGATGTTCAGGAAGTTCATGGCTTGCTACCCTTCTGGCCCATATGCTTCAGGCCCCATGAGGACCGAAATTATGCACATAACAACACTCAAGAATATCGCAATGAGGATGGCAGTCATATCCGGAGCAGCCCATATGCCGCTATTCTCCACCCGCACAGAGAGAGCCTGAAAGAAAACGAGAAGCCCAGCACAGAGGCACTGCCCGAAGATCTCAAGGCCCCGCCTTCCGCTCTTTGCACAAAGGCTCGCGGCTGAAGCGGCTGCGCCCCAGCTGAAGACAAGGATCCAGGACGAGGGGAGCGCCAGCCAGGCGCCAGCACGGGAAAGCAGCGCCTCCGGCGCAAAGCCTGTGGCGATGGCGGCAAGAAGGAAGCGCTCGAAGAGGCCTGCAAGCGCTGCCGTTATGGCTGCTGCACCAGGCGACAGCGCAAAGCCTGCAAGGGCCGAAGAGCCGAAGCCGATTCCCAAGGCGGGAGCCAGAAGGAGCGAGGCGCCTGCGAGCTTCTGCTTCCTGCCTGCTGCCCACCACCACGCAAAGCCGATAGCAGCAGTGCCAAGCGCCGCCAGCATGGGAAGCCCGCCTGTGCCAGCCTCTGCAAGCGCCAGGACGAAGGCGCCAAGCACAGCGAGGCTCCCTAAAGGCGGCCACACGGCTCCAGCTCCTGCCCCGGCTAGCGCCAGCAGCACGAGCGTGCCGGTATCTGCGGGCACGACCCAGGGGAGGATGCGCCAGAGGACCGCCCCTGCGAGGAGGGCTGTCACTGTGCGCACAAGCGCCCCTTCGAGCCAGGGGAAGCGCTCGCGTGCGGGCGTCTTCTCGACGTAGCGCTCGGTCCAGGTCTCTTCGTCTTCGGTGCCGTCCTCTGCCTGCTGGACCAGGGCGGCAAGCGACTCCTGCCCTTCCTTCGGGCTGCCGAGGAGCGGCACGAGCCTCTTCGAGAGGAGCTCTGCCGAGGCAAGGCGGTTTGTGGGGTCGGGCTCGAGCGTGCGTTCAAGCACAAGCTCTATGTTCTGGTCGAGCTCGAGATGGTTCTCGGTGAGCGACGGGGCAGCTCCGCGGAAGATCTTCTTGAGCGACTCTTCGGGGGTGACTGCCTGAAACGGGTTCTCGCCGCAGAGCGCAAGCCAGATGACGACACCGAGAGAGAAGATATCGGTCCTCTCGTCCACGAGCATGCCCTGGATCTGTTCGGGCGGCATGAAGCCGACGGTACCGCCACGGGCGCCTCCCCAGCCTGCAGCAGAGGCAAGCGTGGACATGCCGAAGTCTGCAAGCTTCACTTGGCCTCTTCTGTCGATCATGATGTTCGAAGGCTTGATATCGAGGTGCAGGACCCCGTTCTCGTGGGCAAACTCGAGGGCCGAGGCAACGGACTGGAGGAGATGTGCGCACTCCTCGTAGGTGAGGGTCCCTCCCTCGACACGCTTCAGGAGCTGTGCGAGATTGAGGCCGTCGACGTATTCCATGACAAGATAGGCGTAGTGGTCGTCGCTTTCGAAGTCATAGACGGTCACGATATTCGGATGTGCAAGCAGGCTCGAAGTGCGTGCCTCGGCAAGCGCTTCCTTCATCGTCGTCTCGGCGCTTGCCTCGTCGACTCCCATGCGCAAGGGGATGACCTTGATGGCAACGCGGCGCTGCAGGCGCGTATCCCAGCAGACAAGCACGCGGCCGAAGCCGCCCGTGCCGCACTGCTCGACAATGCGGTAGCGGCCCAGAAGCAGCGCTGGCTCAGGCTTTGGCTGGGCGTATGCAGAAGTCCCCTCAGGGGGCTCGGGTGTCTGATCTGTCAGCGGCACGGCTCTACCTTTTCGTTTCGAGTGCATTGATACCGTGTGGAGGCGAATATAGAGCGGAAGCCCCGGCGCGGAAAGGGGTGCAGACGCTCCCCTCCATAAAAAACAGATGAACTTCCGTCTTGCATCGTCTGCCTGCTTGGATGTATTATTGCACAGCACGCGGGCGTGGCGGAATTGGCAGACGCGTACGGTTCAGGTCCGTATGAGGGTTCCCTCATGAAGGTTCAAGTCCTTTCGCCCGCACCATCGAATCGAAAGAGCGTCCCTGTGGCAGAAGCTGCAGGGACGCTTTCTTCTTGTCTTGGCGAGGATTTCGCCGGTACAGATCCGGGACGAACGGTCCTGAAGAAAGAAAAAGGGGCTCTTCGGTGGTTTCTGTGGGAGAGATTCCGGCATAGGCCCAGCTCAGCGGGCGAAAACAACGATCTGGAACTGAAACGGCCCCGGGAGGGGCCGTTTCCGCGTCATCCGCCTATGAT
>NZ_JAZGJP010000002.1:0-107257 GCF_036408795.1 Olsenella kribbiana
TCAGCTTCTTCCTGCACGTCGTCTGGCCGGCCTCTCCGGCCACCACCGCACAGGTTCCGCCATCCATCCGCACATGTACAGCTGACTTCCGGAACCGTTCGTATGAAGTCTGTAATTGAGCTTCCGCAGAGGCGTCCATGGAATTCCTCGTCGAGCTGGTTGACCGCTGGTTCTGAGTGGGTATAGTGAATACAGATCGCAAAACCCGAGAGGGTTTTATGTGGCGGGGACGCGTGAGCGCCTCCGCCTAATTTTTTGGCTCTTCGCTGTTTCTAGTGGGTAGCAGATGAGACGGCAAGCTGGGCCAAGAAGTCCAGGCGGCCGAGCCCCATCGACCTCCCGAAGAGCTGCGCCAGCATCCCGGTCTGTGCGTCCATGCACGGCTCCGATCGTCGCATCCGCCAGTCGACGGAATCATACCGCCTGCGGGGTCGGCGGTCGGGAGGAGCAACCTGTGCTACCCACCAGATGTTTCAGAGAGCCAATCATGACCACCCGCGTAGCGGGTGGTTTGCTCTAAGGGTATAACCCTATAAATGCCGGCCAGGGACTCAAGTCCCTGGCCTTCGCTTCGTTCAGGCCGCATGGCCGCTTGACTCGTGGCTAGCCCGTCAAACGGGCATTTGCCGGCCTATTTCCTGCTGAACGGGTCCTCGTACTCCTTGACGCTGAGCTTGTCGAGGGCGATGTCCGCGGCTTCCTGCTCCCTGATGTACTTCGCGATCGTGGCCTCGTTCATGCCGACGGTCGAGACATAGTAGCCCTCTGCCCAGAACTTCCTGTTCCCGAACTTGTACTTGAGGTTCGCATGCTTGTCGAACATGAGGAGCGCGCTCTTGCCCTTCAGGTACCCCATGAAGCTCGATACGCTGATCTTGGGCGGGATGCTCACCAGCATGTGCACGTGGTCCGGCATCAGATGCCCCTCTATTATCTCCACCCCCTTCCACTGGCAGAGGTTCCTGAGGATCTCCCCCAGGTCCTTTCGGTATTGGTTGTAGATGGCCTTTCTCCTATACTTTGGGCAAAACACGATGTGGTACTTGCACATCCATTTCGTGTGCGCAAGGCTGTTTGCCTTCTGTGCCATGGTGTTCTCCTTCCTCTCGCGGCCGGCGACCTGAACAATCACCATCCTAGGGAGGGAGGAGTTTCGTTGCATAGCATAGTTGCCTTCCACCCGCACAGCGGGTGGATTTTCATGCCGCGCGTTCCGCGCGGCACAGGCTAAAGCCTCTATGAAAACAGGCCAGAGGGCATAGCCTCTGGCCTGCGAGTTTATGGTGGGCGTTAGAAGATTTGAACTTCTGACCTCTTCCGTGTCAGGGAAGCGCTCTCCCCCTGAGCTAAACGCCCGAATATATAGCTGCTCGGAATGCCGTGCAGCGCATCACTGAACTATACCGGACCTGTTCCGCAATTGCAAGGACTCTTTCCTGAAGCCCACAAGAACCGGGAGGGGGAGCTCCCCGACCGTTCAGCAGCACTCTGCCCGAAGATAGCATCTCCCCCATCAGGCCGCACATGCCGAAGCCATGCGCTACGTATCCTGCCACACGCTCTACAGGCTGTGCTTCTTGAGCTTCTGATCGAAGATTGCGTTCACGATAGCGCTGAGCTGCGAGCGCGCTTCGTCAGGAAGCGGACCCTCCTTGGCAGCCACGGCATAGAGCTCGGGGTGCTCGTGCTCGATCTTCTCGAAGGTCTTGCTCAATGCATGCCTGCGGACGAAGAACGGTATGCGCTTCACCTTGGCTTCATCCACCAGCTCCAGGATCTTCCTGTTGGCAGCCTCGCTGCTCGAAGAGCCGACCGGCCCTGTCTCCTTCTCGGCCACCATATGCCTTCCTCTCAACGCTAAATATATTGTACGCAATATATTTTATGCATGCTGAATGCCGCCTGCCAGAGCTGCACGCGATATGCACAGCTTGTCCATGAAAGCGGCATGCTTGGCAGACAAGCTCTCAGAGCCGTGCCCTGAGACGCCTTTCGAGCACGAGCATCACAAGGCAAAGGAGCAGTATCGCCACGCCGCTCACGCCGAACCAGGCATTCACGCCGAGCGCTTCCGCGACAGGAGATGCTATGGCAAGCCCTGCCGGCATGGCGGCCAGCGACACGATCTGGAAGGCCGAGAAGGCACGCCCCTGCCTCGCCTGGGGGACCGTCTTCTGCAGATAGGCGACGATCGGCACATCGTAGCAGGTCGATGCCGCACCCATGCCAGCGCAGAACACGGAGAAAGCGATCCATCCGCCATAGCTTGCCGGCACGAGGCCGCATCCGATGCAGGTGGCTCCGATCAGGGCGCCTGCCACATATGAGGCGCGGATCTCGTCGTTCAGCTTCGCCTTTGCGATCGCGACGCCGGCAAGAAGCATGCCCAGAGACCAGACCATCTCGACGACGCTTCCCTCGAAGGCACCGAGGCCAAAGTAGCTGCTGGTCATAAGCGGATAGAAGGATGAGAGCGGCATGAAGAAGACCATGAGGACCAGAAAGGAGACGATGACCTGCCTGAGCAGCCTGTCTTCCCAGAATACCGCGAGGCCTTCCTCGAGCTCGCGCAGAGGATGGAGCGCAGGACGCGGGCCTGGCGCCAGATGATCGGGCACGAAGACCGCTGCCAGTGTGCCTACGGCAGCGAGGGCACCAAGAAGGTCGGTGAGGAGCACGAAAGGAAGCGGAAGCGCGGCATAGAGCGCACCGCCGATCACAGGCCCCAGGATCAGGGAGGCACTCGTCAATGCCTGCGCCATCCCTCCCGCCTCGATCAGCGCATCCTGCGGCACGATATCGGGCACCATGGCCTGCATGGCGGGAGCCTGGAACGCCGTAGCGCAGGCACGGGCAGCCAGAAGCACGATCAGGGCAGACGCGGAGACACCGACATGCCCCAGGGCGAGGGCAAAAAGGGCTGCCATGATGCCGGCGGCAAGATCTGCCGCCATGCATACCCGCTTCCTGCTGTGGCGGTCGGCCACGATGCCCGCCACGGGAGAGAGCAGGGCGCCCGGAAGATATGCCGCCAGCCCTGCCAGCCCCATGGCGGAGGGAGATCCTGTCTGCTGCGCCAGATGCCATATCAGGGCAAACTGGACCGCAGAGCTTCCCACCTGCGAGACTGCCTGTCCTGCAAGGATCGTATAGTAGCGACGCTTCCAGGAGCTTCTGCCTGTCAGTGTCTCTTGCGGCTCCCGCTCTTCCACGTGCCCGCCCTTCCTGCCCGGCTCCAATCGGACGCGAATATAGCATCTGCCACAGACCCTGTCCATGCATGCTGCCAGAACAGGCTGCATGCCATGAGCGAAGCCCTTGAGGGGTCGGCTGTGCCCCTGGCATGCCGCAAGATTGACGCGTTTCTCTGGATTCTTGGCTGATTGACGCAAAATGCCGGACTGCCCTGCTGCATATACTGATGCCAATCCCGGGATATCAGAACAGCATCTGTCTTAGCCGCATTCCATCAAGGAGGCGTTATGGGTTCCATCCTCATCGAACTCATTCCTGCGCTTGGCTGGGGCTTCCAGGGCATTGTCATGCAGAAGATCGGAGGCACCGGTGCCAGCAAGCAGATGGGCATGGTGCTCACCGCCCTTGCCATGGCCATCGTCGTTGCCCTGATAGACCCCATCGTCTGGACGCCCGCCCTGCTCTGAGCCGCGGCAGCGAACGGGATTTCCTGGGCCCTTGCCCAGATACTGCAGATCAAGAGCTTCGACTATCTGGGCGTCTCGCGCGCCATGCCGCTCACTGCCGGCATGCAGCTCCTGCTCACCTCGATGATCGGCGCATTCTGCTTCGGCGAGTGGCCCTATGCCTGGCAGATGGGCCTGGGGTTTGCCGGCATCGCCCTCATCATCGCAGGAACGGTGCTCACCACCCATACCGAGGCAGGCCAGCAGAGCACTTCTGCCTCAGATATCCGCAAGGGTCTCATCATCACGGCCATCTCCTCTGCCCTGTATATGGCCTATGCGACAGCGGCACGGTTCTTCAGCGTGGACAGCTCCAGATCCTGCTTCCGCAGGCACTGTTCATGCTTTCGCCCTGCTGGTCATCTCCGCAATCGTGAGCAGGTGTGAGTCGTCTGACGGCATCTTCGGCCGCAGCGAGGGCATCTTCGGCATCAAGTCCTGGCAGAACATGCTCACCGGCATCCTGTGGTCGGTCGCGAACATCGCTGGCTCTTCTCCAACCCGGTCAACGGCGTCGCCGTCGGCTGGACGCTCGCAGACATGAACCTGATCATCGCGACGCTCGGAGGCCTGTTCATCCTCCATGAGAAGAAGACGCCCAAAGAGCTCGGGTTCATTGTCGCGGGCATGGCGCTGATTGCCGCAGGCAGCCGGCATGACAAAGCTCGGATAGAGAAACGCTCCCCTCCAAGGGGAGCCCAGCAGCCTCTTCGGCGGCAGAAGGGACGCATCATGTCCATTGCCTACAGCATATCGATACCATTTCCTGTCTTTAATTGTCATTGTTCTGATAGCATTTATAACGGTCCGGGACATGCCCGAGACCTCGAACAGCTATGGACCGCAGCCAAGCGCTGCAGGATGGAGATAGGCCATGCAGGTCACGAAACGCGATGGGAGCACGGAAGCCTATGAGGGGCTCAAAATCGCCCGAGCGATGCAGAAGGCACTCAGGGAGGTAGGCGATCCTGCTGCTGAAAGCGCCGATGCTCTCGACAGGCTCCTTGCACGCGCAGAGGCAGCCATCGGCGCCTGTGGCAGCACTGACGTGGAGAGCATCCAGGACATCGTCGAGCGCACCCTCATGGAATCGGGCCATTTCGATGCCGCAAAGGCCTATATCCTCTACCGCCACAGGAGATCGGAGCTTCGGCATGCCCGCCTGGGCATCGTGGCACTTGCGCTCGGAAGCGATGCTGATTCCAGGATGCAGGCACGCCTCGCAGACGTGCTTGCAAAGATTTCGCGCGACTTCGAAACCGCCCTCTATCCCCTCGATGCCCTCTTCGCCAAGTTCCAGAGCTTTGCCAAGCCCGGCATGGATAGGTATATGCGCCTCGATGCACTCGTGAGAGCAGCTGTCGAGCTTACCTCCCAGGAAGCCCCCTCCTGGGAGCTCATCGCAGGAAGGCTCCTTGCCTTTGCAGCAGACACGCGACTCAAGGAAGAGGAGCACAGGCGCGGCATCGAAGGCTTCTATGGGAAGCTCCGTCATCTCACAGATCAGGGGCTCTATGGCACCTACATCCTCGAGGGCTATACGAAAGCAGAGATTGAGGAAGCAGCTTCCTTCATCGCGGACGAGCGAACCGATCTGCTCGACTATCCGGGACTCGACCTCCTGCTCAAGCGCTATGTCGTGTGCAGCCATGACCATATCGCCCTCGAATCGCCGCAGGAGATGTTTCTGGGCATCGCCCTGCACCTTGCCCTCAAGGAGCAAAAGGCGGAGCGCATGCGCTGGGTCCGGCGCTTCTACGACATGCTCTCGAAGCTCGAAGTGACCATGGCAACACCGACGCTCTCCAATGCCAGAAAGCCGCACCACCAGCTCTCGAGCTGCTTCATCGATACCGTGCCAGACAGCCTCGAGGGGATCTACCGGAGCATCGACAACTTCGCGATGGTCTCGAAGTACGGCGGCGGCATGGGCATGTATCTCGGCAAGGTCCGTGCCAAGGGCGGCTCCATCCGGGGCTTCGAGGGAGCAGCCGGAGGCGTCGTCCGCTGGATCCGTGTCATCAACGATACGGCCGTCGCGGTCGATCAGCTCGGCGTGCGCGCAGGAGCCGTTGCCGTCTATCTCGATGCCTGGCACAGAGACTTGCCAGAGTTCCTGCAGCTCCGCACGAACAATGGAGACGACCGCATGAAGGCGCATGACGTCTTCCCCGCTGTCTGCTACCCCGACCTCTTCTGGAAGATGGCGGATGAGGACCTCGACCAGCCCTGGCACCTCATGTGCCCCCACGATATCTCGACCGTCAAGGGCTATGCTCTCGAGGACTACTTCGGGGAGGAATGGGAGAGGCGCTACCGCGACTGCGTGGCAGACCCGAGGATCCCTAAGCGCACCGTCACGATCAAGGACATCGTGCGCCTGGTGCTCAGGAGCGCTGTCGAGACCGGAACGCCCTTTGCCTTCATGCGCGATACCGTGAACAAGGCCAATCCCAACTCGCATGCTGGCATCATCTACTGCTCGAACCTCTGCACGGAGATTGCCCAGAACACAAGCGAGATCGAATCCGTCTCAGAGGAGATCGTGACAAAGGACGGCGATACCGTCGTCGTGACGACGACAAGGCCAGGAGACTTCGTCGTCTGCAACCTTGCAAGCCTCTCGCTGGGCAGGATCCCGCTCGAGGACGACAGCTACCTTGCCCATACCATCGAGAGCGCTGTCCGTGCCCTCGACAATGTGATCGACCTCAACTTCTATGCCCTCCCCTATGCAAAGATCACGAACAGGCGCTACCGTTCGGTGGGACTCGGCGTCTCGGGCTACCACCATATGCTCGCAAAGCGCCACATCCGCTGGGAGAGTGAGGAGCACCTCGCCTTTGCAGACGAGCTCTTCGAGCGCATCAACAGGCATGCTATCGAAGCATCTTCTGCGCTTGCGGAGGAGCGCGGCGCCTACGAGCTCTTCGAAGGCTCCGACTGGGCAACCGGCGCCTACTTCGAGAAGCGTGGCTACGTCTCTCCTGCCTGGACAGAGCTCAGGGAGCAGGTCACAAAGCACGGCATGAGAAACGCCTATCTCCTCGCTGTCGCACCGACGAGCTCCACCTCCATCATTGCAGGCACCTCTGCCGGCACAGACCCCATCATGCGCCGCTTCTTCCTCGAGGAGAAGAAGGGTGCCATGCTTCCCCGCGTTGCTCCGGAACTCTCCTCCCAGACCTGGTGGTACTACAAGCCGGCACATCTGATCGACCAGACCTGGAGCATGAAGGCAGCAGGAGTGCGCCAGCGCCACATCGACCAGGCGCAGTCCGTGAACCTCTACATCACGAACGAATATACGATGCGCCAGGTGCTTGCCCTCTACCTCGAAGCCTGGAGAGACGGCGTCAAGACCATCTACTATGTCCGCAGCAAGTCGCTCGAAGTCGAAGAGTGCGAGAGCTGCGCAAGCTAGAAGACAACCATCCCCTTGAAAGGACATGCCATGCAGGACACGACAAAGCTGAGCCCCAAGGCGCTCTTCAATCCCGACGGCGATACCGATGTGCGCGCACGCCGCCTCATCGGCGGGAACACGACGAACCTCAATGACTTCAACAACCTCAAGTATGCCTGGACCTCCGACTGGTACCGCCAGGCCATGAACAACTTCTGGATACCGGAGGAGATCAATCTCTCCCAGGACGTGAAGGACTACCCCAAGCTCTCTCAGACCGAGCGCACGGCCTACGACAAGATCCTTTCCTTCCTGGTCTTTCTGGACTCGCTCCAGACGGCGAACCTGCCGAACATAGGCGAGTTCATCACAGCAAACGAGGTGAACCTCTGCCTTCACATCCAGACCTTCCAGGAGTGCGTCCACTCCCAGAGCTATTCCTACATGCTCGACACGATCTGCAGCCCCGAGAAGAGAAACGAGATCCTCTACCAGTGGAAGGATGATGCGCATCTGCTTGCCAGGAATACCTTCATCGGAAACCTCTACAACGAGTTCCAGGAAAAGAAGGATGCCCAGGCACTGCTACGGGTGATGATGGCAAACTTCATCTTGGAAGGGGTCTACTTCTACTCGGGCTTCATGTTCTTCTACAACCTTGCCCGCATGGGCAAGATGCCGGGAAGCGCCCAGGAGATCCGCTACATCAACAGGGACGAGAACACGCACCTGTGGCTCTTCAGGAACATGATCCTGGAGCTCCAGCGCGAAGAGCCTGAACTCTTCGGAGAGAAGGATACAGAAGACCTCAAGGCCATGCTCCAGGAAGGCGTCGAGCAGGAGATTGCCTGGGGCACCTATGTCTTGGGAGATGATATCCCCGGCCTCACCTCGAAGCAGGTCGAAGGCTACATCCGCTATCTCGGGAATCTGCGCTGGAGCTCTCTGGGCATGGGCGAGCTCTATCCAGGATACGCAGAAGAGCCAGCTGACATGGCATGGGTGAGCCAGTACAGCAACGCGAACATGGTGAAGACCGACTTCTTCGAGGCGCGCTCCACAGCCTATGCGAAGTCCACGGCACTGGTGGACGACCTGTAGAAGAGGCCTTCTTCCCCGAGGATGCAGCACGGAGCGGGCTGGCGGCGTTGCAGCTTCGCCAGCCCTGCGCCTCAGCCCTATTCGTCTTCTTCCGGCACAATCTCTGCCCTGAACACCATGATCGTATCGGCGTCCGAGCAGCAGAACTCCGCTGTGCCTTCAGGCTGTCCCGGAATGCGCCCTCCATAGCGGAGGATATCGATATAGGGGAAAGCGCAGTGCATTGCCATCGGGCAGATCTTTCCGCGGTCTTCGTCGAAATCGAAGACCTCCCCCACCTTGTGGCCTCTATGGCAGCCGTACTTGCCTCTACGGTCTATGACCTGGATCTTGATCTTCGGACGCCTTCTTGCCATGTCCCCTCCTTGCCAGCTCTTCCTGTCCAGTGTGATGCATGGGAAGAGCTTGTGGAAGAGGTGCAGGAACATGTTTTCTGGCAGAGCAGATGCCCGTCACCGAGAGCTCCATCTCAGTAGAGCACCCGCTCGATCACGGCGACAAGGACCGAGCAGTCCCTGCTGCCAAGCATCAGAAGAAGCAGAAGATGGTCCAGGACAAAGGCAACGAAGCCCTGCTCGTCCATCCCGTTGCCAAAAGCATCGGAGCGCACATGTGCATCTTTCTGCAGGGCCTGCCAAAGATGTCTTTCGACCCTTCCCAAGAAGGCATGCATGCGCGCAGCCCCCTCCTTGGCAGGACCTCCGCCAGAGGAGAGGGCGAAACCATGCAGCGCGAGGAAGCCGGGGTATGCCTGCATTCTCCGGGAGGCATGGCAGAAGAGCTCCTCTGTGGCAGCAGCGAAGCCATCGCCTTCCCGCCTCAGGCTGTCAAGATCGAAGATGTCTGACCAGATGTCTGCAGTCACAGCAAGAAGCAGGGCATCCTTGTCCGGAAAATAGTGGTAGAGCGTCCCTGCCGCAACTCCGGCTTCTGCCGCCACCGAGCGCATGCCGACACCGGCAAGGCCCTTCTGCTGCACAATCTTTCTGGCAGCGGCAAGGATCTCTTCCCTCGATGTTGCAGCTGGCTTCATGGAGACTCCTAGAGCCGGGGCAGAAGAGCGAGCCCCATGCAGATGATCCAGATATACATGACCGTCTTCGGGAGCATCAGGGCACCCACTGCAGGCTTCCTCTTCGCCAGGAACGTGACAGGCAGATAGAAGCCGAAGGACAGAGCAATAGCGATGCACATCCTCCAGAGCCCATAGCCCCCCTCATTGCCGGAGATTGCAAAGAGGACGATTACGAGAAGGCCGGTGACGGCAAAGGGGATGTTGCGGGCAAGCGACCAGCGCAGGTTCTCCTTGCCGGATGTCCATTCATTCTGCGGAAAGAGGCAGAGCACGATCCTGAGCACTGCTGTCGCGAAGATGAGAGCTGGGATGGCAGGCGAGATCTCAATATCCGGAAAGATCTCTCTCCAGATGAAGTACAGCACGACATAGAACACGGTCATCGTCACGGAGGTGATGGCAGTACCAAGGCCAAGCTTTTTCGTCGTGTCTTCCCTGACGCCGAAAAGATGCATCTGGACACGCGGAATCAGGTGGAAGGCGTCTCCTCCTCCGAGCAGCACGGTCATGAGGCCAAACAGCAGAAAGACCGTCCGCCCCTGTGCCTGCGTGAAGAAGATAATGGCAGCCACAAGATCGAACGCAAGGTAGCAGATATCGAAGATGCTCTCTGCGATGCGCATGCCTTTGGGCATGCCTTCCTGCTTTGCGTCCTTAGGACTCTGTTTCATAGCAGCCTCTTTCTTTCAGAACAGCAGGAAGCATCCCGCTTTGCATGTCAATATGAACGCTGTTCATATTGACGCCTGCAAGACACAGCGTCAACTGAAAGGAAAAGCGGCACATCTCTGACATCAGCTCCTCCACCAGCAAAGGCACCTGCCACTCACCGAACCGCCTGCCGATCAACTGTGCAGTGCAGGGCTATCCGGCTCATCGCAATCGTGCGTGGCAAGGAAAGCAGAATGGCCATTTTCGCAGGCAGAGGCCCTGCAGATCCACATCGCACAGTCTTCGGCCTGCATTTGGATATGCCTGCGAGATGCCTGACAGATAACTGTCAGAACATTTGTTCTCATTGTTTGCTACGCTCCTCCCTGCCCGAAGACATGTCCATCACTGAACGGACAAACCACGAGAAAGCAGTGACTGCCCATGGACAGCAGCAATATCTATGACTCGGTCTTCAAGACCATGGTGCACAAGACACCCAAGCTTCTGATCCCCCTCATCAATGAGGTGTTTGGACGCCGCTATGAGATAGATGTCCCTATCGTGCAGTTCAACGAGGAGCACGAAGGACCTCTGGGCACCCACATCTCCGATTCCGTCTTCCGCATCGAAGATATGGTCTACCACCTGGAATGCCAGAGCACTCACGACGCCAGCATGGTCGTAAGAATGATCGAATACGATTTCAGCATCGCCCTGCAGGAGGCTTTGGAGCAGGGTGCACCTTACCGGATGAAATTCCCGTCCTCGTGCGTGCTGCTCCTCCGACATACCTCCAAGACGCCCGACTATCTGGAAATGGAAGTGGAGATGCCCGACAGCGAATCTTTCCGCTACCATACGAAAATCTACAAGACGCAGCTTGTCAGCGAAGAGGAGATCTTTCGCAGACGCCTCCTCATCCTCCTTCCCTTCTACCTCATGCGCTATGAGAAGGAGCTCTCGAGCCTGGATGCAGAATCGGATGCTGCAGCAGCACTCATCAGAGAATGCCGCGAGATACGCATGCGCCTTGCCGACCTCACGCTCCTGCAGGGCGACGAGCTTCTCTATCGGCAGATAACAGAGCTTATAATCAGGGTGTCAGACCATCTGCTTGCAGCAAATGAGCCACTGAACAGGAAAGTGAGGCCAGCCATGGGCGGAGAGGTCCTCGAGCTTATGGACGACAAGATCGAGCGCAGCCGCAAAGAGGGCATCCAGGAGGGAATCGCGCTCGGCCGGCAGGAAGGAGTCGAGCTCGGTCGGCAGGAAGGGGTCGCGCTCGGCCGGCAGGAAGGGGTCGAGCTCGGCCGTCAGGAAGGGTTCGAGCGGGCCGAGAGCATCCTCGCCGAGCAGATGGCCGCCCTCGGCATCGACCGGGCAGTCATCGACCGGATGATGGCAGATGCCGCTGCCAAGATTTCATCTCAACAGAGGCCGGGCGACTAGCCTCAGCGCTCCAGAGCATTCCCTTCCCAGAATGCGCGTGCACGTGCATTGTCATACAGAGACGGTTCTTTGCCGTCTGGCAGGAAAGGGAGGCCAGCCATGGGCGGAGAGGTCCTCGAGCTAATGGACGACAAGATCGAGCGCAGCCGCAAAGAGGGCATCCAGGAAGGAATCGCACTCGGCCGGCAGGAAGGGTTCGAGCGGGCCGAGAGCATCCTCGCCGAGCAGATGGCCGCCCTCGGCATCGACCGGGCGCTCATCGACCGGATGATGGCAGATGCCGCCGCCTCTCTGAAGAGCATGCCACATCAGTAGCAGGAAGAAAGCTTTCCCCATGCCGGATGGCAGAACAGACTTCGTGCTACAACAGGCTCCTTCTAGATTATGTTCGCTCTGCCTGCCTGCAGGCATGCATATCCATTCTGCCTGTCGCGCGTTCCTCCGCATGCTCTGATGTCTGTCTTCCGAATGGCAGCTCAGAAGCTATCCCACGCCCCCTGCCCTGATTCTGCAAATCTCCGTAGCGTCTGGAAAAACGCAAGCTCCTCCAGAAAGGACAATCATGTCCACTTCAGCAATCGCTGCCGCACTCGGTGCCTATACCCTCTTCATCATTTTCCTGCTCATCCTGCTCGTCATTGCCTACTGGAAGATGTTCACGAAGGCAGGCATCGCTGGGTGGAAGTCCCTCATCCCCCTCTACAACGTCTATATCGCCTTCAAGATTGCCTGGAAGGACCAGACCGCATTCTGGGTCTGGCTTGCCGCAAACGTTGTCTACGGCCTGTTCAGGGACCATGAAGATGGAGTCTCCGGTGTCATCACGATCGCTGCGGGCACCCTTGCCCTTGTCTGGTGGATGCGCTTCTGCATGAAGCAGGCAAGGTCCTACGGCAGGGCCACCGGCGCAGGCATTGCCGCCTTCTTCCTGCCGAACATCATGACGCTCTACTACGGCTTCGCTTCCTCCTGCACCTATGCAGGTCCCCAGGACTAGTCGGGAGCACTGCTATGGAAGATGCGCAGGACATGGCAGAGAAGCTCGAACGCTATGAGCGCTTCGCGCAGGACCTCAGAGACGAGCTTGCCGAGACAGACCAGCAGCTCAAAGACATGAAGGCCCAAGGCAGGACAAAGACTGCCACCTACCGGCAGCTCTTTGCAAACCGCTTCATGCTCGAAGAGATGGTCTCGCGCCTCGACGAGGCAGACCTCTGAGCCTGTCTCTCCTCTCGCCATATGAGATGATGGGTATAAAGAGAGCGTCAGACAAAACGCGAGACAAGGGAGATGCCTTATGGAGAAAGAGCTGCTTGACTACACTGCGCAGAAGGTCGACGAGATGCTCGCTGCGCCTTCCGCCTCTGCCGATACGAAGAAGTCTGCCCAGGCCTGGAAGGACGCTATCGCAGCCGGCAAGGATGCCGATGCCGCAACGAACACCCTGCTCGATGCTATCAGCGCCCACCAGACCACAATCGACTCCCTCATCGGCTTCATGAGTTCCGACAAGGCGAAGGAGCTCTTCGGCGCAGACGTTGCCGCAAGAAACGTTGCCCACGCAGAGGAGCGCAAGGCCAAGGGCGCCAAGTGGTGCGATTGCGCAGCCTGCAGGCCCTGCCATGAGCTGCTGCACAGGTTTGGCCGTGAAGAGGCAGACGTCTATCTGTGACACGGGAATCAAGATGTACAGGGCAAGCAGGCCAGAGGCTGGAGTCTCTGGCCTGCTTTGCTGTATCCGTCTTTGCAGAACTTCGAAAGCCCGCCACTTCAGAAGAAGAGATCCGTCAGCAGACAATCCCGGCTACGCCGCGCAATGCTCGGCATCAGTGCACGCGCGATTTGCAATCATAGCGATGAACAGATCGAAAGCACGGCAACTCGGCGAGAGCAACACAGAAGCCAATCCCATCTATGGTGCGAGATACGTTCCCCACTATTGAGCGGCAGAAAAGCTTGCTCCATCGAAGCGCATCCAGACATGGAGCTGGTCTACCCTTTTCATATTCCCGCATGCCGCAGAAAATGCGATGTCTGGGACCAGAGCATGAAGACAAGCAAGATGCCTCCCAGAAGAGCTGCCGGGCCGAAGCCTTGCCCTGAGCTGCGGCTCTTGCTCCGCTTATGAAGGACACTCCTGGCAGATGGCGTATCATGGAAAAGAGGCGCGATATCCGGAGGCAACATGGGCGAGCTCACTCTTGAGGAACGTGGAAGGCTGATCGTGGATGCATGTCTGAAGCAGACAAGCACCAGCCCCTATCAGGTGTTCATGAACGTGGCACGGCAGGACTTTGTACGCATGCACGGGCCGGAACACCATGTGCTGGATGGGGCGGCACTGCTGAGTGCATACCGCAACGCAGGAGGAGACGTCGACCTTGCTGCTGCCCTGGCAGAGCTCATGTCGCGCGGTCTCAAGATGCCTGGCGCCATGTGCGGACGCTGGGGCGTATGCGGAGCGACAGCATCCATAGGAGCCGCGCTCAGCATTCTGGAACAGACAGGCCCGCTTTCAGACGACGACTCATGGGGCAGCCATATGCGCTACACGTCGCGTGCGCTGGACGGCCTGTCGCGCATAGGCGGGCCGCGCTGCTGCAAGCGCGATGCGTATGTATCGCTGCAGACAGCGGTTGACTATGTGCATGAGCGCTTCGGCGTCAGCCTTAAGAAGGACAGCATCGTCTGCGAGTTCCATCCGTACAATGCCCAGTGCCTGGGCAAGAAGTGTCCGTTCTTCCCAAAAACGGAGGCGGATGCCTGACTCATCCGCGCAGCTGCCTGCATCCATGATCTCCAGCAGAAGGCACTCTGCCGCAGATGGCTTCATATACCCATCTCCCAAGACTTCAGCCCCCTGCACCAGAGCCGCCTCTGCAGCACACAGTGCGGCTGACTGTATACCCTTCTTCTCCAAAGGCTCAGACGTATCAGATGGAGCCCATGCATCGGTCCACGCCCGGGGGCAGATCAAGCCACCACGCCCAATCTGCCCCGAAAGGCTTTGCAGGTACTCCTGGGGATTTCTGGATGTGTCCACCCGGCGTGTGCATCTCTTGGGCCGGCAGCCGGATGCATCGCTGGATACGTGCCAGGCACGATGCTGCCGCCGAGGACGTCCGGAGAGACCTTCATATTGCCACGGCAGAAGCTTCAGCCATGCAGAGGATTTCTGGAACAGCAGGTCGCGGGGATGCCTATTCAAGACGTTCAGAAACCTTGGTTCATGTATGCAGGACACAGATAGAAAAGCAGCCCAGAGGCAATCCTCTGGGCTGCGAATGTTTGGTGGGCGTTAGAAGATTTGAACTTCTGACCTCTTCCGTGTCAGGGAAGCGCTCTCCCCCTGAGCTAAACGCCCGATTATCTCTGCTGGGTTGGGGTGCCCTGCAGCAGAAAGATACTTTACGCGAATCGTGGCTCCTGTGCAAGAAAAACTTTCCCAAATCTGCGATTGCCCTTAAATTCGCGGTTTCATCACAGGATCGGGAGCGATGATGCCACCGCCCACGCACTCGAGACCACGATAGATGACCGCACTCTGCCCCGGCGCCACGGTGCGCACCGGCTCTGTGAACGAGACCGTAGCGCTCTTTCCGTCCTCGGAGACAGAGAGCCGAGCTTCGCGAAGAGGACCTGTGTGCCTCGTGCGGACGAGACACTCCCCTGCTTCAGGCGCCGTGCCAGCAATCCAGTGGCAATCTTCGAGCGTGTGCTCTTTCGTCCAAAGTCCCGGGCACATCTTGTCTGCCGTCACATAAACGACATTTTCCTTCGTATCGGTTGCCACCACATAGCGGGCAGGGCCGCCTCCGAGATCGAGTCCTTTCCTCTGTCCTACTGTGAAGAGGAATGCCCCCTCATGGTGTCCAAGCACCTTGCCAGTCTCCCACTCGACGATGTCGCCTGCCCTCTTCTCGAGCGTATCGAGCAGGAAGGTACGGATGCCGACAGGACCGATAAAGCAGATGCCATCGGAGTCCGGCTTGGTCTCGATGCCGAGATGGCGCTCTGCGCAGGCAGCACGAACGTCTGTCTTCGAGGAGTAGCCGCCGACCGGGAAGAGAACGCGATTGAACGTCGTGCCGGGCACGCGCCAGAGGAAGTAGGTCTGATCCTTGTGCTCATCAGCAGAGCGAAGGAGCCTGGCAGGTCCTCCATCCGTGAGTGCCGGAGCCGTCCTTGCGTAGTGCCCTGTTGCGATGAGATCGGCGCCTTCCTTGAAGGCACGCTCGGCAAACGTGCCGAACTTCACCGTCTGGTTGCACATCACATCAGGATTCGGCGTATAGCCATGGGCATAGGCATCGACAAGATAGTCTGCGACCGTCTCCTTGTACTCCTTCTCGCAGTCCCAGACTTCAAGATCCACGCCGAGTTTCACCGCTACGCGCTCCGCATCGGCCAGGTCCTCTGCCCAGGGGCACTTGAAGCCAGGAAGGTCCTTCGACCAGTTCCTCATATAGACAGCCGTGACATCGAAGCCCTGCTCTACGAGGAGCGCGCAGGACAAGGCCGAGTCCACGCCTCCGCTCATGCCGAGGAATACCTTCTTGCCCATCATGCCACCTTTCCCGTACGCGGATCGAGGCCACGCCTTCTTGCCTCTTCCTCGACGGCGTTTCCGATCCTGGCTGCCGCCTCTTCAATGTCCTCTTCTGTCACAGGAGCCCCGAGCGTGATCCTCAAGCTTCCATCTGCCACAGCAGGTGCAGCTCCTATCGCTTCGAGCACATGGCTCTCCCGCATCCGGCTTGCCGCACAGGCAGAGCCTGTGCCGACAGAGACCCCTCTGTCCTCGAGCAGGATCACGAGCCTCCTTGCTTCGAGGCCCGGGAAGGAGATGTGCAGAAGGCCGGGAAGGCGGAGCTTTGCCTTCTTCGGACCCTCGACCTCGGCCCAGGGAAAGCGCTCCAAAAGCTCTTTCTGGAGCCTGTCCCGAAGCTTCTGCTCCCGCTTTGCCTCCTGGGCCCGGTGTGCCGTGGCCTCTTCGAGCGCACAGGCAAAGCCGACAGCTCCTGCCACATTCTCTGTGCCGGAACGGACGCCGCCCTCCTGGCCACCACCTTGGAGCAGCGGCTTTATTGCGATGCCGTCCTCGGCCCAGAGAAGGCCGACCTGCTTTGGCCCGTAGATCTTCGCGGCAGAGAGCGTGAGCATGTCCACATGGAGCGATGCCACATTGATAGCAAGGGCATTGACAGCCTGCGAGGCATCCGTATGGAGCCAGAGCGGCATCTTTCCCCCTGCCGCAAGCCTTGACTGCCGCCTCTCTGCGACAAGCTTCGCAATGTCACGGATGGGCTGGATCGTCCCGATCTCGCCGTTTGCAAGAGAGATGGAGATAAGCCCCACCTCAGGGGTGAGCAGCTTCTCGAGCGTCTCCATGTCCACCCGCCCATCCCGATGCACCGGAATCAGCGCATGGTCTTTCGCCTCTGCTGCCGCAAGGACGCTCTCATGCTCTGTTGCAAGCACCAGCACCCTGCCTTCGGCAGAGTTGATGGCAAGGTTGTTCGCCTCGGTCGCGCCGGCACAGATGATGAGGTTGTCAGGCTTGGCGCCAATCTCATGGGCAAGCCGGGACCGGGCCTCTTCGTAGTCTGCCTTCGCCTTCCTTGCAAGCCGATACGGGGCAGAAGGGTTGTAGAACATATCGGACATATAGGGAAGCATCGCCCGAAGCACGGAAGGCGCTACCGGCGTTGCCGCTGCATAGTCGAGATATATCTCTTTCGTTGCATCCATAGAGGGACATCCGCTCGAAGAATCGTGACCGCAGAGGGCAGTGATGCCTGGCTCTGCGGAGTGTGCCAAGATACAAGGCAGCACAAAGGTGTGCTGCATGCGCACCCCATACTACCAAATGCGCAGGAAGGCGGCCTCTATGCCAGAGCTCCTCCATCTCGATGCAACCGATGTCCTCGTCGTAGGGACAGGCCTTGCAGGCATCTCAGCAGCGGTCTCTGCCGCAGAGGCAGGAGCGAAGATCACGCTTGCATCTGCCGGTCCTGTCTTCTCCGGCTCCTCCTTCTCCTCTGCCACCTGGGGCCTCGGCATGGTCGCACCTGAGTCGGCAGCAGACGAGGAAGACCTTGTCCAGACCATTCTCGCGGTAGGTTCAGGTGCGGCAGACCCCGCACTCGTCAGAAGCTTTGTCTCGGGCATCTATCCTGCCATGCAATGGCTCGAAGACCACGGCGTTGCGCTCAGAGCGCCCGATCACCCAGAGGAGCGCGAGTACATCCCCTGCTTCGACCACAAGGCACGCCTCTGGCGAGGGCTAGGCCGGGCCGAGTTCAGAGATGCCATGGCAGCATGTCTCCAAGACCTGGACGTCCATCTCATCGAGCATGCATCTCTTGCACGCTTGAGGAAGGCAGACGATGGCAGCATCCAGGGTGCCATCTTCTTCGACGAGACATCCTCTTCCTTCATCGACGTTCCCGCTTCATCCACAATCCTTGCCACCGGAGGCACGGCAGGCCTCTTCGGCAGGCATATAGGTGCTGACGAGGACACAGGCATTTCCCATGCCCTTGCAAAGGATGCCGGCGCTCATCTCGTGAACCTCGAGTTCATCCAGCTCATGCCGGCAATCCTCACCGAGATGGGCCCTGTCATCTTCAACGAGAAGACGTTCCGCTATCTTGCGTTCGAAGACGGAGCAGCTTCCTCGATATCCAGAAATCTCTTCGAGCTCAGGAGCACCCATGGACCTGCAACAACACGGTTGGGAGATGCTGCAATCGATCTTGCGATAGCGGAGGCAGGCGAAAAAGGTGCCCCTGCACGCTATGAGAATCTGCCTGACCCCCTGCCCGAGCTCGACCGCACCTACTTCTCCTGGCTCGAAAAGCGCCTTGGCCATCCTCTCGACCAGAGCTTCCGCATCGCGCTCTTCGCCCATGCAAGCAATGGCGGAATCAGGATCGACCGCAACGGCTGGACCGGCGTCCCCGGACTCTTTGCCGCAGGAGAGGCGACAGGCGGCATGCATGGTGCAGACCGGCTCGGCGGCCTTTCAAGCGCAAACTGCATCGTATTCGGTATCAGGACCGGAGAAGCGGCTGCAAAGACAGCAGAAGGCGTCTCAGCACCTCTTGAAGGCATGGCTGGACTTCCCAGCACATGCTCTCCTCTCGCCGCCAAAGCCCTTCCGGCAATACGCCTTGCCCTCGACAGCGCCTGTCTCGCTCCCCGATGCGAGCATGACCTCGTGGCGGCCCAGAGCTCCCTTCACCTGATCGATGAGGCGATTGCGCGCACCGCACTTCCCACGCAGGATGCCAGAGCCATCTTCCAGACGCTCGAAGCCAAAGCCGCTCTTGCCACGGCACAGGAGATGATCGAGGCCATGAGGAGAAGAAGGAAGAGCGCCGGCAGCCATATCAGATCGGATGCCGACTGAGGATAGGAGCATTTCGTTTCGCCCCGCACAGCAGGCCTAAAAAATCTTGCCGAAAAAAGTTCTTGCACGCACGGCCGCTTTCACATATAGTATTTCCCGCACGCGGGCTTAGCGCAGTTGGTAGCGCGCCACCTTGCCAAGGTGGAGGCCGCGGGTTCGAATCCCGTAGCCCGCTCCATTGATCATCCGGCCGTCCTGCGAATCCTCGTATGTCGGCCTTTTTCATAACGGCGAGATGGCCAAGTGGTAAGGCGCGGGCCTGCAAAGCCCTTACCCCCGGTTCGAATCCGGGTCTCGCCTCCAGAAAAGTTCGGGGACCGCATCTGCGGTCCCCTTTTTTGCAGCTCTTCTGATGAATTGGTGTTCCTTCGTTATCATTCCTCCCGCTCAGCCCCTCTCTCAAGGTTTCTGTCGGCTGCTTGTGCCACAATGCTCGAGTTGGCTCAAGAATATGAAGGAGGTATGCGCATGCCGCACAAGATCGGCCAGGCCCGCATCGCCGTCCTCAGAGAGGCAGAAGAGGATTCAGGCGTCGTGGCAAGAAACCTTGCCGGCACGACCGGTGTCCTCGAAGTCTGGGAGTCTGACCACAAGTTCCCCGGAAGGCAGGGCGCTGTCTTCTACTATCCCCTCACCTTCGATCATGAAGGCAACGGCTCCACGGCACGATTCTTCCGCACCGCCTACAACTACCGCTTGACCGATGACGGCAAGACCGCCATCTTCGACAAGGGCGGCAGGAGCGGCACGAATCGCTTTGTCTTTGATATCCAGGGCGGCTTCAAGAACGAGGAAGCAGAAGCCGAAAGCGCGCATGCTGCCGCGCATCCCGGCGAGACGTCTTCCTTCGATGTAGAAGGATCCAGGGACCGCTAGCACGTGCATCTGCTCCGGCGAGAAGAAAGAGCTTCTCGCCGGAGCTTTCTTTCTAGCGCCTTCTTCTCTTCGGCTTCATGAGGTCAAGGAGGGAAAAGGTCGTGCGCCGATAGATGGCGCCTCTGACAGCACGCTTCGGATCGTGCACGAACCCCATGCCGCGCTTCCCGTAGAAGGGGTCTAGTGCCCGCTTCATGCGGCGCTTGTACTTTCCCGTCGTCCTCGCGGCAAGCGACTTCTTCCATGAGGGACGCCTCATGCCAAACTTCATGGGAAACCATCTCCTCGAGCCTTCAGCTCCCTGCCCCCCTCTTCAGCTTCCGTTATACGCCTGTCCGGCGACACATCCCGGAGTTTCTTGAGCCCCCCGTATCCACGCTTTCCCCACACATTGGAGATTTCTTCTTGCGCTTCCGGCGATATTCGCGTATATTCTTAACCCGCACGCGGGCTTAGCGCAGTTGGTAGCGCGCCACCTTGCCAAGGTGGAGGCCGCGGGTTCGAATCCCGTAGCCCGCTCCATTGATCATCCGGCCGTCCTGCGAATCCTCGTATGTCGGCCTTTTTCATAACGGCGAGATGGCCAAGTGGTAAGGCGCGGGCCTGCAAAGCCCTTACCCCCGGTTCGAATCCGGGTCTCGCCTCCAGAAGAGTTCGGGGACCGCTTCTGCGGTCCCCTTTTTTCATGCCGAGATTGCTCATATGTCTGAATCTTGTACCGGAGCTACTGCTGTGCGCTCTCCGGTGCCTGATCGAGCATCTTCACGAGCCTCACCTGCGTGCCCTTGCCCGACGACTTGAGAGAGATCGTGACCTCATCTGCGAGAAGCCGCATGAGCTTGATGCCACGTCCGCGCTCGAGCGTGGAGCCAGATGTCGTCTTCGGCTCCTCCCCCGCCTTCAGCTGGTAGCCCTTGCCGGTATCGGTGATATCGAGCGTCACTCGGTCGGGATAGCAGCTCACGGTCACGAGCGTATAGCGCGAATCGGTGTGGTCGAACGCATTGCCGAGCGCCTCGCCGCATGCAAGCGTCATATCGAACGCCTCATCGGCCGTAAGCATCGTATTCTCGAGAAGATGCTCGACCCGCTGCCTTGTCTCATGCATGTGGTCCGCATCGGAGCAGAGGACCCGTCGCCAGAGCGGCTCGACACGTGGGTCGAGCTCAGGCACCTGCCGCGTCGTGTCAGCCGGAATCACGGGCGCGAAATCGACGACACGCACGCGTCTCAGCGACCGGTAGGCAGGCTTCGAGACGTTGATGAGGGAAAGGAGGCCTCCGGCGGCACGCATCTTCCGGATCTCGAGCAGTATCGTTGCCATGCCCGCAGAATCGATATAGGTCGCCTTTCCCATGTTCAGGATGATGCGCTTGCATCCCCCGTCGATGAGGGCGTCGAGGTCATGCCGAAGACGCGGTGCTGTCAGCACGGTCAGATCGGATTCCACAGGCAGAACGACTATGTCAGAGGTATGCTCCATGCCTTTTCTATTCCCGAACACGGGAATTCATACACGGAGGGTGGCAGATTGCGCTGGCTATTCTGCAGATGGCGCAGCTTCAGGCTCATCCTGCGTCCTGAGCCCGTCGTAGCGCACGGCGACCATTGCGACATCGTCGTCGAGGTTTCTGGCCGTGAAGGCATCAAGGGTCGCCAGAAGCCGGTCCAGAATCCCATCGAAGCCCTTGGGAATCTGCTGCATGATCGCATCCTTGAGCCCGTCCTCGCCGAAGAAGGCTCCCACAGGGTTCCTGGCCTCGGTCGTGCCATCCGTATAGAGCAGAAGGAAGTCACCAGGATCTGCTGTGGTCTCTCCGTCGATATAGGTCATGTCCTCGAAGGCGCCGACGACACCCGACTGCACATCGAGCGTCTCAAGCTCGCCTCTCTTTGCGCGGTAGAGGATTGCAGGCGGATGCCCTGCGCTGCAGTAGGAGATCTTGCCGCTCTCGATATCGATGAGCCCTATGAAGAGCGTCGCGAACGTCTCGATGCGTGAGAAGCCGAGGAGGAAGTCATTCAGGCTCCTCACCATGCGAGCTGGTGCGAGCCCTTCCCAGGCGTAGGCGCCGAGGGCCGTCTTCACAGCGGCTGAGACCGAGGCTGCCTCGACGCCCTTGCCCGAGACATCGCCCATGATGACAGCAGCGCGGCGCTGGGGCAGACGGATGAGGTCGTAGAAGTCGCCGCCGACGAAGGCATCGGCCGTGGCAGACGAATAGATGCCAGAGGCCGTGAGGCCTTCTACCTCCTGAAGCTCGTTTCTCATGCCGAGCTGCAGGGCCTGCGAGATCCTCTTGTCCTGCATGCGGCGGGCTGTGCCTGCCATGAGCTCGCAGAAGTCGTCTGTGCACTTGTGGATGAACGAGAGCTCGTCGGTATCGAGCGGCTCTGCATCCTGCGGGCGCAGCACCATGAAGGCGACCTTCTGGTCCATGACCTTGCCGGCATCGACGAAGGCACCGATCGAGCACTCGCCGAGGCTGAAAAGCCAGTCGGAGAGCCGAGAGCCCGCATCGATCCGTGCAAGCGCAACCTCGTTTCCGAGCTTCGAGCCGACGATATCCTCTACCTCCATCGGAAGGGCGCGCATGCCATTGTTCGGCAGATACGCGACCGCTGTCGGGCCATAGTCGTTCTCCTCGACCCGGCAGAAGATGCAGCCGATGCCTTCTGCCATCTGGCTGAAGAAGGAAAGCCCGTCTTCAGGCGAGGGCTCCCCCGCTGCATAGAGCTTCTCCCTAAGGTCTGAATGGAGAGCTTCGAGGCGTGCCGCATGCTCGGTGCGCATCTGCGTGAAGGCACCCATGAGCTGGACAGAGAGGTAGCTTGCGACTGCGTCGAGGAGGCGTCCGTCCTCCTTCGTCGTCGGATGGAGCCTCTCCCAGCCGACCTCGATGACGGCGATGACATGGCCACCGAACCAGACCGGCACGGCGATGAAGCTGGCAAACGGCGGCACGAGCTTTGCCGGCAGCTTGTGCGTCTCGTGCGTCTCCTCATCTATGACCTCACGGCGGGACGTGCGTCCGGCCCTGAGATCGGATGTCGTCGGTGCCAGGACACGGAGGCGCAGCGCATGTTCTGAGCGCAGGAGCACCCGGGACATGCCGTTTCTGTAGGAGAGGAAGGGAGGCAGCGCCGAGTCTGCAAGCGAAGCGGTATGGCCCCTCAGATGGAAGCCATCCGGCTCTGCGAGATAGACGAGCGTACCCGTCGCTTCCATCGTCTCTGCGATCTCTTCGAGCGTCCTTGAGAAGAGCTGGCTCATATCGTCGTTGTCGAGGGTGTCCAGAACGATTCTGAGCGTCCCTGAGAGCCTTCTGTTAGCACGGGTAAGGTCTTTTACCATCCGCTCCTGTTCGCGGCTCTGAGCGACGCTCTCGTCCGCGTCATGGGCACAGAGCACGTAGGTATCGGATGCTGCAGACGTCTTTTCGCACCTGACGCGGAGCTCGAGCGGCATATCGCCCTCGCGCGGCAGGCTCACAAGCACCGAGGAGCCGTCGGAAGGAAATGGCAGCTGCCAGAAGATGCTGTTCTCTCCGGCCTTGGCAAGCGCGGAGATGGCGGGGCGCTCGGTTGCGCCATAGGGCTTCGGGAAGAGCTCCTGGATCTGGTGTCCGAAGAGCATCGTCTCCTTCGCCCCGAAGAGCTGGCGTGCCTGCTCGTTTGCCATGATGATCCGGCCCATGCCATCGAAGGCGATGACCGCATCGGTCGTAAGCTCCAGGACAGAGCCCAAGGTCTGCGGAATCGTGGCTGCCCCCAGCCCGTCCAAGGAAACCTTCTTCTCTGCCATGGCGCTCCTCTCTTCTGCCTTCCCCCACTATACCCGAGAGGCCACGATGCACACGCAGCTTGTGGTTCCTGCCTTATGAAAAAAGGGAGCCCCGAAGGGCTCCCTCTGCAAGTTCTGGTGTCGGAGGCGGGACTTGAACCCGCACAACCTTTTAGTCAGTTACTAGCACCTCAAGCTAGCGCGTCTGCCAATTCCGCCACTCCGACATGGGTTAGTGCGGTAGCTATATTAGCACGCACTCATTCCCAACTGCAAGGACAATTTTAAAATTTGTTCCTGCAGCAGAAGATGCCGCTACTCCTTCTCCCAGCCGATCGCGACCGGCTTGAGCGACTCGAACAGCGACGGACCATAGTTGGCAAGGTTCTTCTTCGTAACGACTACATCGGGGCCGGAGTAGATGGGGATGAAGGCATAGGACTCCTGCGCCTTCTTCTCGGCCTCGTTCATGGCCTTGCTCTGTTCTGCAGGATCCTCGACCGTGACGATCTTGGCAAGCTCGGCGTCGAGCTCGGCGGAGCCGGCGTGCGTGAAGTTCGAAGCGGACGTGGAGCCGTAGATCTGCGGGGCATTCCACATGTAGGTGTTCGAGGACTGCCAGCCGAACAGCACGATATCCCAGTCGCCGCTAGTAAGCGTCGTCGAGAACTCGGAGGAAGGCTTCGGTTCGATCTCGATGTCCATGCCGGCATCCTTTGCCATCTTCTGGATGGCTGCAGCACGGTTCTTCGTCGTGTTGGAGTCGCCGAAGATCGTGAAGCCGAACGTGACCTTTGCACCGTCCTTCGCGTAGTAGCCGTCATCGCCCATCGCATAGCCAGCATCCTCGAGCGTCTTCTTCGCGGCTGCCGTGCGCTCGTCTGCAGAGTTCAGGCTCTTCACATCGTCCGGGCGGTTGTCCTCATAGCCATCGGCCCAGTTCGGAACAAGCAGCGATCCCGGCGTCTCCTCGGACCAGTTCACGCCCTGCCAGATGACGCTTCTGACCGTTGCCGGATCGATGCACTGGTAGAGTGCCTTGCGGACAGCGACCTCGGAGACGACCGGACGGGTCGTGTTGATCTCGATGTTGTAGACGGCCAAGGAGTTCGAGCGGCGGATCGTCGCATCATCCATGGACGAGAAGTTCGACAGCATCTCGGAGGAGCCGGACTGAGGCTCGCCCGTGGCGTCGACCTCGCCGTTCTTGAAGGCGTTGTAGAGAGCCTGTGCCTCCATCTGCTTGTACGTGATCTTGTCGAGCTTGGGCTTATCGCCCCACCAATTCGGATTCGGCACGAAGACGACAGACGTATCGTCGACAGAGTCGATCGTGAACGGGCCATAGCCCCATTCGGGGTGCGGGTTCACGTTCCAGCCATTCGTGTAGGTGTCGACATTCGTTGCATCGGGATGCATGAACTGGGAGACGATTGGCTCATACGGATAGACCGGTTCGGAGAACGTGATCACGGCCTGCTTGGCAGACGTGCCCTGCTCGACAGACTCGATCTTGTCGTAGCCATCGGTCGCAGACGGCGTATAGGAGTCGTTCTTGCCATTCATCAGGGTCCAGACGGACTGCAGCGCACGGTAGTCGATCGGCGTGCCATCGTTGAACTGTGCCTTGTCGGCGATATCGACGGTCACGACGAGCTTGCCGGAGTCCGTGGACGAAGACAGGTTCGAGATGAAGTCGGGATCGGGCGTGAACTTGGAGAGCGTCGCATCGGAGTGCACAGTCTCAGGCATATAGAGCAGCCAGTAGTTGTGCATCTCGACCGTATTGCCCTCGACCGACAGATAGTTCCAGTTCGGGCCGACCTCTGCGGCAGGAAGCACGAGCTCTCCGCCGTCCTGGACATCATCGTAGTCCTTCGGATTGTTGTAGGTCTTGCCTTCCTCCGGAAGCGGCAGCTGATCGAGCGGCGTTGTTGCCGGCGAGCCTGCCTGAGGCTCGACATCGGAAGACGCAGAAGATTCCGAAGAGCTGGACGAGCTGCTGCTATTGCCACAGCCAGCAAGGCCGAGCCCTGCTGCAACGGCTGCAGCCGAGCCAGTGAGCTCCAGGAAGGAGCGACGTGAAAGACTGCTAGACATATTCTCCCCTTTGATAGATGGCTAACAGGTGCATCTACCATAGCCCAAAAGCTGGAAAATATGTTTCCTTCGTGTAAATGGTGTCAAAATTTAAGGGCGAAGGGCGGCAGGCTGCCGCCCGCCATCACCTTCGCCCCTGCAAAAAGCCTGTCTATTCAGCTAGAAGGTCTCAGCCCTTATGCTTCCCAGCCGAGGTTCTTTGCCTGGAACGTCTCGAAGAGCGCGGGACCGAAGTTCGCAAGCGTCGCCTTCGTGACGATCACATCCGGGCCAGAGAACAGCGGCAGGAAGGCGTAGGACTGGAGTGCCTTCTTCTCTGCCTCGTTCAGAGCCTTCTTCTGCTCCGTCGGATCCTCGATGGTGATGACCTTCGCAAGCTCTGCGTCGAGCTCTGCCGTGCCGTACTGCGTGAAGTTCGAAGAGGACGTCGAGCCATAGATCTGCGGGGCATTCCAGACATAGGTCGTGGAGGAAGACCAGCCGAACAGGCAGATATCCCAGTTGCCGCTCGTCAGCGTCGTCGAGAACTCGGAAGCGGGCTTCGCGTCGATCTCGACGTCGATGCCGGCGTTCTTTGCCATCGTCTGGATGGCGGCAGCACGGTTCTTGACAGTATTGGAGTCGCCGAATGTCGTGAAGGAGAAGGAGACCTTCGTGCCGTCCTTGGCATAGAAGCCGTCGTCGCCCATCGTGTAGCCGGCATCCTCGAGGGTCTTCTTTGCCGCAGACGTGCGCTCGTCGGACTTGAGCGAGTAGACATCGTCCGGCATGTTGTTCTCATAGCCATCAGCCCAGCTCGGAACGAGAAGGGATCCCGGCGTCTCCTCATCCCAGTTCACGCCCTGCCACACGACCGCACGGATCGTGGACGGATCGCACGACTGGCAGAAGGCCTTGCGGACGGCGATGTCGGAAAGGACACCGCGTGCCGTGTTGATCTCGATGCAGGCGACAGAGAGGGAGTCGGCGCGACGCACCGTGGCGTCGTCCATCGACGTGAAGTTCGAGAGCATCTCGGCAGAGCCAGAAGCGGCAGTGCCCGTGCAGTCCACCTCGCCGTTCTTGAAGGCGTTGAAGAGCGCCTGGGAGTCCATCTGCTTGTACTGGACGGAGTCGAGCATCGGCGCCTCGCCCCACCAGTTGGGGTTCGGTACGAACGTGACCTGCGTCTCGTCGACGGAATCGACCGTGAACGGGCCATAGCCCCACTCGGCATGCGGGTTGTTGTTCCAGGACAGATACTTCTCCGGATCCGTTCCGTCAGGATGCAGGATCTGGGAGACGATCGGCTCGTACGGATAGACCGGCTCGGAGAACGTGATTACAGCCTGCTTGTCGGAGCTGCCGCGCTCGACGGACTCGACCTTGTCGTAGCCATCGGTGGCAGCCGGCATATACTTGTCGGACTTGCCGTTCATGACAGTCCAGACAGCAGCAAGGGCACGGTAGTCGATCGGCGTGCCATCGTTGAACTGCGCCTTCTCGTTGAAGTCGACAGTCACGACGAGCTTGCCGGAATCCGTGGACGACGAGATGTTCGTGATGAAGTTCGGGTCGGGCGTGAACTTCGTGAGCGTTGCATCGGCAAGCACGATGTCAGGCATGTAGTACATCCAGTACGTATGCATCTCGACCGTGTTGCCTTCGGTGGAGTAGTAGTTCCAGTTCGGTCCGACCTCGCCTGCGGGGATGACGACAGTGCCGCCCTGCTTCATCTCGGAGCGGTCCTTCGGGTTGGTGTAGACCTGGCCCTTCTCAGGAAGCGGCAGCTGGTCGGGCGACGTGGTGGCCGGAGAGCCGTTCTGGGGCTCGGTGCCGGTGTCGGTGGCCGTGGTGCCATCCTTCGTGGAGCCCGTGCTGCCAGAATTGCCGCAAGCGGCAAGGCCGAGGCCTGCCACAGCAGCTGTGGCGCCCGAAAGCTTCAGGAATGAGCGGCGGGATACGTTGTCGTAAAGCATGTTTCTCCCCTGTTCGCTGGAAGACTGCATTACTGAGCAGTCTTTGATGAATCCCAACTTTTCTTAGGATACTGTATCCATGCTCTATAGCCAACGAATTTTTATTTCCGAAACATTGCAGATTATGAGCGCTGATTTTACAGACCCGTATTCGCTTAATTTCTCTTCATACATTTCATCCTGCTCTTTCATTTTCTGCATATATTTCTCCAAGGCTCATTTCAGTCTTCAGAAATCGGTCCGTTTGGACTCTTCTCTGGCATTTTGCATATATCAACCTATTAACTGCATATTGCATGCATACATGCAGATAGAGAAAGAGGCGGCCTGCCCGATGGGAAGGCCGCCTCTGTAAGGACATTTCCGGATGATCTAGAGCTTCGTCGGAAGCAGGGACTCTGCCGGAACGAGCTTGCCGTCCTGATAGACAAGACGCTTACGCGTGCGCTCGATCTGCGGGTCCGGGATGGGGATGGCGGAGAGCAGCGCCTGCGTATAGGGATCTTTCGGATGCGTATAGACATCCTCGGTCTCGCCGTATTCCACGATCTTGCCGAGGTGCATGACAGCGACCGTATCGGAGATGTGGCGGATGACCGCGAGGTCATGGGCAACGAAGAGATAGGAGATCTTGAGCTCTGCCTGCAGGTCCTCGAGCAGGTTGATGATGCCGGCCTGAATCGAGACGTCGAGCGAGGCAATCGGCTCGTCGAGGAGCAGGATCTTCGGATTCGTGGCAAGAGCGCGGGCGATTGCGATACGCTGGCGCTGGCCGCCCGAGAACTGGGATGGGAAACGGTCGACGTAGTCGGGATTGATGCCGACAAGGTACATGAGCTCGCCGATGCGCTTGTTGATCTTCGCATCATCCCAGTGCTGGGCCTTGAGCGGCTCTGCCAGGACGTCGTAGATCGGCATCCTCGGGTCGAGGGAGCTCATCGGGTCCTGGAAGATGACCTGGAGGTTCTTCCTGAGCTCGCGCCTCTCGCGGTTGTTCTTGATGTCGGCAATGTTCTTGCCGAGAACCGTGATCGAGCCGCCCTCGGGCTTCATGAGCTCCATGATCTGCGTCAGCGTCGTCGACTTGCCGGAGCCGGACTCTCCGACGAGCGCCATGGTCTCGCCCTCATGGATCTTGAACGACACATGGTCCACTGCCGTCATGGTTCCCTTGTTCCTGCGGATGAGACCTTTGCTCTGGATCGGGAAGGTCTTCACGAGGTCCTTGACCTCAAGCACGATCGGCCTCTGGTCGCGCGGCACGTCTGCCCACTTGGCAGGCAGCGGCTCGAGCTCCGGGTACACATCCTGGTAGGTCATGTGCTTGTCGCGAATCTCAGCAAGCCTATGGCAGGAGACGAGGTGTCCCTCCTCTGCCGCAAACGGCTCGAGCTTCGGCTCTATTCTGTGGCACTTCTCCTGTGCCATCGGGCACCTCGGAGAGAACGGGCAGCCGGAAGGGATGGCAGCAAGCGAAGGCGGATTGCCCTTGATCGGGACAAGCCTGTGCTCTGCGGCCACATGAGGCTGCGGCACGGCACCGAGAAGGCCCATCGTATACGGCTGTGCCGGGCTCGCGAAGAGCGTATCGACCGAGGCGCGCTCGACAGCAGCGCCTGCATACATGACCATGATGTCGTCGGCAATGCCGGCAACGACGCCGAGGTCGTGGGTGATGATAACGACAGCGGCGCCCGTCTCCTTCTGTGCGACCTTGAGGACATCCAGGATCTGTGCCTGAATCGTCACATCGAGAGCCGTCGTCGGCTCGTCGGCGATGATGATCTCGGGGTTGTTCGCGATTGCGATAGCAATGACGACACGCTGGCGCATGCCACCGGAGAACTCGTGCGGATACGCATCGAGACGGTCCTCAGGATCGGTGATGCCGACAAGCGTGAGGAGCTCGACGCAGCGCTTGTGCACGTCCTCCTTGCTCATCTTCGGGTTGTGGATGAGAAGGGCCTCTGCGAGCTGGTCACCGATGGAGAACATCGGCGTGAGAGCGCTCAGAGGGTCCTGGAACACCATGGAGATCCTGGAGCCACGGAGCTTCGACATCTCCTCGTCGGTCTTGCCGAGCAGCTCCTCTCCCTTGAGCTTGACCGAGCCCTCGACATGCGCATTGTCGTCGAGAAGGCCGATCAGTGAAAGTGCCGTGACAGACTTGCCGGAGCCGGACTCGCCGACGATGCCGAGTGTGCGACCGCCCCAGAGATCGAAGTTCACGCCGCGGACGGCGTCGACACGGCCTGCCTCGGTCGCGAACGACACGCGCAGGTCTCTGACCGAGAGCACCGGGTCTCCTGTGGGCGCACCCTTCGGGCCCTTGCTCTCGAGCATCTCATAGGCAAGGACCTCGTCCTTGACCTGGTTCTTGTTATCAGTCATAAGACAGCTCCTGCTCTAGTGCAGCTCGATGGTCTGGGCTTCGGCGTCGGCGTTCTCCTGCTCGTCCTTCTTCTCGTCTTCCTGGTCGCCGACAGAGCCAGCGGCGCGGGAGTAGGGGTCGAAGGCATCGCGGAGGCCATCGCCAATGAGCTGCATGCTCACGCACAGGACAATCAGCACGGCCGACGGAATCAGGACGATCCAGGGAGCCGACAGCATGGCAGAGGAGCCCTGGGAGAGAAGGTAGCCCAGAGAGGTATCCGGAGCCTTGATGCCGAGGCCGAGGAACGAGTAGGCCGTCTCGGAGTTGATGCCGGAGATGACGCCGAGGACGGTGTCGATGATGAGGATGGAGCCGAGGTTCGGGATCAGGTGGCGCACGATGATCTTGAAGGACGGCACACCCATGTATTTCGCAGCACGGACATAGTCACGCTCGCGCAGGGACAGTGCCATGGTTCTGAGCGTACGTGCATAGCCGATCCAGCCGAAGGCCGTGAGGCCGACGATGAGCATGATCCAGCCCTGCGTGCCGGAAGAGGCACGCACGATCATTGCAACAAGAAGGAAAGACGGGATGACAAGGAGCATGTCGAGAAGCCACATGCCAACCTTCTCGCCCCAGCCGCGCATATAGGCGATAGCGGTACCGACCGTAGCAGCGATGACCGTCGTCAGAAGCGAATAGGTGATGCCGATGACAAGGGAGCGGCCAAGGCCATGCACGACGCAGGCGAAGAGATCGAAGCCACCGCCATCCGTGCCGAACCAATGGCGTGCATTCGGCGCGACGTTCAAGGCCGTGAAGTCAGGCTCCGTGTAGTCGAAGGCACAGATGAAGGGGCCGAAGATGGCAATCAGGATCATGATGATGAGGATGATGAGGCCAATCACAGCCGAGCGCTGGCGGAAGAAGCGCCTTGCGATCAGGCGCGAATACGTGATGCGCTTGACCTCGGTCGGACCCTGGGAATCTGCCTGGAGTTCGAGCTGGGCATTGGTGAGCCTGCCCTCTTCCTGAGGAGTGTTGTTCTGCTCTTCCATTGCCATCTCCTTAGCTCATCTTGATGCGCGGATCGAGGGCAGCCGCAAAGAGGTCTGCCATCAGAGCGCCCACGAGGGTGCAGGCACCCGAGAAGGCGGCAACGGCAACCGCGCCATTGATATTGTTGTTGTTGATGCAGTTGATGAAGTATTCACCTAGGCCATGGATGGCGAAGATCTTTTCCGTCATGACGGCGCCGGTGAAGATGGAGGCAATGGAGAAAGCGACCTGGACGGAGGTCGGGATCAGAGAAGCGCGCAGGGCATGCTTCCTGATGGCCTGCTTCTTCGTGAGGCCCTTGGCACGTGCCGTGCGCACATAGTCGGCGTGCATCTCATCCAAGAGGTACGTACGCTGGCTCAGGTGGTAGCCGACCGCCGAGATGATCGTGAGGACGATCGTCGGCAGAAGAATGTGCTGCAGGAAATCGATGAATGCCAGGAACATGTTGTCGCCGGCATAGCTCGAAAGACCCGTGACATAGAAGACGCGGGCTCCCGTCTGCTGGTTGATCTCGATTGCGAAGAAGACGACAAGAATGGCCAGAACGACCGTAGGTATGACCATGAAGACGGAGGCAAGCCCGCTCCAGAATCTATCCTGCCACAGGTATTGCCGCTGTGCCGTGTAGACGCCGAGCGAGACGCCGATAGCGATGGAGAGCACCGTCGCGAGCGTCATGAGCTCGACCGAAGCACTGATTCTGCCTGCAATCTGGGAGTTGACGGAATCGCCGTCAGGAGACATGCCCCAATCCCACTGGGTGAGGATGCCGCCGAGCCAGCGCTGATAGCGCTCGAGCACCGGCGTCTTGTCGTTCAGGTTCGTGCGGTCGAGCGACGCCTCGATGGAGTCCTGCGGAGGACGCGGCGTCTTCGACTCGAAGTTCGAGCGCGGACTCATGAACGCGCAGGCGAGGAAATACGTCAGCGAAGTCGCGACAAAGATCATCACGATGTAGCTGAGGATCCTCTTGGTGATGTACCAGATGAATCGTGCCATGGACCTTCTCCTTAGCCACCTGTCCTGAGACAGGCTACGGTATGGCAAGCCTACAAGATGTGCCTCTGCCGGACGCATAGTCACGTTCCAGCATCATGCAAGCTTACACTGTATCACGGTGCAGCACATTTCTTGCATGTTTCATGCAATTGTCCATGGACGGCGCATAAATTCTGATGCAGTTGCCGAAGCATCCGTACATGCCGGAGCAAAAAAATGCCCGGCACCGAAGTGCCAGGCATGAGGAAGGGCTTGCTATGAGAGCTTAGATCGTGCCGAGCGGGAACGTCAGTGCCATGATCAGCACGCAGGCAATGAAGACAAGAGACGTGATGACCGTGAGCCTGTCGAGGTTCTTCTCCCAGATGCCGGAACCGGCAGAGGCATTGTACATGGAAGAAGCGATGAGCTCGGAGACACCCGTTCCCTTGCCGGAATGCATGAGGATGAGGATGCAGGTCGCAATGCCAGACAGGAACAGAAGCACCACGAGGATGATGTTGAGGACGCTCACGGATATCGCCTTTCCCACGTGCCGCCATGCAGCACATCAATATTCAACGATTGATAAGTGTAACACAGAAGCGCTCCCCCACCACTGGAAGGCAAGGGAGCGCCAGAAATGCTACATGCAGCAGATGCTACATCGCAGCCTTCACCATAGCGGCGAAGGAGTCGGCCTTGAGCGATGCGCCGCCGACAAGTGCGCCGTCGACATCCTCCTTCTCGAGGAAGCCAGCCACGTTGTTCGGCTTTGCAGAACCGCCGTAGAGGACGCGGATGCCGTCTGCCGTCTCCTGGCCGAAGATCTCGGCGAGGGTCTTGCGGATAGCGCCGCAGACTTCTTGGGCGTCGTCAGCCGTAGCGGTCTTTCCGGTGCCGATCGCCCAGATCGGCTCGTACGCGACAACGTACTTCGAAGGATCGGTGATCTCGAGACCCTCGGTGTCCTTCTTGATCTGGTCGACGACGAACTCGACGTGCTTGCCGGCCTCGCGGACCTCAAGCGGCTCGCCGCAGCAGCTGATGGGGACGATGCCGTGGGCCATCAGGGCCTTGGCCTTCTTGTTGATCTCCTCATCGGTCTCGTGGAAGTAGCCACGGCGCTCGGAATGGCCGATGATGCAGTACGTCGCGCCGACGTTCGTCAGCATATCGGGAGCGGTCTCTCCGGTGTAGGCGCCGGACTCCTCCCAGTAGACGTTCTGTGCGCCGAGTGCAAACGGTGCCTTCTTCTGCTCGATGACCTCAGAGACACCCTTGAGATCGACTGCCGGCGGGCAGACGACGACGTCGACAGAGCCCGTGCCATCCTTGAGCTCGGAAGCGAGACCCTCGGCGAGCTCGACGCCCTCCGTATAGGTCTTGTTCATCTTCCAGTTGCCCGCAATCATCCTGTTACGCATCGAGAAGAGCCTCCACTCCCGGAAGAGCCTTGCCCTCGACGAGCTCCATAGAGGCGCCGCCGCCCGTGGAGATCCAGCTCATCTTGTCGGCCAGGTTGAACTTGTTGATAGCAGCAACGGAGTCGCCGCCGCCGATGATGGACGTGCCGCCAAGTGCCTTGACCTCAGCAACGGCACGGGCGACTGCCTCGGTGCCATGTGCGAACTGGTCGAACTCGAAGACGCCCATCGGGCCATTCCAGAACACCGTCTTGGCGCCCTTGATGGCATCGGCGAAGAGCTTCTCGGTCTTCGGGCCGATGTCCATGCCCATGCGGTCGTCGGGGATGTTGTCGGATTCGACAACCTCGCCCTTTGCATCCTCGCCGAAGTGATCGGCAACGACGTTGTCGACAGGAAGCAGGACCTTGACGCCCTTCTTCTCTGCCTTCTCGAGCATCTCCTTGGCGCGGTCGACCCAATCCTCTTCCTTGAGGGAGGTGCCGACGGAATGGCCCTGAGCCAGGAAGAACGTGTAGGCCATGCCGCCACCGATGATGAGGGTGTCAGCAGAGTCGATCAGGTGATCGAGGACGCCGATCTTGGAGGAAACCTTGGAGCCGCCGACGATTGCGACGAACGGACGCTCAGGCTCAGCGAAGATCGAGGTCAGGGTGTCGACCTCCTTCTCGAGCAGGAAGCCTGCGACTGCCGGGATGTAGGCAGCCGGGCCCACGACGGAGCCCTGTGCACGGTGAGCCGTGCCGAAGGCGTCGAGCACGAAGATATCGCCGTAGGAAGCGAGCTTCTTTGCAATCTCCGGATCGTTCTTCTTCTCGCGCTTGTCGAAGCGGACATTCTCGAGGACGAGGATGTCGCCCGGCTTGACCTCGGAGACGGCCTTCTCAGCCTTCTCGCCGTAGGTGTCGTCGACGAACTTCACGTCGTAGCCAGTAAGCTCAGCAAGCTTCTCGGCTGCAGGCTTGAGGGAGAGCTCGGGCTCGGGGCCATCGCCCTTGGGGCGGCCGAGATGGCTCATGAGCACGATGCCGGCACCGTGCTCCTTCAGATACTTGATCGTCGGGATAGCGGCCTTGATGCGGGTGTCATCCGTGACAACGCCGTCCTTCAGGGGCACATTGAAGTCGACGCGCATGAGGACGCGCTTGCCCTCGACGTCGACGTCGCGAACTGTCTTCTTGGTGAAAGCCATGTTCACTCCTCCTAATGGAAAACGTACCTAAAAAAAGAGGCGCGGCCGCGGCCCGAAAGCTGCAACCGCGCCTCCAAACTTCTGTGCGAAACGCGACTTAGGCGACGAACTTCTCGAAGTACTTGATGGTGCGGACCATCTGGGACGTGAAGGAGTTCTCGTTGTCGTACCAAGAGGTGACCTGGACGAGGCTCTGGCCGTTGCCGAGCGGGTTGACCATGGTCTGCGTTGCGTCGAAGAGGGAGCCGTAGGTCATGCCGACGATATCGCGGGACACGATCTGGTCCTCGTTGTAGCCGAAGGTCTCCGGAATCTGCTCAGAGTAAGCCTTCATTGCAGCGTTGACGCCCTCGACCGTGACCTCCTTGTTGACGACAGCATAGAGGTTGGTAAGGGAGCCGGTCGGCGTCGGAACGCGCTGAGCAGCGCCGATGAGCTTGCCGTTGAGCTCAGGAAGAACAAGGCCGATTGCCTTTGCAGCACCGGTGGTGTTCGGGACGATGTTCTCTGCACCAGCGCGGGAACGACGGAAGTTGCCCTTGCGCTGCGGGCCGTCGAGGATCATCTGGTCGCCGGTGTAAGCGTGGATCGTCGTCATGATGCCGGAGACGATCGGAGCGTAGTCGTTGAGGCCCTTTGCCATAGGAGCAAGGCAGTTGGTCGTGCAGGAAGCGGCGGAGATGATATCGTCGTCAGCGGTCAGCGTCTCGTGGTTGACGTTGTAGACAATCGTCTTGAGGTCGTTGCCTGCAGGAGCGGAGATGACGACCTTCTTGGCGCCAGCGTTCAGGTGAGCCTGAGCCTTTGCCTTGGAGGTGTAGAAGCCGGTGCACTCGAGGACGACGTCGACGCCGAGCTCGCCCCAAGGCAGGTTGTTGGCGTCAGCCTCCTTGTAGATCTTGATGGTCTTGCCGTCAACCGTGATGGAGTCCTCGCCAGCGGTCACCTCATGGTTGCGGGAGTAGTTGCCCTGCGTGGAGTCATACTTCAGCAGGTATGCAAGCATCTCCGGGGAGGTCAGATCGTTGATTGCGACGATCTCAGAGCCCTCGTGACCGAACATCTGGCGGAATGCCAGACGACCGATACGACCAAAGCCGTTGATAGCAACCTTAACTGCCATGCTTTCTCCTTTCGCGAGGTCGTGCCGGAGCTTCTCTCCGCCACTGACCTTCTTCCAATTGGAATGTTACCGCTAAATGTCTGACTCTATTCGGATTATCTTGAGACCGTTCGAAAATCGGATTCGAGACGACTCAAATGTCTACGGATGCGTAGACATACAAGACCTCCTTTCCGTCTCGCTCAAGACAAAACCGCAGGTCAGAAGAATTGTGTCCATTCTTTGAAGACGCAATGCATCAAGCAGCCAAAAATCTACCCCGCAATCGGCGGGCGGCAGCTCAGCCGCTATAAGCGGCTCTTCTCATCCGTCTCATCAGGCGCGTCCCCGCGGGCTTCCTTTACAAGCGCCTCGAGGCGCAGAAGCCTGTGATAGAGGGCCGATTTCGAAGCCGGAGGCGTGCACTGCTGCCCTAAGGCCGAAAGCGGGAGCTCGGGGTAGGCACGCCGCACACGGCAGAACTCGCGGATAGCCGGAGGCAGGTGCCGAAGTCCTATGAGCTCTTCTGCCTCTTCGATGAGTGCAAGCTGCTGCACAGCGGCATCGGACGATCTGTTCGAGTTGGCGATCTCCGCATTCACGCGGCGGTTCACATCATTCTTGACCGATTTCATGCGCCGAACGGCCTCGACCGCATGGGCCGAGCGCTGAGCCCCCATGGCCTCGAGCAGGCGCACGATGTCCTCGAAGCTCTTGAGATAGATTGCAAAGGCGCCGCGGCGGCGGTTGAGCCTCGCTGCCACGCCGACGGTCTCCATGAGGGAGACGATGCCTTGGGCAAGGTCCTCTCCTGTGACGGCAATCTCGAGATGGAAGTCGCCTCTCGGATCTGCAATGAAGCCTCCCGCCATGAATGCCCCTCTGAGGAATGCATTCCGGCAGCACTGCCGCGTCAGGAGATGGTCGGGCAAGCCCTGCGCAAGCCCCTGCCCCGGCACAAGGATGCCCAAGGTCACGAGATCGTCTGCAAGCTCTGGCTGGTCCGGTATCTCGATCAGGTAGTTCCTCGTCTTGTGGAGCACGGAGTGACGGACCGTAAGCGACGTATCGAGGTCGAGGAGCTTGTGCGTGTACTTCACGACCGTGCGAGCGACGGCACCGGTCTCGGTCGAGATGCGGATCGCATATCTCCCCTGCCCGGAGAAGGAGAGGCTCCCCGAGACGCGGATCAAGGCTGCAAGCTCGGCAAAGGGGCACATGTCGCACGTGCCCTCCTGGCGCGAAAGCTCGTCTTTGACCTCAGCCGTGAATGACATGGCTACATTCCCTTGTTCTGGGCGACATCTGCGCGCGGCAGGTCACGGTGCGCGATCGTCACCTTGTAGCCGATGCTCTTGAGGTAGTTCGCCGTCGCCTCTGCAAGAGCGACCGAGCGGTGCTGGCCGCCCGTGCAGCCGACCGCGATCGAGAGCTGAGGCTTGCCTTCAGCCACATATCCCGGCATCACAACATCCAGAAGGCGGCACCATGCCTTCAGGAACTCCTTCGTCTTCGGATTGTCGAGGACGTAGTCCCTGACCTTGGGGTCAAGGCCCGTGAGATGGCGCATCTCGGGGTCGTAAAACGGGTTCGGCAGGAAGCGCACGTCGATCATGAGGTCTGCCTCTGCCGGCATCCCGTACTTGAAGCCGAACGAGAAGACCGTGACGTCCATGAGCTGCTGGTCGGAAAGGTCGGAGAACGCATGCTGGAGCTGCGAGCGCAGCACCGATGTCCTCATGTGCGATGTGTCGATCACAAGATCGGCCACATCCTTCGCCTTCGCGAGCTGCTTGCGCTCGCGCTCGATAGCATGCTCGAGGCTCTCCCCCTCGAAGGCCAGAGGATGCCTTCTTCTGTTCTCCTTGTAGCGGCGGATCAGCACCTCGTCCGATGCTTCGAGAAAGACCACCTTGTACGTGAGCTCATGGGCAGAAAGCTGCGTCAGCGCATCCGAGAGCTCCTCGAAGAGACCCTGGCTCCGAAGGTCGCTCGTGACCGCAAGATGCCTTCCGACGCCGGAGTTGATGCCGACAAGCTGGGCAAGCTGGAGGATGAGGCGCGGCGGCAGGTTGTCGAGGCAGTAGTAGCCCATATCCTCGAAGGCATGGAGGGCCTGTGTGCGCCCAGATCCGCTCATGCCCGTGATGATCACGATGTCAGGCACGCGTGCTGCCGCTTCGGCCGCACGCATCTGCTGCCCTGCCTTGTCCATGCCCTTGTCCTTCCTTCTGGCTAGTCCTTCTTTTCCTCTTCAGGGTAGACGACACCCCATGCCCTTCTTGTTTCCGTCATGATCTTCATCACATCGGACGCATAGCCAATGAGGCTCTGAGCCTCTTCGTCCCCTGCCACGGCGCGCTCGAGGTCTGCTGCCTCGTAGTCCAAGGCATAGCCTTCAACACCTGCTGCGACCTCCTCGCGCCTGCCATCCTCGGTCCAGACGATCTCTGCCTTGTCAGCGCGAGGATAGTCCATGATCTCGATGTAGCAGCGGTCGAACGAGAGCACGGCACGCTTCGGCTGCTTCGAGTGGAGCGTGAGCGAGATGACGCCGAGCTGGCCCTCCTGGTTCCTGCAGACGATGCCTCCCGCCTCATCGACGCCCGTCTCTGCAAGATTTCCGAGCGAGACGACTTCTCGAGGTGCGCTCTCCATGAAGAGGCGCATGATCGTGAGCGCATAGACGCCGATATCGAGCATCGCGCCGCCCGCAAGGTTCCTGTTCCAGAAGCGGTTCTTGAGGTCGCCGTATTCCTTGTAGCTGCCGAAGGCCACTTGCGCGATATTCATGCGGCCGAACTCGCCGGCACGGGCACGCTGAAGCAGCTCTCGATAGAGCGGCATATGGAGAATCGTCGTCGCATCCATGAGCTGGACCTGGTGCTCCTTGGCCAGCGCGCGGGCCTCTTCGAGCTCCTCCGTGTTGAGCGTGATCGACTTCTCGCAGAGCACATGCTTGCCGGCAGCAAGGGCGCCTCTGAGATAGCGGATGTGCGTGTTGTGCGGCGTCGTGATATAGATTGCCTGGATGGCAGGGTCTGCACAGAGCTCCTCGAACGTGGGGTAGACCTTCTCGACGCCGTACTTCTCGGCGAAGGCCTCGGCCTTGCTCTCGGTCCTGTTCCAGACGCCAGCAAGCTTTCTTCCGGCCAGCGCAAACGACTCTGCCATCTGGTGCGCAATCACGCCGCAGCCGACGACAGCCCATCTGAGCTCGGGAGCCGTGAATATATCATCCGGGAATGGCTGGTTCCTGACTTCCTCGAAGGCTGCATCTGCCGCCTGCGCCGCATCGAGCGCCTTGTCTCTCTTCACTTCAGGCCGCCTTTCCGATAGCTTTTCCTGCCTTCAGTCTAGCGGATACCTGTCCCAGCATAGGGACAGCCCCGCAACTCACACGAGCTGCAGGGCTGCCAAGGGGAGATATGCCGGATGGAATCAGGCCTCCATCGCGACACGGAACCACTTCGTGAGGCTCGTCGGGTGCGTGATGCCAGTGCCGACGACTACGGCCCAGGCGCCTGCATCCTTTGCAGCCTTTGCATCGGCCGGTGTATGGACATGGCCTTCGCAGACGATGGGCAGGCCCGGGAACTCATGGGTCGCCTCCTGGAGCAGGGCGATATCCGGTCCTTCATCCATCGTCGTCTGGATGGCCGGCTTGTTGTGCGAAAGCGTCGTCGAGACGATGTCGCAGCCGACCTCGACGGCATTCCTGATGTCCTCGATGGTCATGCAGTCTGCCATGACAAGGGTCTCGCACTGGGCACGCAGGTCGCGGACCGTCTCTGCGAAGGTCCTTCCGTCCGGGCGGGGACGGTCGGTCGCATCGAGTGCGACGATGTCGGCGCCCGCGTTCACGCAGGCAATGGCATGGCGCAGCGTCGGCGTGATGTAGACCCCCTCATGTCCTTCCTTCCAGAGGCCGATGACGGGGATCTCGACCCTGCCCTTGATGGCAGCGATGTCGGAGAGTCCCTGGCAGCGGATGGCAGCGCATCCTCCCTGCTCGCAGGCCTCTGCCATCTGTGCCATGGTCTCGGGATGGCGAAGAGGCTCTCCAGGATAGGCCTGGACCGAGACAATGAGCTTGCCTTTGAGCGACTGAACCAAAGGCGCGATTTCCATTTGAGCCCTCCTTAGGCAATCTCGACGTAGGCAGACTGGAGCACGTTCTGCGCAGCACCGATCAAGGGTGCATCGTCTCCGAGCGCACCGTCGACGACAGGAGTCTTCGAGACCGGCGGCATGACAGTCTCGGACCAGCCCTTCTGCATGGCCTTGTGCCAGACAGGGCCAGACTTTGCGACGGAGCCAGAGAGGATCACGCAGTCCGGATCGAACATGTTGACCATCGAGGCCAGGACCTCGCCGATAGCATGTCCCGAGCGCTCCTCGGCAGCGATGGCAGCCTCGTCTCCCGACTCTGCCGCCTCCGAGATATAGGCACCATCGACCGGCGTTCCGTCGTCGAGCGTGCGGCGTCCGCCGAGCTCGAGGTAGCGCTCGATGATGCCAGGACCTGCGGCGATGGGCTCGAGGTGTCCCGTCGCTCCGCAGGAGCAGGGGATGCCTGCAGCATCCGTGCAGGCGACATGTCCGATGTGTCCTGCCTCGGAGTGTGCGCCGAGCATGATGTGGCCACGCTCGACATAGGCGCCGCCGATGCCGGTGCCGACCGCACAGACAAGCGTACTCGTCTTGCCGAAGCCCGCGCCCCAGAATGCCTCGCCGAAGGCGTGGGCATGGACATCGTTCATGACCTTGACGGGGATGCCGAAGATGGCATGGAGCTCGGCTCCGAGGTGCGTGCCGCCCCAGCCCGGCATCATATCGTTTGCATAGGTGACATTGCCGGTCGCAGGATCGATGACGCCGCCGGACGAGACGCCAATGCCGAAGACCCTGCCATCAGCTGCGTCGATGACACGGCGGGCAGACTCGATGGCATGCTGCAGCACGACCTTGCCGCCACGCTTCGCCTCGGTCGGCACCTTCCCGTAAAGCGATACTTCAGGACGCTCGCCCTCCTTGAAGGTCACGAGAGCCGATGCAATCTTCGTGCCGCCGATATCGAGCGCGACTACCTGCCTGGTTTCTCCCATGGTGCATCCTTTCGAAAAAGCTAGCCTACAGAAGCCCGTTCTCCTCGAGCACCTTCTTGATGGCCTCGCGATTCTCGCCCTTGAGCGTACGAACCGGGCGCGGCATCGTGTCGTGGTCGAAGATGCCCATGAGGTTCAGCGCCGTCTTGAAGGCGCCGACACCGCCAGCATAGCCTACGACGCCGGTCGTGACATCGAAGATATGCGAGACCTCGTTGATCTGGTTCTGGATCTCGCGGACACGCTCCCAGTCGCCTGCCTGGTAGGCATCCCACTGCTTCACATAGGGCTCAGGAATCACGTTGGCAAGGCCCGGCACCGAACCGTCGGCACCGGAGAGATAAGCGCCGTCGACGACGATCTCGTGTCCCGTGAGGAGGCTCAAAGGATGTCCTGCCTTCTCGTTCTCCTGGACAAGGTAGCGGAAGTTCACGTCGTCGCCCGAGGAGTCCTTGACGCCGGCAATGACGCCGTCACGGCCGAGCTTGAGCGCCAGCTTCCAGGGAATCTTCGCATGGACGCAGACCGGGATATCATAGGCGAAGATCGGAAGCTTGACCTCGTCGTGGATGATGCGGAAGTGGTCCTCGATCTCCGTGAGGCCGCCCAGGGCATAGAACGGAGCCGTGACGACGATGCCGTCAGCGCCGAGCGCCTCAGCATGCTTCGCATGCTCGATCACGCGGTCAGTCTCCGTATCGATGCAGCCGACAAGCACCGGCACGCGGCCGTCGACGATGCGGATGCCCTCGCGCACAATCTGCTCGCGGTGCTCGTCAGACGAGAAGGCGACCTCGCCCGTGGAGCCGAGGAAGAAGAGGCCATGGACGCCGGCATCGAGCATGCGGTTGATGAGGCGCTCATAGGACGGCACGTCGACCGTATGGTCAGGAAGATCGGGCGTCACGACAGGAGGCACGACACCGCGCAGAGCAAACTTTTCAGACATTGCGAGACCTTTCTCTTGCATTGCTGCAGAACTGCTTATCAGGACATGAGCCAGCTGGAGACGAACGAGAATGTGGCATCCTCGAACGCATTCACCCGCTCATGCGCCCATCTAGGATAGACATTGCGTGTGACAGGACCTGAGAGCGCAGAGGCAAGGACATCCTGCGCCTCAGGAGGGGTGACGGAATCGAGCCCCGAGGCCCCGAAGAGCACCGGAGCCCCGATGGCAGGAGCGCATGCTTCTGCCTGGGCATACGAGAGCGTACGGAAGAGATCGTCTGACGTCTTTGCCAGAGGATCCTTCTCCCGGAAGTAGCGTGTGAGGCCGGAGGCGATGCCTTCGGGCATCCCCTTCTCCCAGACACGCCTCAAGGCGCAGGGCAGAGGGTTGAGGATGCAGAAGAGATCTGCTCCCCTGCCCTCAAGCGCTCCTGCTGCGGCAACGCTCAGACCGGCACCCAATCCTTCGCCGTAGACAATCAGCGGCACGCTCGGAAAGAGCCTGCGTGCGAGCAGCATCGCCTCTGCCGCATCCTTCTCCTGGCGGATGAGAGCAAGGCTCGCTGGCGCTCCTGCCACATAGCCTTCGCAGACATCCTCGGACCAGAACCTGCGCTCCGGCGAGAGCACGGCGCATCCGAGCGCGAGCCAGCGCCCCAGATGGTGCCAGCCACGCACGGGACGCCCTGCATCGTGGAAGGCACAGACGACGGCAAGCGGCGAGATGCGTGCAGGCTCGAGCATGCGTGCCTTGAGCACCTGCCCGTCCTCTGCCTTCCAGAAAACTGTCTGGGCCCTTCCGGAAGCAGTCGAGTAGGCAGGCTCTGGCTCTGTCGACACGAGCTCAGGCACAGCCCCTGAGAGCTGTCCCTTCCAGAAGGAAGCGATCTCTTCGAAGCTGGCGTCTGCCATCAGAGGCCCTCCTTCCCGAAGAAGGCGATGAGCACATCGTCGAAGGCCTGTATCTCCTCATGTCCGAAGGCAGGATAGAAGAGACGCCGCTTCGGACACTGGAGGCGCTCGTAGACTGCATCCTGCGTCGCAGGCGGGCAGATCTCATCTGCGAGCCCGGTGCCGAAGAGCACCGGACACTGCACATACGGAGCAAACGAGGCCGTATCGATATAGGCAAGCTTCGAGAAGGCCTCCTCTGCCTTGGCGCCGTCCGCATCGAACCAGCGGGCCCAGTAGCGCAGGCCTTCATAGGCAACAGCATCGGCACCGAGCTCCATCACTTTCCGGAAATCCGAGAGGAAGGGATAGAGGATGCCTGCCGCTGCCACTTCAGGGTTCAGGGCCGCCGCAGCAAGACCCACTCCCCCTCCCTGCGAATCGCCGTAGACGAAGGTCTGGGCGTGGGCAAGCCGAGGCTCTGCCGCAAGCACCCGGAAGAGGATCCGGATGTCCTGCTGCAGGCGCACATAGTAGAGGTCCTTCGGCTCGCCTTCGAGCCCCAGCACGACATGTCCTGCGACCGTCGTGCCCGGAAAGCCCCCTACATCTTCCGAGCGTCCTCCCTGACCAGGGTTGTCCATCGAGACAAGAATCATGCCTTCTGCTGCCCAGGAGGCATTCTCGAGCCAGGAACGGGTGCGTCCCGGATACCCATGGAAGCGCATGAGCAGCGGAAGGGGGCCGCTCCCTGCAAAGGCCTCGGTCGGCACCAGGACCTTTGCATAGAGCTGGGCGCCACGCATGCCACGGAACCAGAGGTCATAGGGCACCGCGCAGGGAGCCGGTGTCACCTCGGAAGCTGGCACGAGCTCCCAGGAAAGAGGCACGGCATCTGCTTCAGCCATGCGCTCTTTCCAGAAGGAGGAGAAATCCTCGGGCTCCCGAAAGCTTTCTATGGGATAGCCGGCATCCATCGCATCTATTGCCCGAGCTTCGGATGGAGAAGCGACGGCGCAGCACCGAGGAGCGTCTTCGTATAGGGATCCTGCGGGTGCTCGAAGACCTGCTTAGCTGGACCTTCCTCCATGATCTGTCCGTGGTTCATGACAATGATGCGGTCAGAGATGTAGCGCACGGTCTGGATATCGTGGCTGATGAACATCATCGACAGCCCCAGATCGTGCTTGAGGTCGGTGAGCAGGTTCAGGATCTGGGCACGCACGGAGACATCGAGGGCGCTTGTCGGCTCGTCTGCAATGATGGCAGACGGGTTCAGGGACATGGCACGGGCGATTGCGACACGCTGGCGCTGGCCGCCGGAGAGCTGGCCCGGAAGGGCGCGCAGGGCGCTCTTGGGAAGGCCGACAAGCCCGATGAGCTCGCTGATGCGCTTCTCCTGCTCTGCTTCCGTGCCGACATGATGCACGAGCAGCGGGTCGAGCAGCTGGTCATGCACGATCATGCGCGGATTCAGAGCCGTGGCCGGATCCTGGAAGACGACGGAGACGACGCGTCCGATCTCCTTCCTGAGCTCGGGCGTCCTCTTCGTGACATCGCGTCCCTTGAAGTAGACATGTCCCTGCGTAGGTGCCTGGAGGCCGCACATGACATTGGCAGTCGTCGACTTGCCGCAGCCCGACTCGCCGACGATGCCGATGGTCTCGCCGGGCATGAGCTTGATGCTCACGTTCTGCACGGCGTGCACGAGATTCGGATGGAGCAGCGTGCCGGTACGGGTCTTGAACGTGACCGATATGTCATCGAGGAAGATGATCGGCGTGTCCTTGTCCTGGGACACGGTCTTGGTATCTTCTGCCATCGCTACTTCGCCTCCTTGGCGCCTGCGAGGGTTGCGAGGTACGGGGTGAGCCCGTTCTCCTCGAGATAGCTGTCGGGAAGCTCGGAGAACTTGTGGTGCTTCGAGGCATCAGGCAGCTGCTTGATGACGGGATGGACATCGAGGCCGAGCGTCGGGTGGCTCGAGCGCGGAGCGAAGCGGTCGCCCTTCGGGAAGTCCTCTGGAGACGGGACCGAGCCCGGCACCTGGTGGAGCCTCGTGCCGTCCTTGGCGCCTTCCTCGATCGAGAGGACCGATCCCAGAAGGCCACGGGTGTACTCGTGGATCGGGTTCGTCAGGAGCTCGCGCGTCGGCGCCTGCTCGACGACCTGGCCTGCATACATGACCGTGATCTCGGAGGCAACTTCTGCCACGAGTGCCAGGTCGTGGCTCACGAAGATCATTGCGAAGCCGAGTTTGGCCTGAAGATCGTTCAGGAGCTTGATGACCTGCTTCTGGACCGTGACGTCGAGAGCCGTGGTCGGCTCGTCGCAGATGACAAGGGACGGGTCGCGCGTCAGAGCCATAGCGATGAGGACGCGCTGACGCTGGCCGCCGGAGAGCTCATGCGGATAGGACTCGAGCGTGCGCTTCGGGTCGAGGCCGACGAGCTCGAGAAGCTCTTCTGCAGACCTCGTGCCGCCGCGCTCCGTGAGCTGCTTCATCTGCGTCGAGATGAGCATGGAGGGGTTCAAGGACGAAAGGGCGTCCTGGTAGACCATGGCAAGCTCGGTGCCGAGGAGCTGGCGGTGCTCTTCGCGCGAGAGCTTCAAGAGGTCCTGGCCCTTGTAGAGCACCTCGCCCGTGATGGTCTCCTTCGGGTCCGTGAGGCCCATGATGACCTTCGTCGTGATCGACTTGCCGCAGCCAGACTCGCCCACGAGCGCCATGCACTGGCCGGGGCGCACATCGAAGGACACATTGTCCACGACGTGCACAGAGCCATGCGACTCGAAGCTGATCGAGAGGTTCTTGACCTGGAGGAGCGGCTCGACCGAGAAGTCGGGAACGTGGCGGTCGGTACGCTTGAGCTCGACTTCCTTGAGCGCTGCAAGACGGCGACGGAGTGCCGGCTCCTGCTCCTTGTAGGCACGCACAGGATCGGAGGCGAGGATGTCGTCCTTGCGCCTGGACTCTGCGTTGTCTGCATCGATCGGAGCGCCAGGCGCTGCTGCCATAGCGTCAGTCAGGCCCTCGGAGAGGATGTTCAAGGCAAGGCAGGTGATCATGATGGCAAGGCCCGGGAATACTGCCTGCCACCAGCGTCCTGCAAGGACGCCCTGGCGGGCATTGGAGAGGATGTTGCCCCAGGTCGGCGTCGGCTCGGTGATGCCGGCTCCGATGAAGGTGAGCGATGCCTCGAAGATGATTGCGTCAGCGACGAGCGTGACCGTGAAGACCATGATCGGAGCGATGCAGTTCCTGAGCACGTGGCGCCAGAGGATCCAGGGCGCACGGGCACCGGAGACAATGACAGCACGGACATAGTCCTCGCCGTACTCGGAGACGACGTTCGCACGCACGATGCGGGCAATCTGCGGCGTATACATGAAGCCGATCGAGAAGATGATAGCCGGCACGGAGTTGCCGAGGATCGTCACGAAGACAGCGGCAAGCGCGATGCCCGGAATCGACATGATGATGTCGAGGATGCGCATGATGACTTCAGATACCGCCTTGCGCGACACAGCAGCAAGCGCGCCGATGATGGAGCCGCACACAAGTGCCATGCCGGTGGCACCGAAGCCGATGATCAGCGAGTAGCGGCCACCGTAGAGCATGCGGGAGAGGATGTCTCTGCCCTTGTCGTCGGTACCGAAGAGGAACCCATCTCCTGGTGCCATGCGGGCATTGAAGATTTCGGTCGGGTTGTGCGGGGCAAGGATGGGCGCCAGGATCGAAGCTGCCGCCACGAGGATGAGGAGTACGAGCGAGATCTTCGAAGAGGTGCGCATCTTCTTCCAGCCGCCGAACTTCTTGTTCTGGGCCGCAGCCTCTTCGAGCTTCTTTGTCTGCTCTTCGCGAATCTTCTGCATGCTACACCGTCCTTATGCGCGGGTTGATGAGGAGGTAGAGCATGTCGACCACGATGTTGATGATGATGAAGGAGAGGGCGACGACAATGACGACACCTTGGACGAGCATCGTCTCATTGCCCTGGATTCCTTCGAGGATGGCCGTGCCCATGCCCGGCAGGTTGAAGATGACCTCGATGACGACAGCGCCGCCCATGAGGTAGCCGATCTTGAGGCCGAGGGTCGTGACCGGCGTGATGAGGGCATTGCGCAGGACATTGCGTCCGACGACGACACGCTCAGGCAGACCGGCACCGCGAGCCGTCTTGACATAGTCCTTGTCAAGCTCCTCGACCATGGCGGTACGCACGATACGCGTCATCTGGCCGGTGAGCGGGAAGGCAAGGGCGATGGCCGGCATCAGCATGCGGGCAAGGTAGCCGCCCGGATTTGCCGAGAACGCCGGCAGCTGGCCCGATGCCGGAAGGACATGCAGATACGACGAGAAGAGAAGGATGAGAAGCACGGCGAGCCAGAAGGACGGCGTCGCGATGCCTGCAATCGAAATGACGCGGATCAGCTGGTCAGGCCACTTGTCCCTATAGAGTGCCGCAAGGACACCCAGCAGAAACGACACAATAGCGCCGATGATGAGGCCGATGAACGTGAGCTGCATCGTGACCGGCAGGGCCTGGGAGATGCGCTCGCCGACGGAGTAGTTTGCAGCACCATAGGTACCGAGGTCTCCATGCAGGAGATCTCCCATATAGCGGACATAGCGGACTGGCCATGGATCGTCGAGGCCGTGCTCCTCATGGTACTGGGCTACGGCTTCAGGCGTGGCAGACTCGCCCAATGCATTGTAGGCAGGGTCGACCTTCGAGAACGACATCAGGAAGAATACGAGTATCGTGACGCCGAAGGCCATGATCGGCAATGCGATGAGCCGCCGGCCGATAAGGCGCAGAAGGTTGTTCACGCGCTCCCCTTTCTCTTGCTGCGTACATGAAGTGGGGCCCGGAGAACTGGGGTCCTCCGGGCCTCCCGGCGGAGGCATCTATCGAGGCCTCCGAAATTCGCTGGACAAGCCCAGGCGGACTAGGCAGAGACGGTGACAGCGTCGATGAACGACAGGCCGGTCGTGCCGATGCCCTTGAAGTTCTTGATGGCAACGCCGTTGGGTGCCTTCGAGGTGTCCTGCCAGGAGCCGGTGCAGGTCTGGACCTGGAGCACCGGATAGAGGACGCAGTTGTCGGCAATGAGGTCGAAGCACTTGTTCCAGGTCTCCTGCTGCTCGGAGCCGCTCTGTGTGAGAGCGGTGCTCATGAGCGACTGGAGCTGCTTCCACTCGTCGGAGGTGTTCCACGGGCAGCGCGTCTTCATCCAGGTGTTGTCGCCGTACCACCAGTTCATGAGGAGGTCAGGATCGGCGCCGAAGCAGGACGGATCGCCCGGGGCGAGCAGGAGGTCATAGGAGTTGTCGCCGGTGTCGATGGCGGCATAGGTGGCCGCAGACGTATCGGTCGCGATCGTGACATTGAAGCCGAGGGCGTCGAGGTCTTCCTTGACCTGCGTTGCCATTGCCACGACCTGCTCGTTGTCCGTCGTGCGGAGCTGCACGGCACCCGGCGTGATGCCAGCTTCGGCGAGCAGGCTCTTGGCCTTGTCCGGATCGTGCGTGAAGACCGTCGAGGCCTTGTGGTAGTTCGTGAAGTTCTCGGGCAGGTAGCACGTCGGTGCTGCGGCAAGGCCCGCGAAGGCATTGTTGATCATCTTGTCGTAGTCAAGCGCATACATGACAGCCTGACGGACACGCTTGTCGTTCCACGGCGCCTTCGCGACATCGAACATCATGAACCTGGTGCCAAAGCCCTGGACCTTGTCGATGTTGCAGCCGAGGTTCGTGAGCGTATCGACCGCGTCGGCCGTGACCATCTCCATGACGAGGGTGGAGCCTTCCTGCTCTGCCGTCAGGCGTGCCGTCGCATCCTTCAGGACGTCGTAGTGGATCTTCTCGTCCTTGGCAGGATGGTCGCCGTTGTAGTTCGGGTTCGGGACGAGCTCGAGCGAGCTATCGGAGATCGTGTCATACATCCAGGGACCCGAGCCGATCGGCTTCTTTGTCATTTCGTCCTTCGTCGAGCTTGCCGGCACGACGCGGATGATGGCGAGGCGCTCCTTGATGAGCGAGAAGTTCGGGACGTTCGTCTTGATTGTGAGTGTCTTGTCATCCTTCTTCTGGATGTCGGCGATGGGGGCAAGCATCGAGGTATAGATGTTGCCGCTCCAGTCGGCCGCCTTGCCGGACGAGCGCTGGAAGGACTCGATGACGTCCTCAGGCGTCACGGCGTTGCCGTCGGAGAACTTTGCTCCGTCGCGCAGGGTGACCTCGAACGTCGTGTCGTCGACCTTCTTGGGGTCGTCGGCAGCAAGCTCGTTGAACGTGCTGTAGTCATGGAAATCGATGCCATAGAGGCCTTCGACGACCTGCCAGTTCGTGCCGCAGGCAAGAGCGGAGGACGTGCTCGACGGATCGTAGTTCTGCGTGCTGTAGGCGGTGCCGGCCGTGATCGTGCCGCCACCCTCGGTGCCAGCCTGGGAGCTGGAAGAAGACGAGCTGGAGCTGCTCGAGCCCGAGCCTCCGCATGCAGCAAGGCCCAGAACGGCTGCAGAGGCACCCGTCAATCCGATGAAGTTCCTACGTGTGAGATTGTTCATGGTTCTCCCCTTTCGCAGTGCATGGTGCTTGGAACTGCCGCTCCAGACGCTTCCCGTCAAGCGTCTGAGGCCGGCCCTGATGGCACCTATATTGCACTCTTGCAGAAGCTGGAACCGTTACCAATTAGGAAATTGGTAGTAACCATCGCCCAATGGAAAACTGCATAATCCCAGTGGTGCAATGCTCCAATCAGACGGTTTGCACGTTCTTTCCACAAACAGGAGAACAGCAGCCCAGCCTTCCTGCATCGCTGAGCTGCCGTTTATCTAAATCGCTGATATAAAAGCTTTTCCGTTACAGACAATTGATGAATTGTTACTTGAGTTTTTCAGGCTTTTGCCCTTCATCCTCGGCGAGCTCCTGCTTTCTGGCTGCATTGTCCTCGTCGAAGGCCCGGAGCGTCTCGTATACCGCCTCTGCGACCGCCTTCGGGATGCCCGGCGTCTCGGCAAGCTCCTCGACGGAGGCGGCCTTGATCTTCTTGAGCGACCCAAAGCGACGCATGAGGGCACGCTTCCTCGTCGGCCCCACCCCTTCGATATCATCGAGCACGGATTTTGTCATAGCCTTGTCGCGGAGCTCCCTGTGGAACGTGATTGCGAAGCGGTGCGACTCGTCGCGGACGCGCTTGATGAGGTAGAGCGAAGGCGAGCCTGAAGGAAGGACGATCGGCGTCTCGTCCCAGGGGACGAAGACTTCCTCGTCGGACTTGGCAAGGCCGCAGCACGGGATATCGAGGCCCAAAATCTTGAGCTGTTCTATGGCAGCCGTGAGCTGGGGCTTGCCACCGTCGAGCACGAGCAGGTCCGGGCGAGATCCGAACTTCTTGTCTGCCATCGTCTTTGGCCCATAGCGGCGCGCAAGCACCTCGCTCATGGACACGAAGTCATTTGCCTCGGTGAGCGGCGTCTGGATCTTGAAGCGGCGGTACTGCGACTTGTCGGGGCGTCCGTTCGTGAAGACGACCATCGAGGCTACCGTGAAGTGGCCATGGATCGTCGAAATATCGAAGCACTCGATGCGCATGGGCGGCGCCTCGAGCGCAAGCGCGCTTTCGAGCTCGAGCAGTGCCTGGTTTGTGCGGTCATCCGCGTATCCGGTCCTTACCATGTAGCGGTTGAGCGCATGATGGGCATTCTGCTCTGCCATCTTGAGGAGATTGCTCTTCTCGCCTCTCTGCGGCCGATGAAGGCGGCAGATGTGCCCCCGCTTCTCCGTGAGCCACTGCGAGATGTTCTCCCCGTCAGGCAGCTCTATCGCGACATCGACCTCGGAGGGGATATCTGCAGTCTCGTCGTAGTAGCGCTTGATGAAGGACTCGGCAAGCTCGGTCTCGGAGACATCGAGGCCCTTGTCGAGGATGAATTCGACGGAACGGATCGTCCTGCCTTCGCGCACGACGAAGACGCAGGCGCATGAGATCGTCTCCTCGCGGTAGAACCCGACGAGGTCGAGGTTCACATCGGAGGCGAACATGACCTGCTGGCGTACATTGAGTGCTGAGAGCGACTCGAGCCGGTGCTTGAGCCTGCCTGCCCGCTCGAAGTCGAGGTCTGCCGCGGCTTCCTTCATCTGGCTCTTGAGCTCGTCGGTGATGCCGCTCCTCTTGCCCTGCAGGAACCTTTCCACCTGGTCCACGTTCTTCGCGTAGTCCACCGTGTCAACGGCGCCGATGCAGACGCCCGGACCCTTGCCGACGTGGTAGTCGAAGCAGGGCCTGCCTTCGCGGGCCAGAAGCAGGTTCGCGACGTCTATATCGTCAGGATGCGCTTCAAGGATGCGCTTCGCGCGCTTCCACTCGACGCAGTTCGCAGAGCAGATCGGCACGACCTTGCGCAGCGTATCGACCGTTTCCCGTGCCGCATGGGCATCCGTATAGGGGCCGAAGTAGCGTGTCCCCTTGCGGTGGCGCTCGCGCGTGTATTTGATGGCCGGAAACGCATCCGATTCCGTGATGGCGATATAGGGGTAGGACTTGTCGTCCTTGAAGTCGACGTTGTAGTAGGGGTGGTACTGGGCGATGAGGTTGCGCTCGAGCACGAGCGCCTCGTGCTCGTTCTCGACGACGATGTAGTCGAACGAGCGCACCTCCTGCATCATGAGCGGAATCTTTGCGCGGTCATCCGTCAGGTTGATGTACTGCCGCATGCGGTTGCGGAGGTTCTTTGCCTTGCCGACATAGATGACCGTGCCCTGGGCATTCTTCCAGAGATAGCAGCCAGGATCGGTGGGGACCTGGTCCACCTGGTCTCTCAGAGACGGCTCCCCATTGCGAGAGATGTCCCAGGGCAGAGGTGCGCGCGCCATGGCTATTTCCCGGACTCTTCCGACTTCTTCTCAGCGTTCTCGGCATCCGCCTCAGCGAGCTTCTCCGACTCATGCTTCGCCTTTTCGGCGTGAGCCTTCTCGAGCTCTGCCCTGTGCTTGCGCTCCGCCTCGTCCTCGGCACGCTTGCGGCGGGCGACAACGACGTCGCGTGCCTTCACGAGCAGCGCATAGAAGCCACGGCGGACCGGGATATCGCGGGAGGGGGCGACCTCTGCCGTCTCCTTCGTGAACTTGCACTTGAACTCGTTGAGGCCAAGAAGCGACGGCGCGAAATCGGAGCCGATGCCCATCATGTCATACGACTCGATGCCCTTGTTCTTCGCGAGGTCGCAGCACTCGAAGTAGACAAGCTTGTCCGTCACATGCTGGCGCATGTACTCATTCAAGGATGCTCCGTAGTAGCGCACGGCACGCTTGCCGGAAATCGTGACGATGGACCAGGTAGCGACCTTGCCTGAGACCCTGCCCGCATAGACGCGGCAGTGCTCGGGCCCGAGGAGACGGATCATGTCCTCGTAGTCGGAGATCGGTGCCGGCACAAAGCCATCGCGCTTGCCGGTCTCGACCATCACATCGTAGTAGTCCTGGAAGGACTTGGTCGCTGCCTCGGTCTCATCGGCGCAGACCGCCGGGCTCTCGCGCAGAGCCTTCCTCACATCGCGACGGCCACGCGGCTTCATGCGGGAGAGGATCGCGTCATCTCCGCCCGTGACATCGATGATCACGGTATGGTCATACGGCACGGTCGAAAGGGCAGGATGCGATTCTGCGATGTCGTGCACGAGGGCCATGCGGATGAAGACCTGCCTGCGGTCATGCTTGTGGAGATAGTCGGCAAGGGCCTCAGCAAGCTCCTCTTCCTCATCCTCTGTCGGCTCATGGAACCAGATGGGCCCATGAACGGCATTGAGGTAGTGATAGCCATGCGTCTGGAAATCGAGGAACGAGCACACCGCTACGTCGGATCCGTCCACACTCGCCGCAAGCGCGCCCCAGGGCGTGCGTCCGGAAATCGTTGCCTGATACTTCGCCCAGATAGCGGACTGCTCGATTGGGAGCAGGACGTTCTGGCTCTTGACTTCCTCTTCGAGGCTGCCGAGCGAGATCTCGCGGATATCCATCGTGTAGGGGGCCTCCCTGTATCTGCTTTCTTCCTGAGCACACCATTCTAGCAGCGGAAAGCAGAAGATAGCTGCCCTGCATCAGATAAGCACGTGAAGGTCCTTACGCGATATCGCTCCTGAGCTCGCGGAAGAAGCAGCTTCTGTGGCCGGTATGGCAGGCAGGGCCCGGGGAATCCACCTCGTAGATGAGCGTGTCGGCATCGCAGTCGCAGAGCACGCGCTTGACCTCCTGCATGTTGCCGCTCGTGGCGCCCTTGTTCCAGAGCTCTGTGCGCGAGCGGGACCAGAACCAGGAGGTGCCAGTCTCGAACGTCTTCAGGAGCGCCTCCCTGTTCGCCCAGGCAACCATGAGGACCTCGCCCGTGTCCCACTGCTGCACGACGACGGGGATGAGCCCATGGGAGTCGTATTTCAGCGCATCGAGATCGAGCTTTGTCTCCTGAACAGGCTCTCCTGCATAGCTTCTTGCGGCATAGCCTTCTGCCATCGTGTCCTCCTAGAAGTCCAGACGCACCGGGATGCCCTGGGTCGCGAGATACTCCTTCACCTGGCGCACGGTATAGGTGCCGAAGTGGAAGACGCTCGCGGCGAGCACGGCATCCGCCTCGCCGTCGATGATGCCCTCGGCAAAGTGCTCGAGCGTGCCGACACCGCCCGAAGCGATGACCGGAATGGGGACAGCCCGTGCCACCGCGCGCGTGAGCGGGATATCGAAGCCATCCTTCGTGCCATCGCGGTCCATGCTCGTAAGCAGGATCTCGCCGGCACCACGCCTCGCCGCCTCTTCTGCCCAGGCGACGGCGTCGATGCCTGTCGGCACGCGTCCGCCGTTCAGGTAGACCTCCCACCTGTCGCCCTTGCCGACCTGCTTTGCGTCGATTGCGACGATGACGGCCTGAGAGCCGAATGCCTCTGCCGCAGCCGTGATGAGGCCGGGCTCGCGCACGGCAGCGGAATTGATCGAGACCTTGTCGGCACCTGCGGCGATCATCGTGCGGCAGCCTGCGATGTCGCGGAAACCGCCGCCGACCGTATAGGGTATGCGGAGCTCTGAGGCTGCACGCGAAGCCAGGTCGATTGTCGTCTTCCTGTTGTCGGACGTCGCCGTGATATCGAGGAAGACGACCTCGTCTGCACCCTCGCGGTCATACTTTCTTGCCAGCTCGACCGGATCTCCTGCGTCGACGAGGTCGACGAAGTTCACGCCCTTTACGACACGGCCGTCCTTCACATCCATGCAGGGAATGACTCGTTTGCACAGCATGGCTACTCCTCACCTCGGGAAGCTGCAAGAGCCTCTTCCAGCGTGAATGCGCCTTCGTAGAGGGCCCTGCCGCAGATGGCTCCCTCGATTTTGTCCGGCCCGAGCGCAGCCAGCGCCCTGATATCGTCGATGCGGGCGATGCCGCCCGAAGCCACGACCGGAAATCCTGCGACCTCGGCGATATGCGCATAGGCGGCCGCATCGATGCCGGTCTGCATGCCGTCACGGGCGATATCGGTAAAGACGAGATGACGGAATCCGAGACCAGAGAGATGGCGCGCGAGCTCGTCAGCAGAGAGCTTCGCATCATCCCGCCAGCCCGAGACCTTGACCTCGCCGTCCTTTGCCGCTATATCGGCCACGACCGCGTCTCCATACTCCTTGGCAGCTGCCTCGGCGAAGGCCGGATCGCGCACAAGCGCCGTGCCGATCGCGACACGCCTGACGCCGAGCGCAAGAAGCTCCTCGATGTCCTGGACGGACCGGATGCCGCCTCCCGCATCGACCGAGATGCCGGGCGTCTTGCAGATGGCAGCAAGGGCACGCCTGTTGGCAGAAAGCGCCTCCTCGTCCTCGCCAAAGGCACGGGAGAGGTCGACGACGTGGATCCAGGAGGTCCCTGCCTCCCTGAACTCCTCGGCGACGCCGGCAGGGTTCTCGCTGTAGACGTCCATATGGGCACGGTCGCCCTTCTGGAGCCGCACGACCTTGCCACCGACCAGATCTATCGCAGGAAAGAGGATCACCGGACTCCCCCTTCTTCGACGATTCTGATGTAGTTCTCGAGCATGCGGAGACCTACCCTCGAAGACTTCTCCGGGTGGAACTGGACACCGAAGATGTTGCCCTTCCAGATCGCAGAGGCAAAGGCACGCGCATAGAACGTCTTGCCTGCGATGACAGAAGGATCGGTATCCTCGTCGAGCGCATAGGAGTGCGTGAAGTAGACATTGGCACCTTCAGGCACACCTTCGAAAAGCGGGCAGGCAGCACCGTGCTCTGTGAGATGCAGCTGGTCCCAGCCGACATGCGGCACCTTGAGGCGGCTCGACTCGAGACGGGTCGCAGAGCCCTTGATGAGAGCAAGGCCGGAAACCCAGCGTCCGCTATCCGCAGGCTCTGCCACGCGCTCGTCACCGCGCTCTGAGAGGAGCTGAAGCCCCAGGCAGATGCCCAGAAGCGGCACGCCACGCTCGACCGCATCCAGCACGGCATCCTTCTCGCCGCTCTCCTCGAGGTAGATCATCGCGTCCTCGAAGGAGCCGACACCGGGGATGATGAGGCCAGAGGCGGAGGCAATCTTCTTCGGTTCGTCCGTTATCTCGGCGTCGCCGCCTGCCTCGGTGGCAGAGCGGACGACGGAGAGCAGGTTTCCTTTGTGATAGTCGACGACGGCAATGCGTCTGGGCATAGCATGCCTCCTCTAGAGCGTGCCTTTGGTCGAAGGGATGCCGGTCACACGCGGGTCGGACTCGACGGCAGACCTGAGTGCCCTCGCGCAGGACTTGAATGTGGCCTCGATGATGTGATGGGCATTCGAGCCGCAGAGCTCACGAAGGTGCAGCGTGATCCCTGCCTGACGGGCAAAGCCGCAGAAGAACTCCTGGGCAAGCTCCGTATCGAAGGTCCCCACCTTGCCAGGGCCGATCGGCACATCCCAGAAGAGCTCTCCTCTGCCAGAGATATCGAGGGCGCACTGGATGAGCGCCTCGTCAAGCGGCACAGCGCAGTCCGCAAAGCGGCGGATGCCGCACTTGTCGCCGAGCGCCTGGGCGATTGCCTGTCCCAAGGCGATGCCCGTATCCTCGACCGTGTGGTGGTCATCCACCCACGTATCGCCCTTGACCGCGATATCCATATCGATCAGGGAGTGGCGGGAGAGCGCCGTCAGCATATGGTCGAAGAAGCCCACGCCTGTATCGATCGTGGATGCTCCTGTCCCATCGAGATCGATCTTGATCTGGATATCGGTCTCGCCGGTCTTGCGTGCCGCTTCGGCAGTGCGTCCCATCTAGGCCTCCCTTGAGAGCAGCGCCTCGAGCGCTGCGACAACTGCTTCGTTCTCCGTATGCGTGCCCACCGTAATCCTGAGACAGTCCTCGAGGCCCGGCATCGCCGAGAAGTTCCTCACGAGGATCGAGAACTCGTCCCGAAGCGCTGCCCACTTCTCAGCTGCCTTGGGCACCCGCACGCAGAGGAAGTTCGCAGAGCTCGGCCACACATGCACGCCCGGAAGCTCCGAGAGCGCCTCTGTGAGCCATCCACGTTCTTTCACGATATCGTCGATGGCCGCATCGAAGGCACCAAGCTCATGAAGGCATGCAAGCGCCGCTGCCTGGCTGAACGAGTTCACGGAGTAGGGCTGGCGCACGGCGACCAGGGCATCGAGCACGTCAGGGGCGCCCAGGAGATAGCCGATCCTGCCGCCTGCAAGGCAGAGCGCCTTCGAGAAGGTGTGGAGCACGATCAGGTTGTCGCACTCGTCGAGCAAGGGGGCAGCGCTCATGCCGGCGGGCGCGAACTCGCCGTATGCCTCATCGGCGAGGACGATGCCCGGGCAGGCTTCGCAGATGCGCTTCACATCAGCGGGAGCCATGCAGTCTCCTGTCGGGTTGTTCGGCGAGGTCAGGACCACAAGCGAGGCAGTCTTTGCAGCCTCGACGAGCCCGTCCACATCAGGCAGGAGCGTCACCGGATCGCGCGGCACCTCGACGACCGGCGTCTCGACCATCTCGGCGTAGAGCTTGTAGACAGAAAACGTCGGCGGGCATGTCACCATGGTGTGCCCGGCGCCTCCGAAGGCGAGGAACAGGTTGAAGAGCGCCTCGTCGCCGCCATTCGAGACAAGCACCTGCTCGGGCGTCACCTCATGCCACTCGGCAAGGGCCTCCCTGAGCTCAGGAGCCAAGGGTGCCGGATAGCGGTTCACGACGACATGCGCCAGCGCCGCCTGCACGGAGCGCCTGACCTCTTCAGGCATCCCATGCGTGTTCTCATTGGCAGAGAGGTTGATGCGTACCGGCGTGAAGCCGGGATCGTACGGCTCGAGATCGGCGACACTCGGACGGGCGAGCGCACGCACACGGGGAGAGAGTCCTTTCCCCATGGCTACTCCCCCAGAGGCACGCGGCCAGGGGTGGAAAGCTTCGTCGGCCAGGCAATCTCCTGCGCCCCGGCAAAGGCAGCATCGGCGTCAGCGATGTGGTCCTGGCCTTCCTCGACGAGCTTCCTCCTCAGTCCTGCCGAAAGGGCATGTGCCCAGAGGCCTTCCGCTTCTGCCATGGCCTGGGTTGCCGGGGCATCTGCCATGAGGCCCTGGGGCGTATAGGAGATGACGGAAGAGCGCTTCTGGAAGTCGTAGACCCCAAGAGGATTCGAGAAGAGCGCCGTGCCACCGGTCGGCAGCGTGTGGTTCGGGCCTGCGACGTAGTCTCCCAGAGGCTCGGAGCTCCAGGGACCACAGAAGATGGCGCCAGCGTTCTTGATCTTGCCGAGGATCGAGAAGGCCTCCGGCACATGGAGCTCGAGGTGCTCAGGGGCGATCACATTGACGGAGTCGATGGCAGCGTCGAGCGAAGGCGCAATCACGATCTGGCCACGGTTGTCGAGGCTTGCCTTCGTGATCTCGGCACGCGGACTCTCCTTGAGAAAGCCATCGATTGCAGCAAGCACCCTGTCCGGAAGCTCCGGCGCATCTGTCACGAGGTAGCACGCAGCCATCGGGTCGTGCTCTGCCTGTGCCATGAGGTCGGCAGCGACGATCACAGGATCTGCCGTCGAGCCAGCGAGCACGCAGACCTCGGAGGGGCCAGCCACCATATCGATGCCGACATCGCCCGAGACATAGCGCTTCGCAGCGGCCACATAGGCATTGCCCGGACCGACAATCTTCGCGACCTTCGGGATGGACTCCGTGCCATAGGCAGCAGCAGCGATGCCCTGGGCACCGCCGACAGCGTAGACCTCGTCGACCCCTGCGATGGCGGCAGCGGCGAGCGTATAGGCAGAGAGCGTGCCATCCTTCTGGGGCGGCGTCAGCATGATGACACGCTCGACGCCTGCAACCTTTGCCGGGACCGTGTCCATGATGACGGTAGAGGGATACTGGGCGCGTCCTCCCGGAACGTAGACGGCAACAGAGGGCACCGGCGTGACCTTGACGCCCAGGATCGTGCCATCAGGCCTCGTCTCGAACCAGGAATCCTCGCGCTCGTGCTCGTGGAACTCGCGCACCTGCGCATAGGAGCGCTTCACGGCCTCGACGAAGCGCGGATCGACTTTCTCGAGCGCGCCTTTGACGGCCTCGTCGGGCACGCGGAAGCTCTTGGGGCAGGCACCATCGAACTTGAGACAGAAGTCACGGACAGCCGCATCGCCGCGCTCGCGCACCTCGTCGACGATTGCCTGGGCAGACTCCATGACCTCCTTCGGCAGGGCACCTGTCCTCTTCAGGTCAGCATTGGTGAGGGTCTCTCCCTCGGACAGCACGATCTTCCTCATTATTCCTCCTTGCTGGCTGCAGCCGCGAGGCGGTCAGCCAGGGAACGTATGCGGGCATCGGAGCGATAGGCAGCAGGGCCTGCGAAGAAGCGGGCACTGCACTCGAGTACGTCGTCGACAATCTCGAGGTCGTTCTCCCTGAGCGTCGTGCCCGTCGCCGTGATATCGACGATGCGGTCTGCCATGCCGACAATCGGGCCAAGCTCGATGTTGCCGTGGAGCGGCAGAATCTCGACCTGCCGGCCGATACGGTCATAGTACGCCTGCGTGATGTGGGGGTACTTCGTTGCAACGCGCTCGTAACCGCGCCAGGCATAGGCACGGTCGGTCTTGCCGGCAGCGCTTCTCGGCTCTGCGACGACGAAGCGGCAGGCACCGTAGCGCAGGTCCACAAGCTGCAGGAGCTCGACCTGGGCCTCGAGGATCGAGTCGTTACCGCAGATGCCGCAATCGGCACCACCATAGCCCACGAAATACGGGGCATCCTGGGCACGGACGATCACATAGTCGACCCCGTCCTCATGCACGATGAGGCGGCGTCCCGGGTCCTTGAGCCCCTCGACCGGAAGCCCAGCCTTCTCGAGCAGCTTCACGGTATCGCCGAAGAGCGATCCCTTCGGCACGGCAATGCGGATCGGACGCTCTGCCAGGCGCACGCCCGGCGTCACGACGCCGGTATCTCCCATCTCGCCCAGGACCTCCTGGAGACGCTCGAGCGAGAGGGCGAAGCCGCAGGCGCAGGTATCGGGCATGCCGAGGTTCTTGAGGACTGCATCGTAGCGGCCGCCGGAAGCAAGGGATGCGGCGATGCCTTCCGAATAGGCCTTGAAGATGATGCCCGTGTAGTAGTCGAATGAGTTGATGATCGAGAAGTCGAAGGCAAGCTCCCCTGCCTGGGCAAGGTCGGAAAGCGATGCCACGAGGGCCCTGAGCTCAGAGGTGCCTCTTCCCTCCTGGGGGACACCGGCACCATCCAGGAGCTCGTCGAGCGCATCGATCGTCTCAGCTCCGCCATTGAGCCTTGGCAGCTCGTGGAGCGCACGTGCCGCCTCGGACGCAAGCGAAGAGGCTGCGACAAGCTCATCCAGGCTCACAAGATCGCTCTCATGGACGAGGGCAAGCGCCTGCTTCGCGAATGCCTCATCCGGTGCGCAGGTCTGGAGCAGCGCCTTCAGGGGCGAGACAGAGCCGCAGACAATCTTCCAGGCCGGCACATGGAGGGCCTGGAGCACCTCGCCCAGAAGGGAGACGACCTCGGATTCTGCCTTCACGTCGTCTCCGCCGATGAGCTCGACGCCGAGCTGCGTGAACTGGCGCGGCTGGCCCTTGAGGCTTGCACGCTCGCGCACGACAGGCGCCACATACCTGAGGCGTGCCGGCAGCTGCCCTGCCGCGAACCTTGCTGCTGCCATGCGCGCGATCGGCAGCGTGAGATCGGGCCTGAGCACGAGGAGCTCGTCGTCCTCCGCGTCGAAGAGCTGGAACGGCAGGTTCTTGATGCGTCCTGCCTCCTCGAGGGTATGGCGGTCTTCGAGAAGCGGCGTCTCGACCGGAAGATAGCCATGGCTCGCGAAGCAGCTCCTGACTGCGTCGCAGATTCGCTCGCGCGCCAATGCCTCCTTCGGCAGGATGTCGCGGAATCCTTGGGGTGTACCGCTCAGCACGATGTCGCTCCTTCATGTCCAGGATGCTTCTGCATCCATCTTGTCTGCTGGTGGCACTTTAGCACACTAAAGTGCTTGCCGCAGCGAGGACGCCGCTCTGTAACGTAGCGGCAATGGAGCGTGCCTGCCCATCCTGGAGCCCGGCCTATTTCCCCAGATACTTCTTCAGCGCCTGGATTGCGAGAATCAGCAGGTAGAAGACAAGGACCATGAAGACGATGACGGGAATCCAGATGAGGGCAGAGAGTCCTCTGAAAAGAGATCAAGGAGCATGGCACATCTTCTCCGGCAAGCGTGGGCTCTTGGGTTCTGTCCCGCATGGTACCAAGCAGGCAAAGGCCGAGATCTCGCCTGTGCCATTGTTTCGGCAGATGCAGCGAGGCCCCCGCCAAGCGGAGGCCTCGAAATCGTTTCGATGCTATCTGGCTGTTCTCTACCTGCGCAGGCGTGCCGGCAGGAAGCGGTCCATGAGGCGGCCGATTGCATCAGCCTCAGGGATCTTCAGGGCGACCGCTCCGCCGTAGGTCACGATCAGGGCCGGGATGCCGCCGATGACGGAATAGAGGATGCCCTTGAGCATCGAGCCGTCCGTGGGGCCGAAGAAGTGTCCGAGGAGCTGGAGGATGAGGAAGGCAGCGACAGCGCCTGCGGCACCGAGTGCGAGCGAGCGCACGGCAGAGACTGCCATATGGCGGATGCCGACACCGCCGATCCGGTGATGGAGCTCCATGAAGGCCACGATATCGACGATCACATAGAAGACTGTGTTGCCCCAGGCCGAGCAGTTGAGGCCGTATCTCGGCGTCGCGACCATGAGGTAGATGACCTCGACGACGCCGGCCACGATGTTGGCAACAGCGAAGAGCATCATATGGCGCATCGAGGAGCAGATCTTCTGGAGATAGATATAGACGCCGTAGAGCGGAAGCGAGAACGCAAGGGCGATGAGGAAGCTCGCCGTCATCTCGATCTCATCAGCAGAGAAGCTCCTGCCTGCCATCACGGTAATCAGGGGCGTCGAGAACACGATCAGGAAGAGCATCATCGGGATCAAGAGGAACAAGATCTTGCTTGTGCCGGACGAGATGCCGCGCCTATATCCCGTCATATCGTGCTTCGCATAGAGATCTGAGAGCTCTGTGAACATGGCCGTCGTGATCGGCACGCAGAGAATCGAATACGGCAGCGTATACCAGATGCGGGCATAGTAGGCGACCGAGGAGCCGGAGACCGAAGACTGCATCTCGCAGGATGTCTGCACGGAGGATGTGACGAACATCACGATCGTGCAGAGAAGCGACGGGATGCCGATGGAGAGCGTGTCCTTGATGGCAGGATCGTGGAGGTCGATCTTGAAGTGGATGCGCACGCCCATCTTGTGGAGGCTCGGCAGCTGCACGAGGAGCTGCACGGCAACGCCCAGAGGGTTGCCGAGCGCCAGGATCAGGAGCGCCAGCCCCTGGTTCGTGGGAACGAGCCAGGCATAGAGTACGAAGGAGGCGATCGTCACGAAGTTGTTGAAGATCGGCGCTGCCGTGCTCCAGAAGTACTCGCGTTCGGCATTCAGGATGCCGGAGACGACGGTCGAGAGCGAGTAGAGCATGATCTCGATTGCGAAGAAGCGGAAGAAGTAGACCGAGAGGTCGAAGTCGAACTCCTTGGTCGCCGAGAACGTCTGCGTCCACACGACCGGCGCCGCGAAGATGATGCAGAGGATGGAGAGGCCGCCCATGATGAGGAGGATGAGCGAGAAGAGGTTCGAGGCGTAGGCATTGGCACCTTCGCGTCCGAGCTTGCGCTTCACGTTCATGTAGACAGGCAGGAATGCCGTGACGAGCATGCCGCCCATGACAAGCTCATAGAGCAGATTCGGGAGGTTGTTCGCGATCGTGTAGCACGAGGCGAGCATCGTGACGCCGACGGCATATGCCTGCGCCCAGGTGCGGAAGAAGCCCGTGACACGCGAAATCATCACGAGCACGCTCATCATTGCAGACGAGCGGCCTACCGACTCGGCAAGCGCCTCTTCCTCGTCAGTCTGCTGCTCCTCGATGTCCATTTCTCTGTTCTCCATCATCGCCCTTCCTGCACGATATCGACGAAGCGTGCGTCCAGGAACTTGGCCAGGGGCTCCGGTGCCACGATGAGGCCGACGCCACGCTTCCCGCCCGAGATGCCGATCTCATCGAAGAGTTCGGCCGTCTCGTCGATCAAGGTCGGGAACTTCTTCTTCATGCCGACAGGGGTGCAGCCGCCACGCACATAGCCCGTGACGCTCTCGAGCTGCTTTATCGGCATGAGCTCGAGCGACTTCTCCCCTGCTGCCGCTGCTGCCTTCTTGAGGTCGAGCTCTTCTGCCACAGGTATGCAGCACACGACGTGGTCCCGTGTCGGCGAGACGCAGACAAGCGTCTTGAACTGGCTCTCGGGGTCTGCCCCGACCTCTTCTGCCATGCGGACGCCGAGTCCTCTCGAGATATCTTCTTCGCCCTCGACGACCTGCACCCTATAGGGGATGTGTGCCTGGTCGAGCTCGCGCATCGCATTCGTCTTGACCTGCCCCTCACGCTTCGACATCTGCTGCATCCTCCTTCTCCATGCGTGCCCGGTCGCGCGCAAGGATCGGCGCAAGATAGCGTCCGGTATACGATTCTTTGACCTTCGCGACCTCTTCGGGCGTGCCATAGGCAACGACCGTGCCACCCCCATCGCCGCCTTCAGGGCCCATATCGATGAGACGGTCCGCCATCTTTATGACGTCCAGATTGTGCTCTATCACAAGGACCGTGTTGCCGGCATCCACCAAACGCTCCAATACCTGAACAAGCTGGCGCACGTCCTCGAAGTGGAGACCCGTCGTCGGCTCGTCGAGGATATAGAACGTCCTGCCTGTCTGGACACGCTGGAGCTCCTTGGCAAGCTTCACGCGCTGTGCCTCGCCGCCGGACAAGGTCGTTGCCGGCTGTCCCAGGTGCACATAGCCCAGGCCCACATCGAAGAGCGTCTCGAGCTTGCGGCGGATCTTCGGGATGTTCTGGAAGAATGAGAGCGCCTCTGTGACCGTCATGTCGAGGACATCGGCAATGGACTTGCCGTTGTACTTGACCTCCAGGGTCTCCCTGTTGTAGCGCTTGCCATGGCAGACATCGCAGGGTACATAGATGTCAGGCAGGAAGTTCATCTCGATCTTGATCTGGCCATCGCCCTTGCAGGCCTCGCAGCGGCCTCCCGGCACATTGAAGCTGAAGCGTCCTGCGCTGTAGCCGCGGGCACGGCTCTCGGGCGTCGAGGCAAAGAGCTGCCGGAGATCGTCCCAGAGGCCGATATAGGTGGCCGGGTTCGAGCGCGGCGTGCGCCCGATCGGGCTCTGGTCGATATCAATGACCTTGTCGATGCACTTCCTGCCATCCTCGTCCTCGAGCCCCTCGAGCGTACGATAGGGGCCGACAGGACGCTTCGAGTGCTGGATGATGTTCGTCAATGCTGGTGCCAGCGTATCGGTCACAAGCGATGACTTGCCCGATCCCGAGACGCCCGTCACGACCGTGAAGGTACCGTATTCGACCTTGACCTTCACGTTCTTGAGATTGTTCGCGCGGCAGCCCGTGATCTTGAGGGCACCGCGTCCAGGATTCCTGCGCTCCTTCGGAAGGCGGATCATGCGCTTGCCGGTGAGGTAGGCGCCCGTAAGCGACTTCTCGTCTGCCATGATCTCTTCCGGCGTTCCTGCCGCCACGACGTGGCCTCCGAGCTCGCCGGCACCCGGACCCATATCGATCACATAGTCGGCAGCACGGATCGTATCCTCATCGTGCTCGACGACGATCACGGTATTGCCCTGGTCGCGCAGGCTCTTGAGCGTTGCAATCAGGCGGTCGTTGTCGCGCTGATGGAGGCCGATCGAGGGCTCATCGAGGATATAGAGGACGCCCATGAGGCCGGCGCCGATCTGGGTGGCCAGGCGGATGCGCTGAGCCTCGCCACCGGAAAGCGTCGCCGAGGCACGCGAGAGCGTCAGGTAGTCGAGACCGACGTTCACGAGGAAGCGCAGGCGTGCGCGGATCTCCTTCACGATCGGCCCACCGATCACCTCATGGCGCTCATCGAGCTTGAGATGATCGAAGAAGTCGAGCGCCTCCCTGCAGGAGAGGTCGCAGAGCTGCTTGATGTTGAGGTCGCCCACCGTGACTGCCAGATACTCAGGCTTCAGGCGTGCGCCGTGGCAGGTCGGGCAGGGCTCTTCGCGGATGTACTTCTCGAGGTGTGTCCTCATGGTCTCAGACGTCGTCTCCTGGTACTTCTCGAAGAGGATCGTCCTCACGCCTGAGAACTTCGTGAGCCAGCTCGTGTCGCGCCCATCGAGCGTGCGGTAGTCGACACGGATCTTCTTGTCTCCCAAGCCATCGAGCAGCGCATTCTGGGCCTTGCGGGGCAGCTCGTCCCACGGCGTATCGGCAGAGACGCCGATATAGTCGCAGACTGCACGCAGAATCTGCGGATAGTAGTTCGAGCGGTTGAAGAGGCTTCCGAAGACGCCCTGGGCAACGGAGAGATGCGGATCCTCGATGAGCGAGCGTGCATCGACCGTCTTCTTGAAGCCGAGGCCATCGCAGTCAGGGCAGGCACCATAGGGTGCATTGAACGAGAAGTCGCGCGGCTGCAGGTCGTCGATCGAGTGGCCATGGATGGGGCAGGCAAGCGCAAGCGAGTACTGCAGGAGCTCTTCCGGCATGTGCTCGGGGTCTTTCCTGTCGGCAAGCAGGAGCACGCCGACCTTGCCGGAGGCGAGCTTCGTCGCCTGCTCGACGGCCTCGGCGATGCGGCCAAGGGAGTTCTCGCGGATCACGATGCGGTCGACAACGACCTCGATCGTGTGCTTGATCTTCTTGTTGAGCACGATCTCTTCGGTGAGCTCATGCACCTCGCCGTCGACGCGGACGCGGGAGAAGCCTTCCTTCGCAAGGTCCTGGAAGAGCTTCTGGTACTCTCCCTTGCGGCCAAGGACGACAGGCGCGAGCACGAGCGCACGCCTTCCCTGCCCGGCTGCGAGCACCTTGTCTGCGACCTGGTCCGTCGTCTGGCGCTCGATGACACGTCCGCACTCAGGGCAATGCGGCACGCCGACGCGGGCATAGAGCAGGCGCAGGTAGTCATAGATCTCTGTGACGGTGCCGACGGTCGAGCGCGGATTCTTCGACGTCGTCTTCTGGTCGATGGAGACAGCCGGCGAGAGGCCTTCGATCGAGTCCACATCGGGCTTGTCCATCTGGCCCAGGAACTGCCGGGCATAGCTCGAGAGGCTCTCGACGTAGCGCCTCTGGCCTTCTGCATAGATCGTGTCGAAGGCAAGAGACGACTTGCCGGAGCCCGAGAGGCCGGTGATCACGACAAGCTTGTCGCGGGGAATCGTCACATCGACGTTCTGCAGATTGTGCTGCCGGGCACCGCGAATGACGATGGAATCTGATGCCATGCTTCCAACCTTCTATCCAAACGGCAGCAGGAACTGTCAGTCCCTGCTGCTGAAGAGCAGTCTTCACCCATCTCGAGATGGATACATCCATGGTAGCAATAAGGACCCCGCCCCGAACCTCCAAGGTCCGAAGCGGGGTCCCGAAACCCGCATGCCACCAAAGAACCAACAAGAAATGGCTATATCGTGAGATGCATCCCCGGCACACGGAACGTGCGCACGCGCGTGTCATGGGCAGCCCGTGCCTCCTCCTCGAAGGCAAGGGAAGCGTCCTTCTCCCCCATCTCGTCCAGGAGCCAGCGCACGAAACCGGGATTCTCCGGCAGGAGCGGACCTATGATCCAGGTAGCGATGAGGCCGCCCCGTCTCCAGCCTTCGAGCTTCGTCTCGACGTTGAGGCCGAATCCCACCTCGTCCTCGCAGAAGAAGCAGGACTCGTTGTGCCCTTCCATCTGCGTGAACTGTGCCTTGAAGCCGGCAATCTCGATAGGGTCTTCCCCCGGTGCCGGCACGAACGTGCCGAGCACGACATCGAGGTAGCGCTTCGGCATGTTCCGGTGCGTCGTGAAGCTGAAGAGGTCGAGTGCAGGGTTCGTCGTGCCGTCCGGATCCACGATCCAGGTGCCGAGGAGCTCGGCTGCGCTTCCACAGAAGAGCATGGGGACGCCACTATCGGCCAGCTCGGCGAGCCTCTCCTTATAGGGCATGAGCTCCTTGACCGATATGTCCTGCTGCTGCTCTGTCATGTTGCAGCAGAGGATGAAGGAGGGCACGTGCTCTGCGAAATAGGGCACATCTCCCCTATGCGTATGGATGAAGCGGGCATCGGGCAGGCAGGCTCTGAGATACATCTCGTTGCCATTGTCTCCGCCCTGGTTTCCGAACTCCGGAAAGAGGACTTCGATCGTCGTATCAGCGCTCACCATCTGCCTCCTCGATCCTTTTCGCCAGGGCATATGCTGCCTTGCTCGCGATGCCGACATTCGAGACGGCAAAGGCGATGTAGGTCGCATCGGCTTCCATCGGATGCACGGCATTGACGGCATCCTCCCAGCCTGCGACCTTTGTGATCTTCTCTGCCGGCACGCCTGCCAGCCGCAGGCGCAGCGCCTGCTCATCTGCCGTCGCGCCGACGAGCACGATCTCCTTCACGGATGGATCGTCCAGGAGCTCATAGTCCGTGAGATAGAGCCAGCCCGGGTATTCCACTTCATCGGCATTCTCTGCCATGTGTCCATCGGAAAGGAGCATGATCAAGGCCTTCGTGCCCGGCTCCGACATGACGGTCTGAAGCGCGACCGAGGTGGCCGTGCCGTTCTCCCCCTTCGAGGCGATTGTCACGATGCGCCTGTCGCAGACGCTGCGTGCCTGGTAGCGCTCGGTCGTGATGTTGATGCCATGCTCGAGCGAGTGCGCAATCTCCTCGGCAGAAAGCCCCATCTCGCGCACGGCGACGATAGCGGCAAGCAGGTTGTATGCGTTCGTGATCGAGAGCGACTGAAGATAGTACTCATGCGCAGGCGACCCCTCGTGGCAGCGCTCCTCTATCGTCAGGAGATGCTTCTCGTGGTCGATCTTCGTGAGCACATAGTCGGGCTCGGGATTCGTGTAGCCGCAGGACGTGCAGCGTGCATGGCCGAGATGGCGGAAATGGGCGTAGTCATACTCGAGCCTGCCGCCACAGACCGGGCAGGCCGGCAGGTCGCAGACGATGCCCTGGGGCTCCTTCGTATCCTCGGGCTGAGGGGCTATCGCATAGTAGACACGGCTCTTCGTCTGCGGTGCCATACGGCAGGAGATGAGGTCGTCTGCATTGAGGACAAGGCGCGTATCCGGCGAGATGTTCCTGCTCATGACCGAGAAGACATAGTCGGGATTTGCCGAGCGCGTGAATGTATCCGAGTAGAGGTTCGTCACGACGACGAGCTCCGGGTCCACATAGGGCATGACCTCATTGAAGCAGATCTCGTCGAGCTCCATGACAGCCGTATCGGCACGGGGATGGCCGCCCGCGTCAGCATTGGCAATGAGCGTCGAGGCGATGCCGGTGCCGATATTGCCGCCCGCGCGGTTCGTCACGAGCATCCGCCTGTTATCGAAGAGGATATCGGCGATAAGGTTCGTGGTCGTCGTCTTGCCATTCGTGCCGGACACGAACACGAGGTGCTCCGGCATCGGAATATGTGCAAGGAAGTCTGGATCCATCTTCTCGGCGATGACGCCGGGAAGCTGTCCTCCCACATGTCCGGTCTTCCTGAGCACGCCGCGCACAAGCTTCGAGGCTGCCAGCGCGCAGCGGAATCTGATGGGGGAACCCATGCGTGATGCGGCCACGTTCTTGCTCCTTTGCCCAATCCATATCCAGCGCAGAGAGTCCAGGGCATGTCTTGGCCACAGCCATGCTGCCTGGTCCCGCGCATCGTCTGCACCACCCTGCCCAGATGCGTTCCCGGAGAGCGGACAATCTTTTCATTATTTCTTAATGGTACCTTAAGATACATGCTGCGCCCACCCAGGAAGGCATCGTCCAGAGAAATTCGGTGAAACCGCCTTTCCGCCGTTCAATTCAGCACCTTCCTCCCCTGGGCGTGAACATGGTGCCGAGAGCCTTCGACTTTCTCCTCATGCCAAAGCATGAGAGGCATGAGAAAGCCCCCGCCCAAAGGCAGGGGGGCCAAAGACGCTGGATTCTGTGTCGTACGCTACAGGGCGACCTTCACGACGACCTTGCGTACATGCTCGGGACCTGCAAGGGCACATCCTGGCTTGTGTGCCTCCTCGGGACCCAAGATCATGAGCTCGCCTGCATGGAGCGGAACCCACGAGCAGGCCTTTGGCTCGTCGTAGAGGCAGAAGTCGGATGCCTCGTCGAACTCCTGGAGTGCCTTGACGCCTTCGACCGGCGTAACGGCAATGGCCTCCTCGCCCGAGATGATGTATTGGATATCGAAGTAGCGCCTGTGCGCCTCATAGTGCTTCTGGGCTGCCGGCACCGTATCGTATTCCTGGACGTTCGCGAATACCTCGTCGCCTGCGACCTCATGCTTCCCGAGCGGAAGTGCGCTGAGGTCGTTCTGGCGCAGGAAGGCATAGGCCTTCTGGAACCGCTCGTTCGAAAAGTCGTAGCGGTCGACATAGCCAAGCGTTGCTGCAAGCATGCTCAATCCCTTCAGACGGATGCATTGCCTCCCATTATGCACCCAAAGGCGGCTTTTCAGGCACCGCGAGCATGATGAAAGGACCGTGCGGGGTATGATAGGTGGGAAACAGCATTTACCTAAGAGAAAGGCGCACCATGCCGCTTTCACCTGAAGAGGAACAGCAGATACGCGAAGAGATGGGCCAGATGCACGAAGATGCACCCCAGGCCGAGCAGGGACCCCAGATCTTCCCGCTCAACGAGAACTCGAACATCAGGCATGTGATCGGTGTCATCTCCGGCAAGGGAGGCGTCGGCAAGTCGCTCGTGACCGGCATCCTGGCCACCGAGCTTGCCCGTCACGGTGCCTCTGTCGGCATCCTCGACGCCGATATCACCGGCCCCTCGATCCCGAAGATGTTCGGCCTCGCCGACGATATGGTCGCCGCTGACGGAAACAACATGGTCCCCTGCGAGACCGCAAACGGCATGAAGGTCATGTCGACAAACCTCCTGCTCGAGCACAACGATGATCCGGTGCTCTGGCGTGGACCCATCCTCGCTGGCGCCCTCCAGCAGTTCTGGGGCCAGACGAACTGGGGCAACCTCGACTTCCTGCTCGTCGATATGCCTCCAGGAACCGGTGACGTAGCCCTCACCGTCTTCCAGTCCCTCCCAATCGAGGGTGTCATCATCGTCTCCTCGCCGCAGGACCTCGTCCAGATGGTCGTCGGCAAGGCCGTGAAGATGGCATCGATGATGGAAGTGCCGTGCCTCGGCCTCGTCGAGAACATGGCCTATCTCACCTGCCCGCACTGTGGCGAGAAGATCGAGCCGTATGGCCCGAGCCGCGCCGAGGAGACTGCAAAGCGCTACGACCTCGACTTTTTGGGCCAGCTGCCGATCGATCCTTCCTTCGCGCAGATGTGCGATGCCGGCAGGATGGAGCAGGACCTCCCCGACGGCCTCATCCCCGATGCGATTGCCGCGATCGTCGCCTCTGCGACCGTGATGGACGCACTGAAATAGAAAGGCTCCCATGGCAGGAGGCAGAAGACAGAAGACCGCACGCTCGCAGCTGCGCGAGCGTGCCCTCGATGCTGCGATGAAGGTGGCACCGCCAAAGATTGCAGATGTCTGCGTGGTCGGCGGCGGCGCCTCAGGCCTTGCCTGTGCCATCACGGCAGCAGAGGAAGGCGCCTCAGCATGCGTCCTCGAAGAAGCCCTCGAGTGCGGCCGCACGATTCTGGCGACCGGCAACGGACGCTGCAACTTCACAGCGGCTGATCTTGCTCCCTCCTTCTACAACCACCCCGATTTCGTCGAGTCAGCCGTCGGGCAGGACATGGCAGATGAGGTCTTCGCCTTCTTCCTGGCATCAGGCATGGCATGGACGGCAGACGACACCCGCTGCTATCCCCTCTCGAGGCAGGCAGCATCTGTGCGCGATGTCCTTCTTGCCCGCGCCCAGCGTGCAGGAGTCCTGCTTCTGCCAGGACGCGGTGCCAAGAAGCTTGAATCCCAGGGCAAGGGCTGGAAGGTCTCGTTTTCAGGCGAGGCCGGCGAAGGTGCGCTTGTATCCTCCTGCGCCGTCCTTGCAGGCGGCGGACACCTGGCCGAGACGCTTGTGCCACAGCTTCCCCGCATCGCACCGGAGCCCATCCTCTGCCCGCTTGCGCTCAAGGGGCTTCCGCTTGAGACCCTCGACGGCAGGCGTGCCCATGGCAGAGCCACGCTTCTGCGCGGAGCAGAGAAGATCGCCGAAGAAGCAGGGGAGTTCCTGTTCAGGCCCTATGGACTCTCCGGCATCGCTGTCTTCAATCTCTCACGGCTGGCCGAACCAGGCGATACGCTCGCTCTCGACCTCGCGCCGGATTATGCCGCATCGCAGCTGTCCCGCCTCATCCGCCTGGCACATACCGCGGAAGGCGTCTCAGACCCACGCCTTGCAGAGCTCCTCTGGAAACGTGAAGGCGGAGATCCCGACCGCATCGCGCAGGCGCTCAAGGCCCTTTCCTTCACGGTCGAAGGACGCACAGATACCGGACATGCTCAGGTCACGCGCGGCGGCCTTGCCATCTCTTCATTCGCGCCGACCCTTGAAGCAGATCCTGCCCTTGCCGGCTCCCGTGGCCTTTTTGCCTGCGGCGAGGCGCTCGATATCGATGGGCCCTGCGGAGGATACAATCTGGGCTGGGCCTGGACCTCGGGCATGAAGGCCGGAACAGAGGCTGCCAAAGCCGCCCGAGAGATCCGGAACTAGAAAGGAGCGCTCCCTGTGATCGAAATCTCAAACATCGCAATACCTCTGGGAACGCTGGATGGGACCGTCGAGTCCGCAAAGCACATCGTCGAGCAGCATGTGCTGAAGAAATACCATCTCACGAAGGCACAGATCGCCTCGTTCGAGCTCAGGCGCCGCTCGATCGATGCCCGCAAGAAGTCGGATGTCCACCTGATGTTCACGGTGCGCATCGCGCTTGTGGGCGGCAAGGAGAAGGAGCGTGCTTTCCTGCGCCGTCTTGCCCACCACCGCCAGGACAGAAACGTCCGCACGGTCGACGAGGTGCCGCCCCGCTTCCCGCAGCGGCATACCTCGACGCTCGATGAGCGCCCGATTGTCGTCGGGGCCGGATGCGCTGGCCTCTTCTGTGCCCTCACGCTTGCAGAGGCAGGCCTCTCCCCGCTTCTGATCGAGCGTGGAGATGACGCGGAGCGAAGGACCGCGCGGGTCAGCCGCTTCAATGAGACCGGCCTCCTCGATACAGAGAGCAACATCCAGTTCGGCCTTGGAGGCGCCGGCACCTTCTCTGACGGCAAGCTCCAGACCGGCACGAAGAGCCCGCTCCATAGGCTGATACTTGAGACCTTCGTCGAGGCAGGAGCTCCCGAGCGCATCCTCTGGGACGCAAAGCCCCATGTCGGCTCCGACATCCTGCCCCATGTGGTCACGAACATCGTGCACCGCATCGAGGAAGCAGGCGGCGAGGTCCGCTTCCGCTGCAGGCTTGATGACATCTACCTTGCCCAGGATGGCTCGATCTCAGGCATCCATGTGACGCAGGAGCATGAAGGCATCGAGCGCGGCGAGGATATCGCAGCGCATGAGGTCGTGCTTGCCTGCGGCCATTCGGCCCGCGATGTCTTCGAGCTCCTCCATAAGAAGCAGGTAACGCTCGAGCGCAAGACCTTTGCCATGGGTGCCCGCATCGAGCACCTCCAGGCACAGATAGACAAGGCGCAGTATGGACCTGCTGCAGGACACCCCGCACTCGGCGCTGCCCCCTACAAGCTCGTGAGCCACCTGCCTTCCGGCAGGAGCGCCTTCAGCTTCTGCATGTGCCCGGGCGGCTATGTGGTTGCCGCAGCCAGCGAGGAAGGCGGCGTCTGCACGAACGGCATGAGCCTCTCCGACCGCGCCGGCACAAATGCGAATGCCGGCATCCTTGCGAATGTCTTTCCCGAAGACCTTCCCGGAGACGACCCTCTCGCAGGGCTGTCGCTCCAGCGTTCCTGCGAGAGGAAGGCATTCGAGCTTGGCGGGGGCGCCTATCAGGCACCGGCACAGCTTGTCGGCGACTTCCTCAAAGGCCAGCCATCGTCAGCAGCAGGCACCGTCCAGCCGACCTATCCGCGCGGCGTCACCTGGGGTACGATCGAGCCAGCTCTTCCTCCCTACATCGCAGAGACCCTGCGTGCTGCGATTCCGCAGATGGGCAAGCACCTCAAGGGCTTCGATGTGGCAGATGCCGTGCTCACCGGCGTCGAGACCCGCTCCTCTTCTCCGGTGCGTGTCGTGCGCGAGAAGGATGGCCAGTCCGTCTCTACAAGAGGCCTCTGGCCCTGCGGCGAGGGTGCAGGCTATGCAGGCGGCATCATGAGCGCAGCAGCGGATGGCATCAGCTGCGCCGAGCACCTGATACGCGAGATCAGGGAATAGGGCGCAGAAAGAACTGGCAGATGTGAAGCGGGGGCAGCGCGTGCTGCCCCCGCTCTTTTCTGCACCTTCTAATGCTTGCGCGGTCCCCGGTAGCGGCGCCTTGTCGCATGCTCGGAGCCCTTCCGGGCACCGGCCTTGAGGCGGCGCATCACATCCTCCTCGGTCGTGTGCTCGACGAGCGCCTTCACCTGGACGAGCTGGTCGCGCACGCGCGCTGCCTCCTCGTAGTCCATGGACTCGGAGGCCGCTGCCATCTCTTCCTGGAGGGTCGAGATGAGGCGCTCGACCTCGGCACGCGGCAGCTTCTTCAGGTCCTCCGTGAGCTGCTCTTCTGTCATGGCAGGAGCATCTCCTGCTTCAGATCCTGCCGGCGTGAAGAAGACGCCGTCCTTCCTCTCCTTCGTATCGAGCGTATCGTGCGCCTCTGCCAGGAAGGCCGAGATATCGTTGATCGCCTTGCGCACGGTATGCGGCTCGATATGGTGCTCCTCGTTGAACTTCTCCTGGATCGAGCGGCGCCTCCTCGTCTCGTCGATGGCCTCGCGCATCGAGTCCGTGATCTCGTCTGCGTACATGATGACCTCGCCCGAGACGTTTCTGGCGGCGCGTCCCATCGTCTGGATCAGCGACCTTCTGTTCCTGAGGAAGCCTTCCTTGTCGGCGTCGAGTATTGCGACGAGCGAGACCTCGGGGATATCGAGGCCCTCGCGCAGGAGGTTGATGCCGACAAGGACATCGATCTTGCCTTCGCGGAGCTCGCGGATGATGCGGACACGGTCGAGCGTCGCTGTATCGGAGTGCATGTAGTTGACCTTGATCCCCTCGTCGAGGAGATGGTCGGTCAAGTCCTCTGCCATCCGCTTCGTGAGCGTCGTCACGAGCACGCGCTCCTTCTTTGCCGTACGCTCCTTGATCTCGCTGATGAGGTCGTCAATCTGGCCGCGGACCGGACGCACCTCGATCTTCGGATCGAGAAGGCCGGTCGGCCTGATGATCTGCTCCACCGTCTGCTGCGAGACCTGCTCCTCGTAGTCTCCCGGCGTCGCCGAGACATAGATGAACTGCGGGATGCGCTGCTCGAACTCGTCGAAGCGCAGTGGGCGGTTGTCGAGAGCGGATGGAAGCCTGAAGCCATGCTCGACGAGCGTGACCTTGCGCGAGCGGTCGCCTTCATGCATGCCGCGAATCTGCGGCACCGTGACATGGGACTCGTCGATGATGCAGAGCATATCGTCCGGGAAGTAGTCGATGAGCGTATAGGGCGGCTCGCCCGGCTTTCTGCCATCGAGGTGGCGCGAGTAGTTCTCGATGCCATTGCAGTAGCCCATGTTCTCGAGCATCTCGAGGTCGTAGGACGTGCGCTCCTTCAGGCGCTGTGCCTCGAGGAGACGGTTGTCTGCCTTGAGCTCGGCGAGACGCTGCGTGAGCTCGTCGTTGATGGTCTTGAGTGCGTGGTTGATCTTCGGGCGCTCTGTCACGTAGTGCGATGCCGGCCAGATGGGGATGGCATCGAACTCGCGGATGACCTCGCCCGTGACCTTGTCGATCTCGGCTATGAGCTCGACCTCGTCGCCGAAGAACGAGATCCTCAAAGGATTCTCTGCATAGGGCGGCCAGACATCGACCGTGTCTCCCCTTACGCGGAACGTGCCGATCGAGAGGTCGAGATCGTTTCGGTCGTACTGGATATCGATGAGGGAGCGTATGAGGTCGTCGCGCTCGAGCGGCTCCGACTTGTCGATGTTCGGAGCGAGCCCTGCATAGTCCTGCGGAGACCCGATGCCGTAGATGCAGGAGACAGACGCCACGACGATCACATCACGGCGGGAGAGCAGGCTCGAGGTCGCCTGGTGGCGGAGCTTCTCCACCTCCTCGTTGATCGAGGCATCCTTCTCGATATAGGTATCGGACTGCGGCACATAGGCCTCAGGCTGGTAGTAGTCGTAGTAGGAGACGAAGTAGACGACGGCGTTGTTCGGGAAGAGCTCCTTCATCTCGCCTGCCACCTGCGCCGCAAGCGTCTTGTTCGGCTCCATGATGAGCGTGGGCTTGTTCACGGCCTCGATCGTCTTTGCCATCGTGAACGTCTTGCCCGATCCCGTGACGCCCAGAAGCGTCTGGTAGCGAAGGCCGCGCCTCACGCCGTCTGCCAACTTCTCTATGGCCTGGGGCTGGTCTCCTGCCGGCTCATAGGGCGAGACGACCTCGAGCTTCGAGGAGTCTGCACCAAGACCGAATCGCTTCAGCTCGGCACCGAAACGCTCGCGCGCCTCCTTCGAGCCGGCAAGCGGCTCTGAGAACTGATCTTCATCCTTGTCTGCCATCATGACCTCCTGCAGCTATCATACAGGAACATCTGTTCTTGCAACAGAGCTCAGGCCTTCGCAGCAAGGCCTTCCGTATAGAGTGCCCGGTAGCGCTCATAGGCATTCTGGACCTTCTTGAGATAGGTCGCCGTCTCGGGATACTCCTGGGAAAGCTCCGAGATGGAGCCCGTGCCAAATGCGAGCCACTCCTTCACCTTGCCGATGCCGGCATTGTAGGAAGCGATGACCTCATCCGTGCTGCCGAGCTCGTGCCTTGCAAGCTCGAGGTAGGCACAGCCGAACTCGATATTTGTCTCCGGATCATAGAGTGCATCTGCGCTGTACACGCTGCCATCCACATAGCCCTGGCGTATGAGCTCTTCTGCGGTTTCCGGCATGAGCTGCATGAGGCCACAGGCGCCGGCATCCGATGACACAGATGGATCCCAGTTGCTCTCGCACTTGATGACGGCACAGACAAGAAGCGGATCCACGTTGTGGCGCTCAGACGATGCGAGTATCGCCTCGTCGTAGGAGACAGGATAGGCAAGACGCTCTGCCTTCTTCGCATAGGGCTCGAGATGGGCTCCGAAGAGCTGCCAGATGAAGCCTGCCGCCAGGACACAGACGATGATGCGCAGAAGGCAGCCGCCGCAGCCATGTGCCCTCATCGCGCCCTCCCCTGCCAGCCGGCAGCCTCACGCTTCTTCCACCATGCATCGAGCTGCGCTCTGAGCGCAGCCTCGTCGCCGTCGTTCCTGAAGACGGTATCTGCCTTCTTTTCGAGGTAGGCATCGGTCGGCTGCTGGGCGACTCGATGGTCGAAATCGGCTCCGTCCATGCCACGCGCGATGGCACGCTCGCGGCGGAGTGCCAGAGGCGTGATCACGCAGGCAATCTCGTCTGCCTCGTCGAAGTAGGACTCTGCCCTGTCAAGCAGAGGAATCTCGACGACCGCGACCTCGGCCTGTCCCTCGGAGAGGATGGCCTTCAAGGCACCGGTGATATGGGGAAGCTCGATGTCTTCGAGCCTCTTCGTCGAGGCTGCATCCTTGAAGGCCCGCTCTGCCAGAAGGTGGCGGTCGAGGATGCCGGTCGCAGGATCGACGAGATCGGATCCGAAGGCATCGGCAATCTCTCTAACGCACGGCTCTCCCGGCGCCAGGACGGCACGGGAGAGCTGGTCGAGATCTATGCGCAGGGCGCCCTTCTGGGCCAGATACCTGGCGGCAGAGGACTTGCCGGAGGCGGTGCCTCCGGCAAGGAAAAGGCGGTACATCGAATTCTCCTAGGAGCGCGTGTCGAACTTCTCATGGCAGCGCGGGCACGTGACGCGGATGGCGCCCTTGCCGCGCGGCACGCGGACCATCTGGCCGCAGTGCGGGCACTGGAGATGCCTGTACTGCTGCGACTCCTTCAAGGCAGCTGCCGGGTCGCGCAGCCACGGCGCGACGGGGCCGACGATCTTCACGAAGTGCTCATTCTGCTCCCTCAGCTGCTCGGATGCCGGTGCAAAGAAGCGGAAGAGGCCATAGGCGACGAAGGCCAGGACGACAATCGTGAGCCAGAGCTGGCTGGCGAAGATATTGATGATCAGGAGAATGAGCGCAGCGCAGAGCGATGCTACCGCAAGCTCGTCGGTGCCGTTCCTGCCGCGCATGAAATCGTTCAGATTCTTGTTCCCCTTCTGCATGGGCCAGTCCTTCCTCAGTGCCGCTCCCGCGGGTCGTTCAGTCACTATCTATGATGCCCACATGGAGCAGCTCTTGCCACCATGTTTTCCCAAAGACCGAAAAGCACCACGAGGCTATGCGCGGCCCTGGCCCATGAGGTAGGCACGGGCAAGCTTTTCCGTCTCGACGAGCGCATCCACATGGCAGCGCTCGCGGCCATGCGTGTTCATGCAGGCCATGCCGAAGGCACCGGAAGCGAGATTGTTGCCGAGGACATAGGCAGCATTCGCATCCGTGGAGTAATGGAAGCAGACCTGCGTGTTCCAGTGTCCCGGCGTGCAGGCACTCTCGGCACAGCGGATGAGGCGGTTCGTGAGCTCCCAGTCATAGGGGCCCTTGTGGTCTGCGCAGATGATGCCGACATTGTGTTCGTCGGCATCGTAGTCAGGACCGATGAGCGTGATATCGAGCGCCACATACTCGGAGACCTCGGGGGGCACATATGCTCCGCCGTGCCCTATCTCCTCGTAGATCGGGAAGGCGAAGAGCGTCGTCACAGCAGGCTTCTGGCCGGTCTCGTGGAGCCACAGGAGCGTATCGAGAAGCGCTGCCACGGCTCCCTTGTCGTCGATGAAGCGCGAGACGATATAGCCGTTATCGAAGGACTCGAAGTGCGGGTCGGGTGCCACGATGGCACCCTCGGTGATACCGAGCGCGCGGGCATCTTCAGGGGACTTCACGTCGCCTATGACGGAGACGAACATCGTATCCTCGGTGCGCTCGACGGTCTTCGCATCCTCGAAGACATGGACCGAGTGCTTCTCGCAGATGACCTGTCCTGGCACGACACGGCCATCGCGGCAATGGATGCGGCAGCACTCGCCCTCGAGCGAGTGGTAGTTGACGCCGCCAAGCTGGCGCACGCGGAGCGTCCCGTCGTCGTTGAAGCCACGGACGATGAGGCCGAGCGTATCGAGGTGGGCTCCCACCATCACGGTCTTGGACGTGTCCTCGCCCTCGACCTTCACATAGGCCGTTGCCTTGTTGTCCGTGTACATCTCATAGCCCCAGGAAGCGAGGCGGTCTTTGAGCCATGCATGGATCTCAGGGTAATAGCCGACAGGAGAGTCGACCGATATGAGCTCGCGCGTGAGGGCGAGAAGGTTCTCTGCCTTGACCTCGTTTGCCGTATCTGCCACCTTATGCCTCCTGCTTCTTTGCGTAGAGCTGCACGAGCTCCACGAGCATGTCCACCATTGCCTCGAGCTCCGGCACCGGCACGAACTCACGGACGCCGTGGGCGTTATAGTAGCCGGCACTCAGGTTGCAGCACGGGAAGCCGCGGAAGCTGAGCTGGGAGCCGTCGGTGCCGCCCCTCATCGGGATGCAGCGCATGTCCTGGCCGATCTTGCCGTACGCCTCGCGGGCATTGTCGATGAGGTGCCTGTACTCGGGCTTCGTCACGACATCTGCGAGGTTATGGTACTGGTCGTGAATCTCGATCCTGAGCACCTCCTCGCCGTACTGGAGGTTCACGAGCTCGACCGCGCGGCGCATGAGCTCCTTCCTCTTCTCGACGAGCTCCTGCTTGTGGTCGCGGATGATGTAGTCGGCCTCGGCGACCTCGCAGTTGCCCTCGACGCGCTCGAGATAGTAGAACCCGTCATAGCCTTCCGTGTACTCTGGACGCTCCTGGGCAGGGATCATGCTGTGGAACTGCCAGATAGCCTCGGACGCATTGATCATGAGGCCCTTGGCCGTGCCAGTATGGACCGAGCGACCCGTTGCATAGACCTTCGCCTCGGCGGCATTGAACGTCTCGTAGCAGAACTCGCCGAGCGGTCCGCCGTCGATCGTGTAGCCATAGTCGGCACCGAACTTCTTGAGGTCGAGAAGGGCAGCACCGTGTCCCAGCTCCTCATCCGGCACGAACGAGAACGCAAGGCGCGGATGCGGAATCGAGGGGTCGTCCTTGAGACGCTTGAGCAGGCTCACCATCTCGGCGTCTCCTGCCTTGTCGTCGCCACCGAGAAGGGAGGTGCCATCGCTTGTCACGAGATCCCAGCCGACCATGTGCTCAAGTGCCGGGTTCGTCTTCGGGCTGATCGTGACCGGCTTGCCATCGCGCCCGGTGCCGATCAGAAGCTCCCCTCCCTCGTAGTGCTTGATCTCGGGATGCACCTCATCGCCCCAGGTCTGCCAGGCCGTATCGATATGGCAGCAGAAGCCGAGGCACGGCAGGTCCTCGAGGCCTGCGCTTGCCGGCCAGTGGGCAATCGCATAGGCATGCTCGTCGACAGAGACGTCCTCGGCGCCAAGCTCCCTGAGGTCGTCTGCAATAGCGTTGGCAACAGCGAACTGCGTCTTCGTCGTCGGGATGTTCTCCGGCTTCGTGATATCCACCGAAGGGTCGGACTGCGAAGCGATTGCGCAATAGCGGACAAAGCGGTCGACTACATCGCTCATGGAAATCCTTTCTCTCGTTCTCAGACCTCTCCATTGTGCGCCGCCAGGGCAGGGCGCGCACGGGGCATCCATCAATTTTTGCGAGGTGGACATGTTTGCAGCTCCGTGTCGCCTGTTTCCATTTCGCTGCAATCTCAGAAGGCTTCGCCTCCATCGATAGTGCTGCGCCCCTGCAGCGCGTACCGTTCATCCTATGCACTTTATCGATAACCCGAGCTCCGGGCATCCCAGAGAGGCTGGAGCTGATCTTCATGGCCGGCCATCAGACCTTTGCCATCGCGCATGCGCTTCCGGCATCCCTCACGCGCCGGTCGTTTCTCAAAGGAGCGCTCGGCTCTGCCGTGGCGGCAGCTGCCATCAGCGCCACCGCCTGCTCCGGCGGAGAGGCTGCCTCCACCTCCGGCTCCTCCCCTGCCGTGCTCAAGGTCGGCGTCGAGAATCCGAAGGCCTCCTTCGATACGCAGACGACCTCTCTTACCTGGGGCGCCTCTGAGAATATCTGCGAGACGCTCGTCGAGCTCGATCCTGACACGCTCGAGGTGAAGCCGGTACTTCTGACGAAGCTTCCTGACGTCTCAGACGATGGCCTCACATACTCTTTCGAGCTCAAGGACGATATCAAGTTCCATGACGGACCGACGATGGCAACAGAGGATGTCGAGTACTCGCTCACGCGTCTTCTTGCCAAGAAGGCCGAGGCCGACTCCTTCGTCTACATCGAGGGCAGCCAGGAAGTGCTCGACGGCACGGCCACGACGCTTTCCGGCTTCACCGCCACCGACAACACGCATTTCACGATCAGGCTGAAGCAGGTCTTCTCGTCCTTCTTGAACATGCTTGCCTCGATCTATCCGAAGGCAGCCTGCGAGGCGGCAGGTGATTCCTGGGGCCAGGGCACGAACTTCATAGGATCGGGCTCCTACAAGCTCGACTCGAACGATGATTCCTCAGAAGTCGTGCTCAAGGCCTTCGAGGACTGCCACGAGGGCAAGCCAGGCCTGGACGAGATCGATGTCTACTACATCGACGATGCGAACACCCGCATGATGAACTACAAGAACGGCGACATCGACCTCTGCTTCTTCAGCACCTCGCTCCTGACACAGTACGAGGCAGACTCGGACGTGAAGGACCAGATCCAGATGTACATGCCGGGCTCCACGCAGTTCGTGAACTTGAACCTGAATGAGCCGAAGCTCCAGGATGCGCGCGCGAGGCACTCTCCTTCGCAATCAACCGCCAGGAGCTCGCAGACACCGTGCTTTCCGGCTCGGCCGAGCCCTGCTGTGGCTTCATCCCGCCCTCAGTCACGAACTCCGACGAAGGCGCCGATGTCCTCGAGCACGACCCCGAGAAGGCACGTGAGCTTCTCGCCGAGGCAAAAGTCACAGATCTTTCCCTCACCGCCCAGGTCAGGAGCTCCGACCAAGCGGTCATGGTCGCAATCCAGAACTACTGGAGCCAGATCGGCGTGAATGTCGATGTCCAGACCATCGATGCCGGCCTCTGACGCGAGGGGCGTGCAAACGGCGCTCTCACGGTCACACTCGTGACCTGGTCGGCGCTCTCCTTCATCGGCGTGGAGTTCATGGCCTCATACTTCTACAGCTCGAATGCTTCCCAGCGCTCGGGCTTCTACAGCTCGTCTGCCTTCGACGGCTACGTCGATGCTGCCAGGACGACGCTCAACGAGGACGAGGCAAAGGAAGGCACGATTGCCGCAGACCGCCAGCTCGTCCGCACGGACTTCGCAACGATCCCTGTCGTGTGGCCGAAGACCCCCTATGTCCTGCGCGAAGGCTACGATGGCCTCTCGATCCTCGTGAACTTCCACTACAAGGACATGTCCAAGAGCGCCTGGAACTGGACGAAAGACACATCGCAAGCCGGTTGCACTCCAGCCTCTCCGAAAGCTGCTCCATTGCCGAAAGCAGCTTTCGGAGAGGCTGGAATTGTTACATGATGGGTCTCGAGGCATGGAAATCTTTCTAATTCCTAGTAAAGTGTAGCCATTAATCTTGCATGTCCGGGGATGCTGCCCTGCCAAGCCGCAGAGCCACCAAGAGAGAGGAACCCGCATGACCAGCCCGAGACAGACGGTGCTCAGCCACATCCTGCCCGAAAGCGTCACAAGGCGCTCATTCCTGAGGGGAGCGCTCGGCGCCGCCGTTGCTGCCTCTGCAGCAGGCCTTGCCGCCTGCGGCGGCTCGAATGCCAGTACGTCCACGTCCGACTCCGTCGTCCTCAAGGTCGGCACGACGAACTCGAAGACCTCGTTCGATACACAGACGACGTCGAGCACCTGGGGTGCCTCGGAGAACATCTGCGACACGCTCGTGACGCTCAACACGAAGACGCTCGAGGTCGAGCCTCTGCTCGTGACCCAGCTGCCGACGGTGTCTGATGATGGCCTGACGTATTCCTTCGAGCTCAAGGACGGCATCAAGTTCCACGATGGCTCGACGATGACATCAGAGGATGTCGAGTACTCGCTCACGCGTCTTCTTGCCAAGAAGGCCGAGGCCGACTCCTTCGTCTACATCGAGGGCGGCCAGGAAGTGCTCGATGGCACAGCGGAGACGCTTTCCGGCTTCACCGTGGTCGATGATACGCACTTCACGATCAAGCTCCGTCAGGTCTACTCCTCCTTCCTCAACATGCTCTGCCAGTTCTATGCCTCGATCTATCCGAAGGCAGCCTGCGAGGCCGCAGGGGATGCCTGGGGCACCGGCACGAACTTCATCGGTTCCGGCCCCTTCTACCTCGAATCGAACGATGAGTCCTCCGAAGTCGTGCTCAAGGCCTTCGAGGACTACCACCAGGGCAAGCCTGCCATCGACGAGGTCGACGTGCTCTACATCGATGACGCGAACACGCGCATGATGAACTACAAGAACGGCGATATCGACCTCTGCTTCTTCAGCACGTCGCTCCTGCAGCAGTATGAATCGGACGACGATGTGAAGGACCAAATCGTCTTCTACACGCCTGCTGCAACGCAGTTCGTGAACCTGAACCTCAATGAGCCGAAGCTCCAGGATGCCCGCGTCCGCCAGGCCCTCTCCCTCGCAATCAACCGCCAGGAGCTGGCAGATACGGTCCTTTCCGGTGCTGCCATCCCCTGCACGGGCTTCATCCCGCCCTCGGAGACCGGCTCCGACGAAGGCGCCGACATCCTCGAGTACGACCCCGAGAAGGCACGTGAGCTCCTCGCCGAGGCAGGAGCGGATGGCCTCTCCCTCACCGCCCAGGTCAGGAGCCAGGACCAGTCTGTCATGGTCGCAATCCAGAACTACTGGAGCCAGATCGGCGTGAATGTCGATGTCCAGACCATCGATGCGGGCCTCTGGGCCGACTCCCGCAAGAACGGCACGCTCCAGGTCACGCTCGTGACCTGGTCGACGCTCTCGTTCGTCGGCGTCGAGCACATGGCATCCTACTTCTACAGCACGAATGCCTCCCAGCGCTCGAGCTTCTACAATTCATCTGCCTTCGACGGCTACGTCGATGCCGCACGTGCCTCCCTCGACGATGCGACGGCGAAGGAGAACACGATCAAGGCAGACAACCAGCTCGTCCGCACCGACTTCGGCACGATTCCTGTCGTCTGGCCGCAGAACCCGTATGTCCTGCGCAAGGGCTACGACGGCCTCGATATCCTGGTCGACTTCCACTTCAAGGGAATGACCTACAGCGCATAGCAGCTGGCAGGCATAGATTGGGCTTCTTGGGGAGGAGGGCATGCGCCCTCCTCCCTTTCTTTGTGCCTGCCTTACAGAGATGTAAGGAAAGAGACGGACATATCGATGGATAGATGGGAGGCGGAAGGAGACGATAGCATCGAGAAGCCAAAAATCCGCTGGCCGATATCTGGTTCCAGCGCCTCGCGCCTTCTGGCTTCTACGGGTACCTTTGATTCAAGCTTTCTTTCAGAACTGCATTCCTATCTCTTGTGTGTAATGGCCCCTCCCTCAGACAGACAAAGGAGCGTGCACCATGGCTGAGAACAAGCACGTGCCGGAAGACAGAGCGCCGAAGCCCCTCAATGTCCTGGCACCTGGCGAAGGGCTCGGAAAGACGGCTGCCACGACGCAGCTGCCACGCACCGAGGCCGAAGAGGATGCAGAAGGCCTTGCTGCCTTTGCCGCCTTGGAGCGTGTCCGCAGGGAGAAGAAGCGCAAGAAGCGTATCCGTGCCCTCATCATCTGTGCTGTCATCGCGGCTGCTGCCGCAGCGTTCATCCTGCCGCAGCTCTTCGCCTCTCAGGGCACCGGCACGATCGAGCACGTGACGACCTTCGTCTACAAAGGCGACCTCATCTCCTCGGTCACGGTTTCGGGCTCTGCCCAGCCGGTCTCGAGCACCGTCGTGACGCCTGAAGTGGATGGCATCATCCAGGATGTGCGGGTCTCGGAAGGCGACACCGTCAATGCAGGAGATGTCCTCTTCACCCTCAAGAACGACAGCCTTGACCGCGCTGTGACGCAGGCCCAGCAGGAGGCAGCCTCCGCCCAGCGCGCGCTCGACGATGCGAATGCCACCTATGACCAGGCATACCGCACGTACAAGAAAGCGCTGAACACCTGGAACAGCGCCAAGACTGCAGAAGAGCAGACCATGATGCAGGACCCGGACGATGTCTGGTACTCGACGGTCGTGCCTGCTGCAAGCTCGGTCGATGCTGCAAAGACGACGCTGGCAAATGCCCAGCAGGCTGTGGCCGATGCCCAGGCAACGGCTGACAAGCGCACGGTCACCGCTCCCGTCTCCGGTTCCGTCATCGCCGTCAATGCCCAGAATGGTGCCTCCTGGGGTGCCGCCGCTGCATCCGGCAGCGCAACGACAGGACCCCTTGTCCAGATAGCCGACCTTTCGCAGCTCCGCGTCACGACCTCGGTCGACGAGATGGATATCTCCTCGCTTGCTATCGGCCAGAGCGCCACGGTCACGTTCTCGGCACTGCCTGATGTCGCGCTCGAAGGCACGGTCGAGCGTGTCGCCACGGCCTCTGAGAGCTCGGAGAGCTATGGCTACGGCTACAGCAGCACAGCCACCTACAAGGTCTCCCTCATCATCCCCGCTCCCGATCCGCGCGTGAAGCCGGGCATGACAGCAGATGCGACCATCGTGACGCAGGATGTGCCCGACTCGCTGATCGTGCCGATCGCAGCGCTGCACGAGGCGGAAGACGGCTCCTCCTATGTCTGGATACTCAAGGGCGATGACCCTTCCCAGGAAGGAAGCTGGGAGAAGCGCACGGTCGAGATCCTTGCGAAGAACGCCGATGAAGCTGCCATCACGAACGTGAAGGAAGGCGACGAGGTCGATATCTCCGGCTACGATGCAGCAGATTCCGATTCCTCCTCATCCCCTGCCTTGGACGAAGGTGCCACAGCAGGCGCGACGAAGGTCTCATCATGACCCCGATCATCGAGATGCAGGGCATACACCGCATCTACGACGAAGGAGGCATCCCGACCCATGCCCTGCGCGGCGTCTCGCTCACGGTGAAGCGTGGCGAGCTCCTGTCGATCATGGGGCCCTCCGGCTCCGGCAAGTCGACCCTCATGTACATCATGGGCTGCCTCGATACGCCGACCTCGGGCTCATACAAGCTCGAAGGCCTCGATGTCTCGAAGCTCACAGACGACGAGCTTGCCCAGATCCGCTCTGAGCGCATCGGCTTCGTCTTCCAGTCCTTCAACCTGCTGCCGCGGGCGACAGTGCTCCGCAATGTGATGCTGCCGCTCCTCTATGGCCCGCTGCCTCCGAAGGAGCGGGAGCAGCGGGCCTGCTCAGCCCTTGCCGCCGTCGGCCTTCCTGCCGAGTACTATGACCACCGCTCGAACGAGCTCTCAGGCGGCCAGATGCAGCGTGTCGCAATCGCCCGTGCCCTCGTGAACGACCCGGCGCTCATACTTGCCGATGAGCCGACCGGAAACCTCGACTCTGCAACGAGCCGCCTCATCCTCGAGACCTTCCTGAAGCTCAGGGATGAAGGAAAGACCATCGTCCTTATCACCCACGATGCGGAGGTCGCCTCCTGGACAGACCGCTGCGTCCATATCAGGGACGGGCATCTGCTCACCGACGAGGAGGAACGGGCCTGGGTGGCCCAGTCCGGGTCCCACGAAAGGGGGCGCACATGAGAGCAAGAGACTACTTCGAGGAAACCTGGGAGGCGCTCGATGCGAACCGCGGACGCTCCCTCCTCACGATCCTCGGCATCGTCATCGGTATCGCTGCCGTCATAACGATGACAGGGCTCATCGGCGGCGTCCGCGAGTCCATCATGGGCGAGATGGGCGCAAACCGTGCCCGGATCATCACGATCGGCGTGGGATCGGGCATCAAGAGCACCGACATCGACTCGCTCAAGCAGAGCGTGGACGGCTATGAAGCCATCAGCCTCACGAACAATGCCGGCGTCGACCTTTCGAACTCCTCGCAGAATGGCGGAAGCTCCGACTCCTATCTCCAGGTCCAGGGCGTCGAGGCCAGCTACTTCAAGATCATGGGCACGAAGCTCATTGCCGGCCGCTTCTTCACAGACATGGAGGACGAGGAAGCCGCGAACGTGGTCCTCGTCGACGAGGGAGCGGCAAAGAGGCTTACTGGCATGGACGCAGAGGGTGCTGTCGGCCAGAAGGTACGCCTCGTCAATGCGAACTTCACGATCATCGGCGTGTATGAATCCCAGGCAGGCATGAGCTCGATCCTCACGTCCTACATGCCGTTCAAGACCTGTCAGAGGCGTCTCGGATACACCAGCGTCCCGGCATTCACGGCAATAGGCCTCGCCCGCAAGGACAAGGATGTGATGGAGCTTGTCGCAGAGACCGATGCCTGGGTCCAGAAGCACTACCACCTCGAGAGCTCGGAAGACCATATGGGGCAATATGACGTATCAGCCATGCAGTCTGCGATCGATCAGGTCAACAGCGCGATGATGACATTCCAGCTGCTCATGACAGCAGTGGCCTCCATCTCGCTTGTCGTCGGCGGCATCGGCATCATGAACATGATGCTCACAAATGTGACCGAACGCATCCGCGAGATAGGACTCAGGAAGGCGCTGGGTGCCCGGAGCTCCGACATCACGAAGCAGTTCCTGCTCGAGTCCGTGATCTTGTGCATCACGGGCGGCATCTTCGGCATCGTCTTCGGCTATCTCGGCTCTCTTGCCGTGGCGCAGCTGGCAGGCTCTCTTCTGGCCTCTGCCGGCTTCGGCGGCATCACGCCGGTGCTCGACCTTGCCTCGATCGCCATTGCGACCGGCATCTCGATCCTGATCGGCATCATCTTCGGCTACTACCCCGCACGCCGGGCTGCCAAGCTCGACCCGATCGAAGCACTCCGCTACCAGTAAGCATCAGCTTCAGGGCTACAAAGAGCGCGCCGGCACCCTCAGGATGCCGGCGCGCTTGCTCTCTATGGAGTCAGCTTCTAGGAGAGGGCATCTGCCTTCTCTTCTGCAACAAGCGTCTCGTTGAGTTCGAGCTGGCGCTCTGCCTCGGTGAGGTCCTTGTCGAAGAGGTGGCAGGCGCAGAAGTGGCCCGGCTCCACCTCGTGCATCTCGGGTGCACGCTCGGTGCAGACCTTCATGCAGCTCGTGCAGCGCGTATGGAAGACGCAGCCCTTCGGCGGATTCGTCGGGGATGGCACGTCGCCCTCGAGGATCTTCTTGTCCTGGATGCGCTCGTGGCGGATGCGGGGAATGACATCGAGCAGGGCCTTCGTATAGGGATGGAGCGGATTGGCGTAGAGGTCCTTCTTGGAGGCGAGCTCCATCGTGTGGCCGAGGTACATGACCATCACGGTGTCGGATATGTGCTTCACGACCGACAGGTCATGGCTGATGAAGATGTAGGAGAGCCCGAGCTTCTTCTGGAGCTCTATGAGCAGGTTGATGACCTTGGCCTGGACGGAGACGTCGAGAGCCGAGACCGGCTCGTCGCAGACGACGACCTCAGGCTCGAGGACGATGGCACGGGCAATGCCGATGCGCTGGCGCTGGCCGCCCGAGAACTCGTGCGGATAGCGGTACTTGAACTCGAGGTCGAGGCCGACGGCCTTCATGATTTCCTCGACGCGGGCATCGCGTTCTGCCTTCGTCTTGTAGGTGCCCGCGATATCGATCGGCTCTGCGATGATGTCAGAGACGGTCATGCGCGGGTTGAGGGAGCTGTAGGGGTCCTGGAAGATGAGCTTCATCTTCTGGCGTGCCTTCGTGAGCGCCTCTCCCTTGAGCGCCGTGAAATCCTCGCCGTCGAGGATGACCTTGCCCGACGTGGGCTCCGTGAGGCGCAGGATGCATTTGCCGGTCGTCGACTTGCCGCAGCCGGACTCGCCGACGATAGCAAACGTCTCGCCGCGGTGCAGCTCGAACGAGACATCCTCGAGGGCATGCACGACCTTGTCGGAGTGTCCGAACACGCCGGCCTTCACAGGATAATGCTTCGTCAGATGCTCGACCTTGAGCACGACTCCATTGCTTTCTGCCTCGCTGCTCATGCTAGTCCTCCTTCCATGCATCGGTGTACTTCCAGCAGGCGACCTTGTGGTACTCGTCGCCGTCGATTGCCTCGAGCTTCGGGCACTGCTTGCGGCAGATGTCCTTTGCAAACGGGCACCTCGGGTTGAAGGGGCACCCATCCGGCAGCGCATTCAGCATCGGGACATTGCCTGGGATTGCATAGAGCGTATCCACGTCGTTGTCGAGAGACGGAATCGAGTTGATGAGGCCGACGGAGTAGGGATGCTTCGGATCGGTGAAGAGCGTTCCTGCCATCGTGTACTCGACGAGGTGTCCGGCGTACATGACGATGACCCAGTCAGCCATCTCGGAGACGACGCCCATGTCGTGGGTGATGAGCATGACAGCGGTGCCGAGCTCCGTCTTCATGCGGTCTATGAGCTGGAGGATCTGTGCCTGGATCGTTACGTCCAAAGCCGTAGTCGGCTCGTCGCAGATCAGGAGCGACGGCTGGCAGGCAAGAGCCATAGCGATCATGATGCGCTGGCGCATGCCGCCCGAGAGCTCATGCGGATAGCTCTTGAAGACCTTCTCCGGGGCGGGGATGCCGACAAGCTTGATCATCTCGAGAGCGCGCTTGTCTGCCTCCTCCTTTGCCATTCCCGGATTGTGCACGAGGATGCCCTCGCGAATCTGCTTTCCTGCCGTCATGACCGGGTTCAGCGACGTCATGGGCTCCTGGAAGATCATGCCGATCTTGGAGCCACGGTACTGGCGCATCTCATCCTCGGAGAGCTTCGTGAGATCGGTGCCCTCGAGCTTGATGGCGCCGCCCGTCACCTTTGCAGGCGGCTGGGGCAGAAGGCCCATGATCGAGAGCGCTGTCATCGACTTGCCGCAGCCGGACTCGCCGACGACAGCGAGCGTCTCGCCACGGCGCATGATGAAGGACAGATGCTGGATTGCGGGAAGGGCACCATCTTCCGTGAAGAGCGTGACGCAGAGGTCGTCCACATCGAGCAGGACATCCTTCTTGTGGGCCTGCTTCTGCTGCCTCTCGAGCTCCTGCGCGTAGATGCGATCCGCTTCCGATATGGCATGTACGGTATCAGTCATGATGCTCCTCCCCCTACGAACGCATCTTCGGGTCGAGCGCATCGCGGAGGGCGTCGCCGAAGAGGTTGAATGCCATGACCGTGATGATGATCGCGATGCCCGGGATAACGCTGTAGTAGGTATTGGACTGGATGTAGGGCTGGGAGGCCGAGATCATCTGGCCCCAGCTCGACATGGGCGGCTGGACGCCAAGGCCCAAGAACGAAAGCGATGCCTCGCTCATGATGGCAGAGGGGATGCCGAGCGTGGCCGTGACGATCAGGGTCGAGGCGCAGTTCGGAAGCAGATGGCGGGTGATGACACGCCAGCTCGAGCCGCCGGAAAGTATGCAGGACTGGATGTACTCAGAGCCCTTGAGGCGCATGACATCGCCGCGGATGAGTCGTGCTGTCGAGGTCCACATCAGAAGGCCGAGTGCGACATAGAGGTTGATGAGGCCAGGACCCATGACGTACATGACGACAATGGCGAAGAGGAGGAACGGGAAGCTCGAGAAGACCTGGATGATGAAGGAGATCACGGCATCCACAGCGCCTCCGAAGTATCCTGCGCAGACACCGGCAAAGAAGCCGATGAGCGTTGCGATGAGCTGGGAGACGACGCCGACGGAGAGCGAGACGCGGCAGCCATAGATAACACGGGACAGGATGTCGCGGCCATACTCGTCCGTACCGAAGAGATGCTCTGCCGAAGGTGCCTTGAGCATGTTCGAAAGCGTCTGGGCATCAGGGTCGTAGGGCGCCAGCACCGGCGCCAGGATTGCGACGGCAATCAGGAAGATGATGATGCCGAGGCATACCATGCCGACACGGTTCTTCTTCATGATCTGCCAGGACACGGCCCAGTAGGTGGAAGCGCGCTTCGATCCGGCCTTGGCAGATCCTGCCTTGGCCGAAGCCTCGAGGTTGCCCCTTGCGATATCGTCTGCAATGCGCTCAGCATTCTGTGTGCGCTTGTCGTTCTTGTCGCTGTTCAAGAGTGCCATTATTCAGCAGCCTCCCCTCCGAGACGGATGCGCGGATCGACCACGGCATACAGGATGTCAACGATCAGATAGACGACCACGCATATGGCGGCAATGTACATGACGCCGCCCTGGATGAGCGGCAGGTCGCGCGCATTGATGGCATCGAGCAGGAGCTTGCCCATGCCCGGCAGCGCGAAGATGGACTCGATGAGGATCGATCCCGTGAAGATGTCGCCGAGCTGGGTGCCAGCAATCGTGATGATCGGGATCAGGGCATTGCGGAAGCCATGGCCGAGGATGACGGACCACTTCTTGAGGCCCTTTGCCTCTGCAGTCCTCATATAGTCCTGGTTCAGGACATCGAGCATCGAGGTGCGCGTGACACGGGCAATCGATGCTGCATAGCGCACGCCCAGAGCTATCGTCGGCAGGACGAAGGCCGCAGCCGACTTCGTGCCTGACAGCGGGAACCACTTGAGGTTCAGCGCAAAGACGATCTGGAGGATGATGGCCACCCAGAAGGCCGGCGCAGAGATGCCGAAGATGGCAAGTCCCATGAGGACACGGTCAAGCGCCTTGCCGTGGTTCACGGCAGCAAGCACGCCGAAGATGAGGCCCAGTGCAAGCGCGAACAGATACGCAAAGCCTGCAAGGCGCGCTGTCACGCCGAAAGCATTGCCCATGAGGACCGAGACTGCCTTCTTCTGCGTATATGAGGTGCCGAAGTTGCCCTGCAGCATGTTCGTGATCCAGCTGATGTACTGCTCCCACACCGGACGGTCGAGGCCCATGGTGTGGCGGACCTGCTGGACCGTGTTCTCATCGGCCATATCGCCCATCATGATGCGGACGGGGTCGCCTGGCACGATGTTCAGGACGAAAAAGGTGATTGCAGAGATGCACAGGATGACACCGAGTGCCTGCAGGATCCTCTTCACGAGGTAGCCCTTCATCGTCGCTCCTTCCCACGTGTTCTGTGGCTCGCAGCACGGAAAGGAAGGACGGCTCCCTTGGCCCTCGTCCTTTCTTTCTGTCCTGCAGCCCTCTCCTAAAGTAACGGGAGGATGCCCCGGAGAGGCACCCTCCCAATCAGCATAGACAGTTCAAGTTTCTATCTCGTATACGGCGTGCAACCTTCAGAGACTTGATACCACCTACTCGACAGGGCTGTAGTCGTCCTTCGTCGTGTCGATGTCCACATCGAACATGTGGTAGATCAGGTTGCCGACCTTTGCGTTCAGGACGTAGTCCTTTGCAACGAGCTGGTTCTTCGGCCAGTAGAGCGGAAGCGTTGCATAGTCCTGGCGCGTGAGCAGGTCGTCTGCCTGCTTGTAGAGGTCTGCACGCTCGGAGGAATCCTGGGAGACGCGGGCGCGGCTCACGAGATCGTCGAACGTCGCGTTGTTGTAGAACGAGGACTTCTTCGCAGCGTTGGCGCTGTAGAAGTACGTGTACATGTGGTTGTCTGCATCAGCATAGAGCGGGAACCAGCCGAGTGCGGTGATCTGAAGAGAGCCTGCTGCCCAGTCGGAAGACCAGACGCCGTTGTCCTCGACCTGGACGTCCAGGTTCACGCCGATCTCCTGCCACATGGCCTGGATTGCCACGAGCTGGCGCTGGTTGACGCCGCTCCTGACCTTGGCCGTGAGGGAGAGGCTCGTAGCGCCTGCGTCGGAGAGAAGCTGCTTTGCCTTCTCGACGTTGTACTCGAAGGCAGGTGCAGAATCGTCGTGGCCCGGCGTCTGAGGAGCAAGCCAGCCCGTAGCGACCGTGCCGGCGCCGTTGACGACGTTCTCGACGATCGAGTCGCGGTCGATGCCGAGGGACAGTGCCTGGCGGACACGGACATCCGTGAGGCCCATGCCGTCGGAGAGGTTCAGGTTCACGAACTGGACACCGAGCGTCTCATACTGGTTGATGAGCGGAGCGACTTCGGGGTCATTCTGGTACTGCTGCAGGAGCTCTGCGGACAGGTCGCAGTAGTCGATGTCGCCGTTCTTGAAGGCCATGAGCTTCGTGTTGTTGTCGTCGTAGAAGACATACTTCAGCTCATCGAGCGCCGGCTTCCCGTCATGGTAGTCATCGAAGCGCTCCATATCGACCTCGGTCGTATCGTCGTTCGAGACGATCTTGTACTTGCCGGTGCCGATGAAGTTCGTGCCGGTGCCCCAGGCATCGCCTGCAGCCTCGCATGCCTCATGTGGGAAGATCTGGGCATAGGAGATGCCGAGGTTGTTGATGAAGGTGACCATCGGCGACACGATGTGGAACGTGAAATTGTAGTCGTCCTCGCACGTGATGCCTTCGTCGAGGTTGTCACGCTCGCCTGCGAGCATCTCCTTGGCGCCGACGATCATGTCGTACATATAGGTGGACTTGGCACCCGTCGACGGCGTCATCATGCGCTCGAACGTGTACTTGACGTCCTTCGAGGTGAGCTCGGTCCCATCGTGGAACTTGATGCCCTGCTTGAGCTTGCAGTGGAGCGTCACGCCGTCGGACTCGAACGTCGGGACCTCCTCGAGCAGGCAGGTGACAAGCTCGTTGTCCTCGTTCCAGCGCAGCGGAGCCTCGCAGACGGACTCGGAGATCGAGGACTCGGCGGAGTTCGTCGACTTCTGCATGTCCATGCCTTCCTTGGCATTGGCCTGGCCGAAGCGCAGAATCTTCTTCTTGTCGCCGGATTCAGTCGTGGCCGCGCCGGAGCCGCCGCAGGCAGCAAGGCCCAGAGCAGCAGCGCCAGCACCTGCGAGGGCAGAGCCCTTCACGAAGCTGCGACGTGTCACATTCTTCATGTTTGTCCCTTTCTGTGTTCTCCCCTTCCGGGCACAAGGCCCGAAAGCCACACTGGAAGCAGACGCCTCCAGAGTTATGCAGGTAACAAAGTAGCCTATTGCTTCCTGAATGGAGCTGTTCGGGCAGGAGCTTAACGGGCAGTTTACATTTTCATGGAAACGGGACCTGAATCGTAGCCAGCTGTCCCGATTCGTTCACGCCCCGTAACGAGACAGAAAAAGCGGCAGGAAGCCACTTGGCTTCCTGCCGCTTGGGCAGCGCTATGGAGCTAGAAGCTACTCGGCGTCCTTCTCAGCCTCTGCCTCAGCAGGAGCCTCCTCGCCTTCCGGCTTGTCGAGCGGCTTGACCTCGACCTCGACGCCCAGCGTCTCGGCAGCAGCCTTCATGGACAGGGAGATACGACGACGATCGAGATCGATCTCCATGACCTTCACCTGGACCTTGTCGCCGACCTTGCAGACCTGCGACGGAGCGTCGACATGCTGCTTGGCCATCTCGGAGATGTGCACGAGACCCTCGATGCCATCGCCGAGGTCGACGAATGCGCCGAAGGTGACGAGCTTCGTGACAGTGCCCTCGACAATAGCGCCGACCGGGTACTTCTTGACGAGGGAGCGCCAAGGATCTTCCTGAGTCTGCTTGAGACCGAGGGAGATGCGCTCGCGATTGAGGTCGACGTCGAGCACCTGAACCTCGACTTCCTGGCCGACCTTGACAACCTCGGAAGGATGGTTGACATGGTTCCAGGAGAGCTCGGAGATGTGGATGAGTCCGTCGATGCCGCCGAGGTCGACGAATGCGCCGAAGTCGACAATCGAGGAGACAGTGCCCTTGAGACGCATGCCCGGCTTGAGCTTCGAGAGGATCTCGGAGCGCTCTGCCTTGCGTGCCTCTTCGAGGACGACGCGGCGGGAGAGGACGACGTTGTTGCGGTTGCGGTCCATCTCGATGACACGGGCCTCGATGCGGGTGCCGAGGTAGGCGTTGAGGTCCTTGACCCTGCGGAGGTCAACGAGGGAAGCAGGCAGGAAGCCACGGAGGCCGATGTCGAGAATGAGGCCGCCCTTGACAACCTCGATGACCTCGCCCTCGACGTTCTCGCCCTTGTTGAACTTCTCCTCGACGCGGTTCCAGGCGCGCTCGTACTCAGCACGACGCTTGGAGAGGATCAGACGGCCTTCCTTGTCCTCCTTCTGGAGAACGAGAGCCTCGATCGTGTCGCCGAGCTTCACGATGTCAGCAGGATTGACGTCCTTGCGGATGGACAGCTCGCGGGCAGGAATGACGCCTTCGGACTTGTAGCCGATGTCAAGCAGAACCTCATCATGCTCGATCTTGACGACCTCACCGGTCACCAGGTCGCCCTCATCGAAATCGGTGACGGAGCCGTCGATGAGGTTGTTCATCTCCTCATCGGACACATCATCCAGGGAGAAGATGGACGAGTTCTGAATCTCACTCAAAGGTGGACCCCTTTCGGAAACGGGGCCCCGGTCGTCATGATTGCCGCTTGCCGTGCGGAGAGGCGCTATAGTGCACCAGACACAGACCGCAGAAATTGCATGCTCTCGGGGGCCAACAGATACAGGTACACGACGTTATCGTCATGCAGTATTAAGAGTATCTTCATCGGCGAAGAAATTGCAAGCTCGCAGGGCGAATCTCCCGATATTTCTGGGAAGTGACCCATGCTTTCTTTATATGGCAACTCTAGATATATCTATTCTTACTATGCCTGCATCAGAGACTCTCCATAAAAGAGCCTGGCCTCCCCTTCCAGGGAAGCCAGGTCTTGAAAAGCTCCTGTTGCGCTGAACCTATGCTGCAGACACCGTGAGGATGCCGCAGAAGTAGCCGACGATCGCGATGACGAGGAAGAGCAGCATCGTCTTGCCAGCAGACCAGTTCTTCTTCACCATGAGCCAGTACGTGATGAACGACAGAATCAGGACCGGAAGGCCCGGCATGATGGAGTTCAGGATCGTGCCGAGGTTGATCGAGAGGTCGCCGCTCGTATAGGTCCAGCCGATGTTGAACTGGGCATAGGAAGCCGTAATGGCGCCGACGACCACAAGGCCGATCGTCTCAGCGGCGCGGGTGACCTTGTCCTTGATGCCGCCAGAGAGAATCTTCTCGGCTGCATTCGCGCCTGCCTTCACGCCGTAGCTGAAGAGGAACCACGTGAGCGGCAGCATGATTGCGAGGAACACGACGATGTAGAAGATCGGTCCCGTGAGCTCGCCGTTCGGGCACATGCCGAGTGCGATGGAAAGCAGGATCGGGATGAGCGTGCCCGGAAGGAGCGAGTCGCCGATGCCGGCGAACGGGCCCATGAGGGCAGTCTTGATCGCGTTGATGAACTCAGGCGTGATGTCCTCGTTGCCTTCTGCGCGTGCTGCCTCCATGCCGACGACGATGCCCGGCACGATCGAGCCGAGGTACGGCTCGGTGTTGAAGAACACCTCATGGCGCTGGAGCATCTCCTGCTGAGCTTCCTTGTCGCCCGGATAGAGGTCTTCACGGATGTCGCCGAGCATCTTGATGATGGCAGGGCCCTGCATCCTCTCGAAGTTCTGCACGGACAGGTTCCAGAACATCCAGTCCCAGTAGGCCTTGCGGATCGCCTTCTGGCTCAGATGCTTGGCACCACCCATCTCGGTCGAGTCTTCGATCTCCTGCTCGATATTCTTGGCTTCAGACATGGCTATTCCTCGCTTTCAGAGACGGGGGCGGCAGTGCTCTTGTACTGCATATAGGCGATGCAGAGCGCCAGAACGACGATGGAGATCATGTCGAGGCCCAGAGACTTCACAAGCACGAAGCCGACGCAGAAGAGGATGAGCTCGAGGTCGGTCTTGCAGATCATACGCATGAGGAGCATGAAGCCGACGAGCGGGAGCATGTTCGCGAAGATCTGGAGGATGTCGGTGACCTGGGTCGGCATCATAGCGACAAGCTGGGAGATGAGATCGGCACCGAAGTAGTTGATGAGAAGGATCGGGAAGAAGCGCAGGACGAAGTTCGTAATCTGGCCAATCACCGGGATGCGGGCAGCCTGATCGAGCTTTCCTGCATCGACGAGCTCATCCTGCTTGTGGACGAAGAACAGGTTGATAGCGCAGAGGCCATAGACTGCCAGGACGCCGAGCGTCGAGAGCGGCACAGCGAGGGCAAGCGCATATTCCTTGCCGGCGCCTGCGACCATAGCGAGAGGGATGCCAATCCAGGCCGCAAAGTTCACGTCGGCCGGCATCGTGCCGCCCGGGGTCACGAGGCCGATATAGAGCATCTGGATGGCAGCGCCCATGATGATGCCGGTCTGCACATCGCCCAGGATGAGGCCGATGATCATGCCGGAGACGAGAGGCCTGCCGATCGTATACCAGCCGGCAAGGCCGCCGATGAGGACAGGCGAATAGATCGATCCCATCCATCCGAAGAGTGCAAGAAGAAATGCCTGGAAGAATGTCATACGATGCCTCCTTGATAGCACGTCCCCAGCTCCCCGCTGCGCAGGGAGTCAAAGACGCTCATGCATTCAGTTCTTCTTTCAGCCAGACCGCCTAGAAGCGGTCCTCGACATCAGCCCATTCGATGCGGGGCTGGCTTGGCACCTGCTGGAAATAGATGTGGGCACCCTTTGCGACGCTGGCTTTCACTGCCTCTGCCTCCTTGGGCAGGAGATGGCAGGCTGCGTGCACCTCTGTCGTGCCCTTGCGCTTCGACATCGGGCCGACATTGAGCTCCTTCGGCATGTTCGGAACCTTCTCCAGGAGCTGGGCATAGACCTCCGGCGACTTCATGAGCACGAGTGTGCGCACGTCGTCGTTCATTGCCGCCTCGATCTTCGGCACCGCCTGGTCGACGGTATAGACGTTGGCATGCATGGATGGCGGAACGGCTGTCTTGAACACTGCCTTCAGAACAGAATTCGTGGCCGTGAAATCATCCACGACGATGATGCGGTCGATCTTCTGGTCCTTCACGACGACAGTCATGGTCTGGCCATGGATGAGCCTGTCATCGCAGCGTACAAGCGCTATCATCTCTCCTCCTTCTCTTGTAGTGCGCCAGAAGCTGGCCTCGCCTCTGGCAGCTATCTCTCGGAGCCCTGCGCGCCAAAGCTCCGCCTGGAACCTGGAACATATGCCAGCTGCGCTAGGCAGCGGCTTTCAGAAGGACGCTTTCCCTCACCTCGGCCGAGACGATGGCGCGGCGCCCTTCGGATGACTGTTCGAAATAGATGACGGGGACAGAAGCGCTCCCCTTCTTCCTGAATCCAGCCATAGCCTCGCGTACCGCTTCGAAGCGGCCCGTCCGGCTGCTGGAGAATCCGGTGAACATGAAGAAGATCGCTTCGATCGTGAAAAGCTGCATCAGGAAAGACAGAAGTTCCGACAGGGTATCTGCGAAGGAGGGGCCTGCGGCGGGTCCGAGCGTCTCTGTAAGGTCGGCAGAGCTGCCTCCGCGCAGGTTCACGGTCTGTCCCTTCTGGGCGATGCTCACCCGCACGCGCGAGCCGAAGGCCACGAGCAGGTGGTTGTCGCGCACGGTCTCCGCCTGCCGGCTCAAGATCTCTGCTTCCGCACACTCCTGCTCATCGCGTTCGCATACCGGCACCCCGTAGCGTTCCTTGAGCTGACGCAGAAGATGCGCACGTGCCTCCCTGTCATCGGCACCAGGTGCACCATCGCACCAGACAACGCCGATGCCGCGGAGCTCCCGTCCGAAGGATGTCGGATCGGGCAGGACATGGCAGATGCGCTTCAATGTCTTCTCTGCCGTTTCGGCATAGGCAAGCGGCACCGATGCCGTCTCCTTGAGGCTGAAATCGAAGAGATGGACCACGAGGCCGTAGCACTCGAACTCAATCAGGGCGACGATGCCGTAGCTTGGATTGATGATGATAGGGATGCGGCTCCTGCCCTCTGTCGCGACAAGCGCCGTATCCTCGGCGAGGATGCCGACCGTCATGAGGTAGGCGACGACTCGTGTCACCGTGGCCGTCGAAAGCCCTGATTGCTCGGCAATCTCTGTCCGGGAGGGATGGCCGGCATCGAGGACGCACTGAATCACGAGGCGCCTGTTTGCCATGACCACTTCGGTCGGACCCAGCTTCCCCACAGTGCACCCCCGTTCCACTTGCTCAAGAACCTGCTGGCCACATGCTTAATTTCACTTTGAAAATAGCGCATCCCAAGACACCTGAATGCCTTGGGAACCGTATTTCCCGCTCAGCGACAACCATAGCGCGGCAGACGGCATATAAGGCTTCCCGCGCATGAAAGGAAGGATGCAGACAGGTTTCCAGCCAGGGACGCTCCTGTTGCCCTGGACCTCCGAATGGTCTATTCCTGCACCTTCGTCCTATCCTCTGCATAGATGAGCTGCAGGCGGGGAACGGTGTAGTAGAGGTTTCGGCAATTCCGGAGGGTGCTTCGATGATCAAGGCGGTCCTATACGACCTGGACGATACGCTGCTCAATATCAATCTGACTGCGTTTGTGGCCCAGTATCTCTCGGGCGAGGCGAAGCTGCTCTCGAAGATAGCAGGAATCCCCTATCCGAAGACGATGCTCGCAATCACCCAGGCCTACCTGGCAGTTGATAGCCAGGAGCGCACCGATGACCTCACGAACCGCCAGCTCTTCGATTCCATCGTGTACGCCCGTACCGGCATCCCCCTGGCAGATCCTGCGATTGCCGATGCCGTGACGTGCTACGAGGAGACAGAGCTCCCGATGATGCGCGACGGCCTTGTCCAGGCACGTCCGCGTGCCGGCGTCCGCGAGGCGCTCGAAGCCACGAAGAGCCTGGGCCTCATCTCGGCCCTGGCAACGAATCCCCTGTTCTCGCTTGCGACGGACGAAGTCCGCATGGTCTGGGCGGGCGTCACGGACGACGACTTTGCCGCCATCTCGACGCTTGACAACTCGAAGCGCTCGAAGCCGTCAGCCCGCTACTACGAGGAGTTCTGCGCAAGCATCGGGTGCACGCCTGACGAGTGCCTCATGGTCGGAAACGATGCCCGCCGCGACTTCCCGCATCCCGATATCGGACTGCCGACAGCCTATGTCGGCCATGCCTGGCCGAAGCGCGCCATGTTCCGCGGCGACCTCCTGAGCTTTGCAGAAGCCCTCCCAGGCATCGTGGCGTATCTTGACGCCGCCGACACCCAGAAGGGCTGTCTGAACAATATGCCTGATGGAAAGGGCGAGGCCTAGGCGAGCCTGTATCCTGCTTCCTTGACCGCACGGGCAAGTGCCGCCTCGTCGATCTCCTTTTTCGAGCGCACATGTGCCGTGCCGGAAGCAAGGTCGACCGTTGCCCAGGTCCCATCGACAGAATCGAGCGCATTCGTCACATTGCGGGCGCAGTTCTCGCAGTGCATGCCCTTCACGGCAAGATCTGCCACATACGGGTAGTGCGACTCATCCGTATCCTCGATCCTGCGGGTCGGGAACGTCTTGGCACCATCCTTCTTGGCACCAGAGCAGCAGTCGCGCTTGCCAGAGAATGTCTGGCCGGCACGGCGCGCCGCAAAGAAGAAGGCAACCGCGACAATCGCGATGATGATGATATCGACAGCACTCATAGGCACTCCTTTGTCCCTGTCTGTTTGATGATGCTAACTTAACACCCCTGAGGGGTATATGCAAGAACCACAAAGCTCTCCCCAGAGCAGACACAAAAGAGGGACAGGATGGATATCCCGCCCCTCAAGAGAATCTGCTTGCCTGTACCCTATCCAGCAAATCCCGGATCTTCTGCCCAGGATGCACGGTCATCTGCTGCCGTCGTTGCCAGCTCATCGCAGCGTTCGTTGAACTCGTGGCCTGCATGCCCCTTGACCCAGATGAAGCTCACGTCGTGCGGACGCATCGCATCGAGAAGACGCCGCCAGAGATCGGGGTTCTTGACCGGCTGCTTCGAGGCGGTCTTCCATCCCCTCTTCTGCCAGCCTTCGACCCAATGCTTGTTGAACGCGTTCACGACATACTGCGAATCGGAGTGGAGCTCGACCGTGCAGGGACGCTTGAGCGCCTCGAGCGCGACGATCGCTCCCATGAGCTCCATGCGATTGTTCGTCGTGAGCCTGTATCCCTGCGAGAACTCGCGCCTGTGGACCTCGCCCTTCGAATCCGTGAAGAGAAGCACAGCGCCGTAGCCGCCCGGTCCCGGGTTTCCCCTGCTCGAACCATCCGTATAGATGGTGACCTGCATGCGCCGGGGAGCCTGAGACACATCCTCCGGGTGCTGGCGCTGGAAATCGTCGAACGATGCCATTCCCTACTTCGCCTCCGCCCAGTTCGCACCATAGGAGACTTCGGCAATCAAGGGCACGCGGAGCTCTGCCACGCCTTCCATCGTTTCCTTCACGAGCTGGGAGAGCGCCTCGATCTCGTCTTTCGGCACCTCGAAGTCCAGTTCGTCGTGGATCTGGAGGACAAGCTTCGATTTCAGGCCCTCTGCTGCAAGCTTCTTCGGCACTTCCACCATTGCCATCTTGATGATGTCAGCAGCGGTGCCCTGCATCGGGTGGTTCATGGCCGTACGTTCGGCAAACGAGCGACGCTGGAAGTTCGAGCTCTTGATATCGGGCGTATAGCGGCGCCTGCCATAGGCAGTCAGTGCATAGCCCTTCTCGCGTGCGAACTGGATGCACCAGTCGAGATAGGTGCGCACGCCCGGGTAGACCTCGAAGTAGCGGTCAATCATCTGCTGTGCTTCGGCACGGGAGATCTTGAGCGACGTCGAGAGGCCATAGGCCTGCTGGCCATAGACGATGCCGAAGTTCACGGCCTTGGCACGGCTCCTCTGGGCAGGCGTGACCTCCTCGACCGGCACGTTGAAGACACGTGCTGCGGTCTGGCGGTGGAAATCGGCCCCGGAGCAGAAGGCATCGATCAGATGCTCATCGCAGGAAAGATGTGCCAGGAGCCTGAGCTCGATCTGCGAATAGTCGCAGGCCAGAAATACCGAGCCCTCAGGCACTGTGAAGGCACGGCGTACCCTGTGGCCAAGCTCAGAGCGGGTCGGGATATTCTGGAGGTTCGGGTCGGAGCTCGAGAGGCGTCCCGTAGCTGCGACGGTCTGGTTCAAGGTCGTATGGATGCGGCCATCCTTGCGGATGTCTTCCGGCAGGGCGTCGAGATAGGTCGAGCGGATCTTGTTGCGCTCGCGGTAGTCGAGCACCTCGCGCACGATCTCGCTCGTCTCGGCAAGGTCGGAAAGCACCTTCGCATTCGTGGAATAGAAGCCCTTGCGCGTCTTCTTGAGGCCGACTGTGGGCAAGCCCAGCACATCGAAGAGCACATGGGAGAGCTGCTGCGGCGAGTCGATATTGAAGTCCTCGCCTGCCTCCTCGTGGATCTTCTCTGCCATAGCATCGATCTCGGAACCAAGCTCCTGGCTCTGGCGGGCAAGCTCTCCTGCGTCTGCATGGAGTCCTGTCCTCTCCATCTGGAGGAGCACCGGCAGAAGCGGCATCTCCACCTCGCAGAAGAGCTCGTCGCACTCATCCTCCTTGAGATGCTTTTCGAGCTCGGGCACGAGGAGCTGGGACCCATAGGCTTCGAGTGCGGCCGCCGGCGCCTTGTCAGTCGGCTCAGGCAGAGGAGCCGAGAGCACACGGGAGCAGATGTCAGGTACGAGATAGGAGACGCCTTCCGAGCGCAGCAGGTAGTCTGCAACGCCGACATCGAAGATGCGGGAAGGGTCTATCTCTTTAGCTTCCACTTCGGCAGCATCTGCCGAGTCATAGGGGCACACGAAATGGAGAAGCGCCTTCACATCTCCTGCGGCAAGCTTCCCCTCATGTACAAGGCGGCAGAGCGCCTCTTCGCACGCATCTCCCTCGAAGCGCATGAGGACCGCATCGGTTGCTGCCCAGAGCACGCGCTTCGGGGCATCCGAGAATAGGTCGAGCGACATCTGCTTCTTGTCCTCGAGAGGCTCAAGCGCACATCCTACCCACGAACCATCCTTGATTGCCTTGTCGAGTGCTGCCTCTGCCTTCTTGCCCGTGACGACAGCTGGAAGCTCCAGCGCGGCAGGCTCTGCCGGCGCCTCGGCACCCTTCCCCTCGAGCTCGATGAGCCTTGATGTCATGCCCGTGAATCCGAGGTCGCCGAAGGCCTTTGCGACCTTGGCCGGGTCGAACGTCGGGAACTTTGCATCGGCGAGGTCGATATCGATCGGTGCATCGCGCCTGATCGTCGCGACCTTGCGGGAAAGGAGCGCATCATCGATGTGTGCCCTCAGGTTCTCCCCCATCTTGCCTTTGACCTCGTCGGCGTGTGCCACGACGTTGTCGAGGGTGCCGTACTGGACGATCAAGGCTGCTGCCTTCTTGGGGCCGATGCCGGGAACGCCCGGGATGTTATCGGACGTATCACCCTTGAGTCCATAGAAGTCAGGCACGAGATCGGGGGTGATGCCGTGATAGAGGTCATCCACCGATTCCGGCGTCATGATCTGCACGTCGGAGACGCCCTTCTTCGTCGATACGATCTTCACATGGTCCGTTGCAAGCTGGTACATGTCGCGGTCGCCCGTAAAGAGGAGCATATCGTAGCCCTCATCCTCGCCCTTCTTGGCAAGGGTGCCCAAGATATCGTCACCCTCCCAGCCTTCGCATTCGCAGACCGGCACATCGAGGGCGCCCAGAAGCTCCTTCACCATCGGGAACTGCTCGTGGAGCGCTTCGTCCATGGGAGGGCGCTGCGCCTTGTACTGCGGCAGCATATCAATCCTCACCTGCGGCTTGCCCTTGTCGAAGGCACAGATGACGCCGTCAGGCTTGAACGTCTCGACCATCTTGATGAACATGTTGAAGAAGCCGAAGAGGGCATTCGTGGCACGTCCGTCCGGTGCGCTCATCGGCTGCATGATTGCGTGATAGGCGCGGTGCATGAGGGAATTGCCGTCGATTACGGCAATGCGGCGGCGCTTCTCTTCCGCTTCCTGGGTAGCTGCTTCTTCAGCCATGGCTGACCTCCTGCTCGCTTGTTTTCCCCACCATTGTACCGGGAGAGGCGAGCACAGCCCTGTGCGAGAAGAGGTCTACATAGAGCAGCGCCCCCGGCTGCTGAGCAGCCGGGGGCACCGCTATAAGCATTTGGGGGAAGAAATGCTTCCTTACACGTAGAAGAGCATCTTGTTGTAGGAGGGAACCGGCCAGTACTCGTGGCTGCAGATCTTCTCCATTGCATCGACATCGCTCCTGAGCTTTGCCATTGCGGGGATGACCTTGTCACGGTAGCCATCGTCCTCAGCCTGGATGTCATCCTCTGCCTTGACCTCGTCGTTCGTCTTCTCGAGCGCGTCAACGTCGGTGAGGATGGCATTGATGCCGTCAGTGAGGGTCTGGACGAGCTTCTTCTCGCCTGCAGCATCGATGCCGATGGCATCCTTCGTGGCCACGGTCTGCGCGATGTCTCCCGAGTAGTCGGAAAGCGCCGGCAGATACATGTGCCTGGTCATGTATACCATCGTGTTGACCTCGATGTTCAAAAGCTTTGCATACTGCTCGGCCTTCGCGATGTAGCGTGCATGGATCTCGGAGTCGGAGAGGACGCCGTACTTCTGGAAGAAGGCGATGTTCTCCGGCTTGATGAGGGCAGGAAGGGCATCAGGCGTGGACTTGAGATTCGGAAGGCCGCGGCGTGCTGCCTCCTCCTCCCACTCCTCGGAGTAGCCATTGCCGTCGAAGAGGATGCGCTGGTGGTCGCGGAACGTGTGGCGCACGAAGCGCATAGCGACGGTCGTGAAGTCCTCATCGGAGCGGTCGGCGACATAGTCGACGAAGCGCTCGCACTGCTCTGCGACAGCGGTGTTGAGGACGACATTCGGGTCGGACAGGTTCTGCTGGGAGCCGCACATACGGAACTCGAACTTGTTGCCGGTGAAGGCGAACGGAGACGTACGGTTGCGGTCCGTGTTGTCGCGCAGGACGTTCGGCAAGGCCGGGACGCCGAGATCCATGACCTCGCGGCCATGGTTCTCCGGCTCCTCCTTCTTGATGAGAGCGTCGACAATCGGCGTCAGTGCATCGCCCAGGAAGACGGAGATGATTGCGGGAGGCGCCTCGTTCGCGCCGAGACGGTGATCGTTGCCGGCAGAGGCGACAGAGAGACGGAGCAGGTCTGCGTGGGTATCGACAGCGGCGACCAGGCATGCGAGGAAGACGAGGAACTGCAGGTTGTCCTTTGGATCGTCGCCCGGCTCGAGCAGGTTCTTGCTGTCGGCACATACTGACCAGTTGTTGTGCTTGCCGGAGCCGTTGACATAGTCGAACGGCTTCTCATGCTGCAGGCACACAAGACCGTGATGGGATGCAAGCAGGCGCATCTTCTCCATCGTGATCAGGTTGTCGTCGATAGCAAGCGAGCCGCGCTCGAAGATCGGGGCAAGCTCATGCTGGCACGGTGCAACCTCATTGTGCTTGGTCTTTGCCGGGATGCCGAGCTTCCAGAGCTCGTCGTCGAGCTCCTTCATGAACTCGTTCACGGTCGGACGGATGGAGCCGAAGTAGTGCTCCTCGAGCTCCTGGCCCTTGGCCGGCTCGCAGCCGAAGAGGGTGCGGCCCGTGAGGATCAGGTCCGGACGCTGCTTGTAGTCGTCCTCCTTGATCAGGAAGTACTCCTGCTCAGGGCCGACGGTCGTGAAGACGCGATGCGGATTTTGGCCGAAGAGGGCAAGCACACGCTTTGCCTGCTTCTCAAGTGCGACCTCGGAACGCAGAAGCGGCGTCTTCTTGTCGAGAGCCTCGCCCGTGTAGGAGATGAAGGCCGTCGGGATGCAGAGCACCTCGTCCTTGATGAAGGCAGGAGAGGTCGGATCCCAGACCGTATAGCCGCGGGCCTCGAACGTGGCACGAAGGCCGCCCGACGGGAAGCTCGATGCATCCGGCTCACCCTGGACAAGCTCCTTGCCGCTGAAGGCCATGAGCACGGTGCCGTCTTCGCGCGGGTTGATGAACGAGTCATGCTTCTCGGACGTGATGCCGGTGAGCGGCTGGAACCAGTGCGTGTAGTGGGTCGCACCATGCTCGAGCGCCCACTCCTTCATCGCATGGGCAACCTCGTTCGCGATATCGATGTCCAGAGGATCGCCGTTCTTGATGACGGTCTGCAGCTTCTTGTAGGTCGGCTTCGATAGCCGTTCCTGCATGTCAGCATCGGTAAAGAGCAGACTGCCATACTCTGCTGTTACCTTGTCTGTTGCCATGTACGCCTCTCTCCCTTGAGCAAGTGGTACGTATCTGGTAGGCGGATGCAGCCAGTGGCCGCATCTGATGATTCAAAGACTACCGCCACATTGTTTCATCAATTGTTTTCTCATGTTTCCCACAGATAAAAGATTGCAGACCAGCACAAGACCGACACGTATCCACGATCCAAACAGAAAAGAGGCCCCGGTCCGATGGGCCAGGACCTCTGAGAGTTCGCTCATAAGGTTGCCGGATGGGTGGATGCGACAAGGACTCCGGGCAATGATCCAGCTGTCGGACATTCATACCTGTATGTATATGATGGCTGGAATGGCTTATGTCGATTATAACTATCCAGGGTTTACATCTACCTTTGGGACTTTTTTCAGTGGTTAGAAACTAGGCTGCAGCAGTTTACTATTGGCATTATGGAAGGGCACTGATGCGAAAACAGATTGGTCTCATGCTTGCTGTCCCCTCGCTCATCCTGCTGTTACTCACATTATTGCTTGTACATCTCGCTGCTAGCGATCAAGGGGAAAAGCATAATCGAAGCGATGCCCTTCCTCCTATGCAGCTTGCCGGCACAGTCAGAAGGGTCACTCCCGGCATTCTGAATGAAGATGATACGTATCTCTATGTCGAGGTTACGAGCTGCAACTGGGATTCCCTTCCCCAGCCAGGTGAGACAGCCTGCCTTGTGTATACACCTGAGCGTCTCGAAGGCCCTGCTCCTGCTGCAGGAGACGCGATAACTGCTCTCGTAGACAAGGACATGGTCCATGCCACGATCGAGGGGGCGAACCAGAATGTCGTTATCGTCTATTCGATCAGGACCATAGCCTACGCAGAAGAGCAGCAGCAAGCTGAACAGGAACGTCGACAGGACTACGAGAAAAACCGAAAGACCTATGAGGAACTAGATCGCAGGCTCAAAGAGCAAGTCCAGGCCATGCAGTCTCCGCAGCTTGGCTGACATTCTTTTCCATATCTCCCGCGCTTGTCCACAAGGAGGAAACCTGTTAGGGAAACGCTGAATAAATAGCGTCGCACTCGCGGGCTCCCGGCCGCACGGGATACCTCCAAGTGGGATAATAGGCATGTCTACCAGCGCAGATATCCTTCCGGAGGCATTCTGAGGTGGACCCCAATCTCCGCACACTGCTAGGCAGTGAACCTTCCTGCATGCTCCATGGGGGTCAGCCATCCCAGGCGCTCCTGCCCCCTGCGATCGCTGCAGCAGCCGGCGTGCCTGCCGGCAGGCGCCATGGCCCCCTCGGAGGGAGATGCGCCGTGTCTCCCATCTGCTCCTCCATCCGTCCCCAGAAGCTCCCGATGCATGCACTGTCCCGGCAGCATGCCCGCCTGGACATGGACTGCCGGATCCCGGGCTCCCGGGGCCTGTCCCGGCAGGCCCGTGCGGCATGGTGGACGCCCCGGTCCGAGCATGCCCAGATGTCGTCGGGAAGGCCGGGCCCCTGAGCTGGTCATATGTTTTGTTTTCTTTCAATAAGAAGTGAACGGTAATATCACCAGGAATTGAACATCCCGATGATCTGTTTCTGCACATCCCGTTCACGGGACATGGCATCTCTCCGCACATGAGCCAGAGGTCACGGCCATGCCCCACAATTCCTTTCTGGCGGGCAAGACAGCGACGAACGTCCCGCCAGAAGGAGGAAAGGAAAGATGACCGTGTCCCCTGACGTACAACAATGTATCAGACGGATGGATGCCGACGGAGCCGGGCCGACCGAGATAGCGGAGGCCCTCGGCGTGTGCCGCAACAGCGTGTACAAGTATTCGAGGATGGAGGACCTCTCCCCGCAGCCGCCTGTGGCGGAAAGGAGGAAGAGGCCTGCAATCGACAGGTACGCCGATTTTATCGTCGGCATACTCGTGGACGACCGCTCCGTCCCCAGGAAGCAGCGCCACAGCGCGCAGAAGATCTTCGACAGGCTCGTCGCCGAGCAGGGCTACGCAGGATCCTATCCGACGGTGTGCCGCTTCGTGAGGGAATGGAAGCTCGCGCAGGAGCAGTCCCCACGCGACGGCTTCCTCGAGCTCGACTGGGCGCCGGGCACCATGCAGGCCGACTATGGCACCTTCACCGCCACCGTCGCAGGTGAGAGGCTCGAGCTGAAGCTCCTCGTCGCGACGTTCCCGCATTCGAACGTCCGCTTCTGCATCGCGATGATGTGCGAGAAGGCAGAGTGCTTCTGCGAGGGGCTCGTCGAGATATTCGAGATGGCAGGGCGCGTGCCGCGCCTCGTCGTGCTCGACAATGCCACCGAGGCGGGGCGGATGCTCTTCGGCAGGGTGACGGAGTCCAAGCTCTTCTCCCAGCTCAGGGCCCATTACCGCTTCGAGGCCAGGTTCTGCAACCCCGATTCCGGAAACGAGAAGGGATCGGTGGAGAATGCCGTGGGGTTCCTGCGCCGCAACCTCCTCGTCCCCGTGCCCTCCGTGCCGAGCCTCGATGCGCTGAACTCGATGCTGCTCTCCGGCTGCAGGAGGATCAACGCCACGGCGAAGAGCAGGCTGCACGGACCTGCGCCCAAGGCCTTCGCCGAGGACCTCGCGGCGATGATGGCCCTTCCGGGCGTGCGCTTCGACTCCGTGAGATGGGTG